>CAYPWK010000327.1:0-6715 GCA_964414365.1 uncultured Burkholderia sp.
TGGGCGATCGCTATGGCGGTCGTAAGCGCGCCCAGCGCGCGATCGTCACGCTTGTCGATCGTTCTCCGACGCATATCTGGAAGCCGTTGCTGCATGAAGTCGCGGCAGGCAGCATGGACCCGTTCACGCAGGAGCTCGAATATGCGGCGCAGGCGCGCTGGCATGGCTTCGAATTTCAGCAGGGCGAGCTCGTCGGCATCGACCGCGCCGCCAAGCAAATCAGACTGGGGCCCGTGCTCGACGACGACGGCGCCGAACTCCTGCCGGCGCGCGAACTCGAGTACGACACACTCGTCATCGCAATCGGGAGCACGACGGCGTTTTTCGGCGTGCCCGGCGCCGAGCAGCATGCGATCGCGCTCGATACGGTCGAAGAGGCCGAGCGCTTTCGCAAGAAACTCATTGCCGCCTGCATGCGCGCCGAGCATCAGGCCTATGTGACCGTCGAGGACGGGCCGGACGGGCCGCCGGAAACAGAGCCGCGCATTCAGATTGCCATCGTCGGCGGCGGCGCCACCGGTGTAGAACTATCGGCCGAACTGCGCAACACGGCGCAAGTGCTTTCCGCGTACGGGCTCCATAAGCTTCACCCGAGCGACGATGTCGGCATCGTCGTCATCGAGGCCGGGCCGCGCATTCTGCCCGCATTGCCTGAGCGCGTCTCGAGCGCCACGGCTGAGCTCCTGCGAAAGCTCGGCGTCAAGCTGATGACCGGGGAAAGAGTGGCCGAAATCGCGCCCGGCATCGTGCGTACAGGGAGCGGCAAGACAGTGCGCGCCGATCTGACCGTCTGGGCTGCCGGTATCAAGGCGCCGGCCGTGCTTTCGCGGCTTGACGGGCTGACCGTGACGAAGCTCGGCCAGCTCTGCGTGCGGCGCACGCTGCAAACGGAAGTCGATGACGATATCTTTGCACTTGGCGACTGCGCCGCCTGTTCGTGGCCCGACGACAACGGCAGCGACCGCAAGGTCCCGCCGCGCGCGCAGGCCGCGCACCAGCAAGCGAGTTTTTTGCTGCGGGCGTTCGCCAACCGGCTCGAGGGCCGGCCGTTGCCCGAGTTCACCTACCGCGACTTCGGGTCGCTGGTTTCGCTCGGCCACTTCAGCGCGGTCGGCAACCTGATGGGCGGGCTGATCGGCGGAAGCATGCTGATCGAAGGGCTCTTTGCGCGTTTCATGTATATGTCGCTGTACAGGCTGCACATTGCCGCGTTGCACGGTTATCCGCGCATGGTGCTCGATACCTTTGCGCACTGGCTGCGGCGCACCACGCTGCCCCGTGTCAAGCTGCATTAGCGCGTTCTAACTTCGTGCTTTTGCAGCAGGTGATCCCCAAAAACAAGGAGCAAAAATGTTCTCACCTGATATCGACAACCTGGTGCCGCACGTCCCTTTCGATCGCCGTACCTTCCTGAAGGCGGCGATCGGCAGTGGATTTGCCGCGGCGGTGCTGCCGGTCTCGGCGCAGACCATCCATACCGACAGTCTAGGCCTCGAGGCGGGCGAAGTCGGATTCCAATCGCAGGGTACCCTCGTGCCTGCCTACCGCGCCCAGCCGCAGGGCAAGACGAATCTGCCGGTCGTGATCGTGATTCACGAGATTTTCGGCGTCCATGAGCATATCGCCGATGTCTGCCGGCGTTTCGCGAAACTCGGCTATCTCGCGATTGCCCCGGACCTGTTCTCCCGCCAGGGCGATCCGAATGCCTACAAATCGATTCAGCAACTGAACGACGAGCTCGTGGCCAAAACGCCCGATGCTTCCGTCATGGCCGATCTCGATGCAGCCGTTCAATGGGCCGGCAAGCACGGCGGCGATCTGAAACGGGTTGGGGCGATGGGGTTCTGCTGGGGCGGCAGGCAAGCGTGGCTTTTCGCGGAGCACAATCCGAAGCTCAAGGCCGTCGTCGCGTTCTACGGGTTTCTCGTCGGCAAAACGACCGAAATGAAGCCGTTCAATCCGATCGACAGAGTCGGCAATCTGCACGCGCCCGTGCTCGGTCTTTACGGGCTTCAGGATCAAGGGAACCCGCAAGACTCGATAGAGCGAATGAAGGCTTTGCTCGCGCAAGGGTCGAAGGTCGCCCGCGGCTCGGAGTTCGTCGTCTATCCCGACGCCGGCCACGCTTTCTTCGCCGATTATCGGCCAAGCTACCGCAAGGCCGATGCCGAGGACGGATGGCGCCGCACGCTCGCGTGGTTTCGCGAGCATGGCGTGGCGTAGCGGTCCTGACGAGCCGGTTGCCGCGTCGGTGACGGCCCGCAACCGGCTCTTTTCTTGCTGCTTAGACCTTCGGCCCCACAGCGATGGGCCGGGACGGTTCCGCGCACCACTCGCTCCATGAGCCTGGGTATAGCGCGTAGCCGTGCAACCCGGCCACCTCCAGCGCCAGCGCATTGTGGCAGGCCGTGACGCCTGAGCCGCAGCTCAGCACGACATGTTCCGGCTGCGTGGCGCCGACGACCGCCTTGAACTCGTCTCGCAGCGTATGTGCGGGCTTGAATCGCCCGTCGCTCGTCAGATTGTCCATGAAGAAGCGATTCACGGCGCCAGGGATGTGACCGGCGACGGGGTCGATCGTCTCGTTTTCACCGCGGTAGCGGTCGGGCGAGCGCCCATCGACGACGAGCCGCTCGTGGGTCGCCAGATTTTGTTCGAGCGCGTGGGCGTCGACGGTGACGGCAAGTGGGGCCCCGGCCTTGAAGTCGCCCTTCGTGCGTGCCGGCGTTGCCTGATCGAGCGCATATCCGGCGCCCTGCCAAGCCTGCAAGCCGCCGTCGAGCACGGCGACCGAATCGTGTCCGAGCCAGCGCAGAAGCCACCAGAGGCGTGCGGCATAGGCGCCGCCTTGCGCGTCGTAAGCGACGACCTGCTGGTTCTTCATGAGGCCGTACGAGGCAAGCGTATCGACGAGCGCCGCGCGCTCGGGTAGCGGGTGCCGTCCATTCTTCCCTGTCTTCGGTCCGGACAGATCACGCTCCAGGTGCAGGTAATGCGCGCCGGGGATATGGCCGGCTGCGTAGGCCTTTTCGCCAGCCGTCGGGTCGGCCAGATTGAAGCTGCAATCAAAGACGAGCACGGATTGCGGGGCGTGCTCGAGGCGCTCGGCGAGATTGGCGGCCAGGATCAGCGTCGTGTAATGGGTGTGCGGCATGATGGTCCTCGGTGGTCGGCGGAGGCTGACGTGTGATGCTCCAAGTTTAGGGCCTGTTCACTATGATTTCAGGCCGATAGCGACACACATCGGTCGTGCAGCCGTGGCGCAAAAAAAAACGGGCAAGGAGGAGTACCTCTTGCCCGTCTCGGTGCTAATGCGGCTGCTTTCGGGTCTGCCAACTTAAATCGTACCCAGCTCCCGCCGCAGGAACTCATGGAAATGCTGCATGCCGTCTTCCATCGGGCTCTGGTACGGCCCCACCTGTGATTCACCGCGCTGCATGAGTGCAAGACGGCCGGCATCCATCCGTTCGGCAATCTCGTCGTCCTCGCGTGCCGTCTCCAAATACGCAGCGCGCTCCGCCTCGACGAATTCGCGCTCGAAGAGGGCGAATTCCTCAGGGTAATAAAACTCGACGATGTTCGTCGTCTTGCGCGGCCCGCGTGGGATCAGCCAGGACAGCACGAGCACATGGGGATACCACTCGATCATGAGCCCCGGGTAGTACACCATCCAGATGGCGCCGTACTCGGGCGGCTTGCCCCCGCGCACGCGCAGGACTTCCTCGTGCCACTTGCGATAGACGGGACTGCCCGCCTTCGCGAGACCCGCATTGACGCCGACCGTCTGCACGCTGTACCAGTTGCCGAATTCCCACGTGAGATCGTCGCAATTGACGAAGCTCCCGAGGCCCGGGTGAAAAGGTACGACGTGATAGTCCTCCAGGTAGACCTCGATGAAGGTCTTCCAGTTGTAGTTGCACTCGTGCACTTCAACATGATCGAACATGTATTCCGAGAAATCGAAGTGATTACGCGTGCCGAGCTTCGCTAGGTCTTGGGCGACGTCGCGCCCCCCGGCCTCAAAAAGCAGGCCGTGCCAGTTTTGCAGCTTCGTTGCGCCGAGGTTCAGGCAGGGGTTATCGGCGAAGTGCGGGGCGCCGAGCAGCTCGCCGTCGAGGTTGTAAGTCCAGCGGTGGAGCGGGCAGACGATATTCTGCGTCTGGCCGCGCCCGTTGAGCATGATGGCCTGTCGATGTCGGCAGACGTTCGAAAGCAGCTCGACCTCCGAACGCTCGTTGCGAACGAGCACGCGGCCCTCGTTTTCGCCAGGCAGTGCAAAATAGCTTCCAACCTCGGGAACCATCAGCTCGTGCCCGACGTAGCGGGGACCTTTCCTGAAAAGTACTTCCAATTCGCGCGTGAGAAGCGCTTCGTCAAAGTAAGCCGTGACTGGCAGCTGACTGGAGATGGCCTTCAGCTGCAATGCATTGCTCAGATTGGACATTCCCACTCCCGATGAAGACGTGAAAGCAGTGAACAACCCAACCATCGAAGATTCGATTTGGGGAGCCGGCGATTATACCCTTTCCACTCTCAGTGGGGCACCTAAGTCCATGTTTACCCTTTGATTTGCGTCGAAACGACGCGCTGGCCCGTCCGGGAGGCGTATAGGATCGGCCAAACACGTGGTGTTTTTGTCTGTCGTTTTGGCGCGGACGCAACACTCAAACAACGGTGCCCACGTGAATGAGTCGATTGGGCCATTACCATGTCGTTGTTCCGAGACCTTCAGGCAGGATAGTTGCGCGCCGTTGCTTTGACGCGAACGGCAAAGGTGCCCGATGGGGCCGAATGGCGGCTTTTGCCGTAGAATGTGCGACTTGTTTTTGAAAACACCCTATTTCGATGGCGAAAACCGCACCCGAGGACGCCGCCTCGTCCGCAGAATGCGGACCTGACAGCGAGGCGCCGCTACCCGAGAACTATGAAGCGGCGCTCGCGGAACTGGAGCAGCTCGTCGCCCGGATGGAAGGCGGCGCGTTGAGCCTTGAGGAGTCCCTCGCCGCGTATCGGCGTGGCGCGGCCCTCGTGGCGTACTGTCAGCAACAACTGGAAAAGGTGGAGCAGCAAGTGCGCGTACTCGACGGTGAGACGTTAAAGCCTCTGCCTGCCGGCACCCCTGCCGCGGAAGGCGGAGACGACTTATGACTTTTGACGAATGGATGCGCGCGGTGCTCGCGCGCGTCGAGGCGGCACTCGAACGCTATCTGCCGGGTCCGCAGGTGGAGCCTGCGCGCCTGCACGAGGCGATGCGGTATGCGGCGCTCGGCGGCGGCAAGCGGGTGCGGCCGCTCCTCGTTCACGCGGCGGGCGAACTGACCGGCGCACAAGCGCAAGCGCTCGAAGCGGCTTCGGCCGCGATCGAGATGATCCACGTCTACTCGCTCGTGCACGACGACATGCCGTGCATGGACGATGACGAGCTGCGGCGCGGCAAGCCCACGGTGCACGTCAAGTACGACGAAGCCACGGCGCTGCTCGTCGGCGACGCACTGCAATCGCAGGCGTTCATCGCGCTTACCGATGAAGCGGCCCTCGAGCCCGCGACTCAGGCGGCGCTCGTGCGCGAGCTTGCGCTCGCAAGCGGTTCGCTCGGCATGGCGGGCGGCCAGGCGATCGATCTCGCGAGCGTGGGCTTGACGCTCACGCGTGAGCAGCTCGAGACGATGCATCGGATGAAGACGGGCGCGCTCTTGCGCGCGGCTGTCCGCATGGGGGCGCTCGCCGGTGCGGCTCAGAGCACCGACGCCATGCGCGCGCTCGACCGCTACGCAGCGGCGATCGGACTGGCGTTCCAGGTGGTCGACGACATCCTCGATGTCACGACGGATTCGGCAACGCTCGGCAAGACGGCGGGCAAGGATGCGAAGGACGGCAAGCCGACCTACGTGTCGATCCTCGGGCTCGACGCATCGCGTGCGCTTGCGGCGCAGTTGCATCGCGAGGCGCACGAGGCGCTTGGCTCATTCGACGGGCGCGCGCAACGCCTCGCCGAGTTGGCGGACCTGGTCGTGAACCGGGTCAGTTGAACGCGAGCCCGCCGCCGCGCGAATGCTACGGGGTGCGCGAGAAAAATGCGGGCGCGTAAGTTTTCCTACAATGGAACGACGATGTACGACTTGCTGAAAACCATCGACGACCCGGCGGACCTTCGCCGTCTCGACCGTCGTCAACTGAAGCCGCTTGCCGACGAGCTGCGGGCGTTCGTGCTCGACAGCGTGTCGCAGACGGGCGGGCACTTGTCGTCCAATCTCGGCACGGTTGAGCTAACGATCGCTCTGCATTACGTGTTCGACACGCCGCACGACCGCATCGTCTGGGATGTCGGTCATCAAACCTATCCCCACAAGATCCTCACTGGGCGCCGCGACCAGATGCATACGCTGCGCCAGCGCGGCGGCATCTCGGGGTTTCCGCGCCGCTCGGAATCGGAATACGACACGTTCGGCACGGCCCATTCGAGCACGTCGATCTCGGCGGCGCTCGGCATGGCGATCGGCAGCAAGCTCGCCGGCGACAACCGGTTTTCGATCGCGGTCATCGGCGACGGCGCAATGACGGCCGGCATGGCGTTCGAGGCAATGAACAATGCGGGCGTATGCGACGACCTGCCGTTGCTCGTCATCCTCAACGACAACGACATGTCGATTTCGCCGCCTGTCGGCGCGCTCAATCGTCACCTCGCGCGGCTGATGTCGGGCCGCTTTTACGCCGC
>CAYPWK010000328.1:0-6710 GCA_964414365.1 uncultured Burkholderia sp.
CCCGATATTCGCGCATGGCTACTCCTTCTCCCAGCCGGGCGGCACGAGACCTAGCTGCTTCGCCGTGGCGACCGGCAAGCGCAGCAACACTGTACCCGGCGCATGCTCCAGGTTCCCAATCATCGTGATATCCGCCTGGACGCCTTCAAGTTCGAGGTATACGACGTCGTCCGGCTCTAAAAGCTCCGCGTAGAGATCCCAGCTGGGCTGATCGCCTTGTTTCGCCTGAAACCGGATGTGGTGCTTGGTGCTCATGAATCACCTGTCAAAAGAGGGGTTGGCTGCGCACAGGCTTGCCTCATAAACCGTGACCTTTCACGCGCTAGCCGCGCGGCCGACCAGCCAGTCCACCAGTCTCACGAGGCGCACGCTCCACATTGTCGAGTGCCCTCATCGCTAGATTAAGCTTGCGGCGTTCAGGCCGGGAAAAGACGGTGCGGCACAGGAATATGGCAGCGCCGATGACGGTAGCCAGCCTAATCAGTTTCTGCTCGATCATGACTCTCATCCAACGCTTTTAGTCCCGTTAGCTTGTCGCTGACGCACGCATGGCTCATTCGACGTGACGGGCACCCGAGGCGAGCCGGATGAACGTACGGGCGGGCATGGCCGTTTCCTGATGGGTGACCAGTGAAGTTGTCGCGCGTTCGTTCGAGAATCTCAGCGATAACGAGCGTAGTACGTTGCATGTTTTCCTATGCAGCCTGATTGGATTGCCGAGCCGCGGCCCAGGCCTCGAACAATTCAGCCGCGTCCGACACTACAAAGACGGGCCTCGTCACCCAGCCTTTCACATGGTCGCCCTGCCACGCGGTCTCAAAGAGGCGGTCGTTTTCGCGGCGAGACACGCCCTGCTCGACTAATTCGCGAGCGGACGTCATGTTGTAGCAAGCCTCCATAAAATCTATCCGATACACATCCGGATACATTGCTTTGAGTGCGTCTTCCATACCGGCGTCGGCGCGCTCGCGACTCACCGCTCGAATGAAGACGGTAAACTCTTCCAAGGCTACCTCGCGAGGCAATGCCACATGAGCTCGCCAGAGACTGGCCCAACCGGATTTGAGCGGCGACTGCTGCTGCCGTCGCGGCCGGGTGCACGGGGGAGTCTTCGTAGCTCATGTTTTCCTAGTATTTGCGCCGCCTGTAGGCATCAGCGGATTGGCCGTGTTCGTTGAGTGAACGCACAAGCGTGTAAGCCTGCTCGCACGCCTGGCCCTGAGACAGCGTTTTGTCCGCACCGACGAGCGGGGCCCCGCACGACTCATACCAATGGACCTCACGGATGGGCTCTAACTGCAACTCGTCCCACACGCGGCAAGTACCGCTCCTGGTGAGAGGCGCAACGTCAAGAGGGCCCTCATGCGCGCGGCATTCAGTTCCCTGTTTTCCTCTGTGCCAGCGTGCGGCCGGCTTTCCCTTTTTGGATCAGTCGTCGAGCCAGTTTTCCAGATTGACCCCTGGGTAGCTGGCAAAGTCTCGTGTGTTGTTCGTGACGAGCACCAAATCAAGCGAGACCGCGTGACTAGCGATCAGCTTATCCAGGTGATCGCTCTTGCGCTCGCGCGTCGCCTCGCGAATCGGCCCATAGGCGCTTGCTGCGGCCGCGTCAAAGGGCACGACCGGTATGTCCTCGATCAGGGCGGCAAGGTTACGGCGCTCCCTGCTCCGGTTCGCCGAAACGGTCACTCCGTATTGAAGCTCGGCATAGGTGATTGCGGACATCACGACGTCGCCCACGTAGCACTGGGCGAAGCGCTTGGCGACCTGCTCCGGCTGATTCTTCATCAGGTAGATGCACATGTTGGTATCGAGCATAAAGCGCGGCATCAAAGGGCCTCTCGCTCAGCCTGTACCTGCTCGCCGCGACCTTCGGCCATGAAATCCGGCCCGAACTTCGCGAATTTCTTCAGCACGCCTGCGAGCGGACGGCGCGCCGGGCGAATACGAATTTCGTCGCCAATGCGCTCTATCTCGACCTCGACGTCGCTGCGCTCGTAGGCAAGCTCAGCCGGGATGCGCACGGCCTGCGAATTGCCGTTCTTGAAAACCCTCGTGGTATGCATTTTTACTCTCAACCGCGGATGTACGATGGATGTACTATAGATCATTTTTGAAACGATGTAAATCCGCGTGTGTACACGCAGGCGGTATTGCTAATTGTCTTCGTCTAAGGAGGCCATGGCTTCACGCCGTTCGCGAGGTGTGGCTTCCAAGTGAACGGGGAGACGTGATCCAGATGTGAGTGGCCGAGGAGTGGCCCTGCGCGACTAGGCGACTTGCGAATGTCCTGCGCCCGCTGTGGTTGCGGTATCCCGCGCCGAGGCCTGCAGCCCGATACAGCGTCGTAAGGTGCCTTTGCAGGCTATCGGCCGCGAGATATTCGATGACTTCCCCGCCGTAATTCGTGCGGCGTTTAACGCTCAGCTCGAACGGGCCGCCCGTCCGAGTAAGGACCAACCTCGTTCGTGGCATGAGGCCTCGGTACTCGCGCCGATCCAACGCGACCCCGAAGCCGCGCTTGTAGCGCCACTCGATGTACCGATCAAACGCGGCAACGGCCCACTCATGTGCGAGGTAGATACACCGCGGGCGGCACCCTTGGTGATGGAGCCTGGTGCTTTCCACCGTCGTGTGCCCGATTTCAATAGCACGCTGGCCACCTCGAGGCGGGCGACTTCGGTTATGCGCATGCCGCACGTTACGCCAAGAAGCAGGATCAAGGTATCCCGTTCGAGAAATTGACTTGTTGCCTCGGTGACACAGAAGGTGACGAAATTTGGCGGGTGTAAGGACTTTGGCGCCGGTGTAACCCCGCGGAAAAAGGACCTATCGGAAAAACCGGCCAGCGATGCCATTCAAAGCCGCCTCAAACCGCCGCGCCTACCGCGACGGTGGCCCTGTTGACGTCAAGCCGGCGAGGTCAGCGGTGGGTTGTTAAGAGCCTCCGTTAAGCTCAATCGTCTGCCAATTTGCAGCGCAGCGCGGCACTCGACTGTTTGCTCTTTGGCCAAGCAGCACCGTCGCCTTGCCGTTGACCGGAAAACCTGTATATATTTACAACTGTATAGGCAAACAGGGGTAAGTCGTGGAACATCTGATCCGGATTGTCAACGAAGCCGACCGGCAAACTCTCGGCTGGCTGCGCACCCATGTCGGCGACACGCGGGTGGAAGCCGCCGCGCGCCGACTAATTGCACAGTGCGAGGCCTCGTCAGGACTTGGGGCGAAGCCTTATGTCTCGGCTGTCTGCCGTTACCTGGGCGTGTGGCCTCCCATTTCCACGCCGATCGACCGGTATCGACGCTCACGATGCAGTTGCGGACTGGCATCTCAGTCAGATCCGGCTGATGCTCGCGGAGCGCCGCGCAACGAAAGTTCGTGCCTAGGCTCGCCACCTGCCAAGTTTGAAGAGGGAGTCATGTTCAACGCGGCTTTGCTCGAACACGGCGACCCGGAATTTGACCGGGTCCAACTTGAGCGCCATTCAACGCGCTGCCATCGACTTGCAGTGCATCATTGGTATGCTCGTGCTGCGTCACCTGCCACGGCGGCAGTCGTGGTCGCCCTCGGCGCTGACGTGGCGCTGGCTCCTTGAGATCGAGGAGCAGGCGTTTTCAGACCTCGGTTTCAATCTCGCCACGAAAATCCGATTGTCGATGCGTTTCTCCGGCTCGGCGAAAGCCGCCTGGCCGGACCCAACATCGACGAAGCGGTGGACTGGCGCCGCGATGACGAGCAGCTTCCAGCCGTCTACGTGATTGTCCGAGCGATCGTCGAAGCGAGGCAGCCGAATAAGTGACTCTGCCGCTAACATTGCCGACCAACACTTCTACGACGCCGGTCAACCACCCCGGCCTGAAGGCCTCACGCAAATTGCTTCAACATATGTACGCGAGCCCCCTCTACCTACAGACTGAGTGGCGAATCGTAGATTCGCCAAGGGGTGGGGTGTCGCGCAATTACAGTATACAAACTGCTATGGACGAATGCTCTTCGTGGTTGGCCAAACCGACCGACGCCTATCGACTCTGGCAGCAAACCGACGCCGCCGGCGTCGACGGCCGACTGTTTTCTGCGCGCTCGGTCAAGCAGCACGAAGCGATGTTCGATCGGTTCGTCCGGCACCTGACCGCGCACAGAGAAAACCTTGCCACGTTCGGGCCCGCCGTCTTCGAGTCTTTCTTGGCGGATACCGATCGGCGCTCCGCCGCCGGTACCACAACGCGATTGCGCTACGTGAAGCTGATCGATCGCCTGTGCCGACACCTCGTGACAATCGGCCTGCGTGAAGCGAATCCGGCGTTTGACTACGCGCGCAGCCAGGCCTGGCCGGACGATGAACCCGAGCCGCTGTTTCTGCATCCAGAGGCCGACATTTGGCTTCAGGCGTACGTACAGCCGCAGCCGATGGACCAGCGTCGAGATACGCGCAATCGCGCCATCGTCGCACTGCTTCTCGGAACCGGACTCACGTCCGCCGAGATTCGCGCGGCGAAAGCGGGCGAACTCGTCACAGACGGGCCGCGTCCGGAAATTCGCGTACCCAAGCTCGGACCGCGCGACGAGCGTCGAGTGCCGCTACCGCCGTTCGCGCTTGCGCCGCTTTCGCTCTACCAGCGCTCCCTGCTCTTGCCCGAACCAAACTCGCTGCTTTTACCCGCGCCGCGCACTGGCAAAGCCATGAGCGACATGATGCTGATCAAAATCGTGCGGCCGGCGCTGGAGGCGATCGATTTTCGGGCGCCCGACATGAGCCCACGAGTGCTGCGCAATACCTATGCGCGGCGGTTGCTGCTCGCTGGGCGAACCAACGGGGAAGTGTCTGCGTTGCTCGGGCTCGTAAGCGACCGCACCGTCGTACGCTTGCGCGCGACGATCAACAACGCGAACGGCGAGCGCGCAGCGGCTTGACTTTCCCCATGCATGGATAGCGTGCATATACCAGCCAATGGGGCTGGCAACCGTAATGCTTCGGTCTTCAACGAGGGGGACTCGATTGCGTGCGCAAGCCACCGGGCGCAAGACGCGACGCGGAGGGCTCACCGACCCTGAATGGAATGTTGACCTCGCCCGAAGCCGTCGCTCAGCCGCTTGCAACTCCGTGCACCCGCAGGGGCCAAGCAACACCAGGCCAAAAAGAACTTCGTTCATCCAAGCCCCCATCGACTTACTGAACCAAACGAGGCGGCATAAGCGCTCCATACGCTGGTCCGTTTCCGCTGGAGCCTGCTGCCTGACACTTATCGGGATTACCGGCCAGCTCGACCACGATGTATTTGCTGGAGCCTTGCCAATTGCCCGAGTCGACCTTCAGACATGCAAAGCCCACGACCGCTGTGGCTGCGCCATTGGAGATCGGCTGTTCGTTGATCACAGGAAACAGTTCGTAGGCGCAACTCTGGTTACCGTCGAGCGCACTACAGCCGTCAACCGCCTGCAAGTTCGAAGAGACTGTTCCGTTCTCAATGAATATCTGAGACCCGATGCTGACCGCTGGCGACGTTGCAGTTTTATCTATGTAGCTTCTGATTGTCGAAGCGCCGACTTGGCCGCCGTTGGCCAGTGAGGTCCATTGACCCGTGTTGCAGCCGGTACCTGACGAATCATGGTAGGTCGAATTGATCTGAAACTTGTACGGCATACCCACGGTCTGGGGTAAGGTTTGATCACCCCCCATGTTTAGCGGACTTGTGCTTGTCGCCAACTTCGGCTGATTCGTGGTGGAGTTCCAAAAGCTTCGCATGGCACTGTACATGCATTGGTTGATCGCAACCGGGAAAAGTCCGCCCGGCCCCACGTACCCGGGGCTGGATACCACCGCGACAGCCTGCGCACTGACTGGTGTGGAAGGCCGCCCGACGAAATTGCCGAACGTAACGCTCACCGGGCCGCCATTTTGACCAGTTGCCCTGCTGACCGTCACCTGCACTGCCGGCAAGTCATTAGCCCCCGGCGTGTAGGGCAACTGCTGCAGTCCGCTCGGCGTTCCCGTCAGATTCCAATAGCCATAAACGACAGTCGCGGTGTTCAATGTCGCCCCATCCGACTTGTTGAGTGAAATCGAGGTTGTCGCTTCCTGAGACGCGGTATTCCAATCCGGTGCCGTCGCGGTCAAATTCCCACACGCGCTGCGTTGATAGACACACGCAACCCCGGCTAATGCAGCAACATCGGCGTCATTCTGCAATTCATTTTTAACTACAAACAGATGTGCGACATCAATGGCCAGGGCAGAAAGGGCTAAGAGCACAACTAGTACCAGCGCGACCATCACGATCACGGCACCCCCTTGCCGTTTGCGGGCCGTGGCATGTCCATAGCGTGGTCCAAGTCGTCGTTGGCGGTGACGCGATGCGGCGACGTTTCGGCGACTCATAACTGTGTCCCCTACTCGTTATTCATGGTTGTTGTAGCGGACATCGATAACGGTCCCGTGATCGGGCTAAACATGCTCCCAAGGATAAGGCCGCTAAAACTGTACGAGACTGTCACCGAAAGCGGACTACCAAAGCTGCCTTGTGCTCCCGTTACAGTGACGTTTGCGGCGGGACACGTATTGGCGCTGCTCCCGAGTGAGATCAGGTAGTTGCTGCAGTAATTCGTTGCAACCGCCTGTACCTGTGCCGTCGTCGCCTTCGGTGAAGCCAATACGATGCCAGCTCTTGCCGCCTCACGGCTCGCGTTGGTGATTACTGCCTTGTCATAGA
>CAYPWK010000329.1:0-6687 GCA_964414365.1 uncultured Burkholderia sp.
GCCGACCAGCACGTCGAATGTGCCGAGCCGCAAATCGCGGATGATCTCGACCCGTTCGACAGTGTCGATATCGCTATGCAGATAGCGCACGCGCACGCCATGATCGGCGAGGAACTCCGTCAACTGCTCGGCCATGCGCTTGGTCAGCACAGTCACGAGCACACGCTCGTTCGCGGCGACGCGCGCATTGATCTCCGCGAGGACGTCGTCGACCTGCGTGCGGGCGGGACGCACCTCGACGATGGGATCGACGAGCCCCGTCGGCCGCACCACCTGCTCGACGACCTGCCCTGATGTCTTTCGCTCGTAGTCGGCGGGCGTCGCCGTCACGAAGATCGCCTGCCGCATCTTGCGCTCGAACTCGTGAAACTTGAGCGGCCGGTTGTCGAGCGCCGAGGGAAGCCGAAATCCGTAGTCGACCAGGTTCTGCTTGCGCGCGCGGTCGCCGTTGTACATGCCGTTCAGCTGGCCGATGAGCACATGCGACTCGTCGAGGAACATCAAGGCATCGGGCGGCAGGTAATCGACGAGTGTGGGAGGCGGCTCGCCCGGCGCGGCACCTGAGAAATGCCGCGAGTAATTCTCGATGCCCTTGCAAAAACCAAGCTCCTGAAGCATCTCGAGGTCGAAGCGCGTGCGCTGCTCGAGGCGTTGCGCCTCGACGAGCCTGCCTTCCCGATGGAAGAACTCGAGCCGCTCGCGCAACTCGGCCTTGATCGTCTCCACAGCGCGCATGACGGTTTCTCGCGGCGTCACGTAGTGCGACGACGGATAGACGGTGAAGCGTGGGATTTTCTGGCGCACGCGGCCCGTCAGCGGATCGAAGAGATGCAGCGAATCGACTTCGTCGTCGAAAAGCTCGATGCGCAGCGCCATTTCGGCATGCTCGGCCGGGAAGACGTCGATGGTGTCCCCGCGTACCCGAAATGCGCCTCGCTGGAAATCGGCCTCGTTGCGCGTGTACTGCATCGCGATCAGCCGCGCGATGACCTCGCGCTGGCCGATTTTATCGCCCGTGCGCAGCGTGAGGATCATCTGGTGGTATTCGCTCGGGTTGCCGATACCGTATATCGCCGAGACGGTCGCCACGATCACGACGTCGCGCCGCTCCATCAGACTTTTCGTCGCCGAAAGCCTCATTTGCTCGATGTGCTCGTTGATCGACGAATCCTTTTCAATGAAAAGGTCGCGCTGCGGCACATAAGCTTCAGGCTGGTAGTAATCGTAGTAGGAGACGAAGTACTCGACCGCGTTGCGCGGGAAAAACTCGCGGAACTCCGAGTAGAGCTGCGCGGCGAGCGTCTTGTTCGGCGCGAACACGATTGCCGGGCGCCCGAGGCGGGCGATCGTATTGGCCATCGTGAACGTCTTGCCCGAGCCCGTCACGCCGAGCAGCGTCTGGAACGAGAGACCGTCCTCCACGCCCTCGACGATCTGCCTGATCGCCTCCGGCTGATCCCCGGCCGGCAGGTACGGCTGATAAAGGTGAAACGGAGAGCCCTCGAATTCGACGAACTTCGATTCGTCGAGGGCATCGGCGGCATGGGACGTGTGTTCGGACATGAGGAAAAAAGGGCATCCTTTGCCGACGAAAAACGCTATTTTAACGGTTTGTGCATGCTCGGGCAGACTTGGTGTTCGGCCCCGGAGCTTTGCGCTCGCGCTATGCGTCGGCGCATTGGCACCCCGAATTCGCGACAAAATTCGCTACAATCTCGTTCTCTGTCTCTCGCGTTCCGCCGCAAGCTGGCCGCCCATTGCCGAAGCTAGGCCATCCGCCGCCGGCTCAAGGGGCCGTCGGCGCCGGCTCAGGGGCCCGGGCCCGGGCCCGACGCAAGAGCCGCCCTCTTTCCTTACTACGCCGAACTGACATCATGTCCCTCTTCTCCGCTGTCGAACTCGCGCCCCGCGATCCAATCCTCGGCCTCAACGAAGCGTTCAACGCCGATCCGCGCCCGACCAAAGTCAACCTCGGCGTCGGCGTCTACTTCAACGAAGAAGGCAAGATCCCGCTGCTGCGCGCCGTGCGCGAAGCGGAAAAGGCGCGCGTCGAAGCGGCGCTGCCGCGTGGCTATCTGCCGATCGAAGGCGTCGCGGCCTACAACGCCGCCGCGCAAAAGCTGCTGCTCGGCGACAATTCGCCGCTGATCGCGGCGGGACGCGTGCTGACGGCCGAGGCGCTCGGCGGCACCGGAGCGCTCAAAATCGGCGCTGACTTCCTGAAACGGCTCAATCCGGCCGCCAAGGTCGCCATCAGCGACCCCAGCTGGGAAAACCACCGCGCGCTTTTCGAGGGCGCGGGTTTCGAGGTTGTGTCGTACCCCTATTACGACGGCGGGACGCATGGCGTGAATTTCGGCGCGATGCTCGACGCGCTTAATAGCTATCCGGCGGGCACGATCGTCGTGCTGCACGCCTGCTGTCACAATCCGACCGGCGTCGACCTCGACGAGGCCCAGTGGAAGCAGATCGTCGAAGTGGTAAAGGCGCGCGGACTCGTGCCGTTCCTCGATATCGCGTACCAGGGCTTCGGCGACAGCATCGAGGCTGACGCACTCGCCGTCCGGCTCTTTGCCGCGGCGGAGATCAACACGTTCGTGGCGTCGTCGTTCTCGAAGTCGTTTTCGCTTTACGGCGAGCGTGTGGGCGCGCTGTCGGTCATCACCGACACCAAGGAAGAAGCGGCGCGTGTACTCTCGCAACTGAAGCGCGTCATTCGCACGAACTACTCGAACCCGCCGACGCACGGCGCCTCGATCGTTGCGAGCATCCTGAGCACGCCGGCTTCGCGCGCGACCTGGGAGCAAGAACTCGGCGAAATGCGCGACCGCATTCGCGCGATGCGCAACGGCCTCGTCGAGCGCCTCAAAGCAGCGGGTGTCGATCGCGACTTCAGCTTCGTCAATGCGCAGCGCGGGATGTTCTCGTATTCGGGCTTGACGGCCGCGCAGGTCGATCGTCTGCGCGAAGAGTTCGGCATCTATGCGGTCAGCACGGGCCGAATCTGCGTAGCCGCACTCAACACGCGCAATATCGACGTCGTCGCCAGCGCGATAGCACACGTCATCAAGTAAGCGCAGCCGAAGCCGCCCGGCGCGTCTTTAATGACGCGCCGTATATTGGCCAAGCAGTCAGGCAGGCTAAACGCAAGAACGGCGCCCTTGATGAACTGCACCCGACAATGATCCAACTTTTGAGGCGCAGTTCATGAGGCGCCGTTTTGCTTTTGGTGCTCGCTCTTCTTCGCCAGCGGAAACGTCAGCGCACATCGCGGTGGATATCGTGAGTGACGAATCCGGCATCGTTGTCGGGCATCTCGAGCCATCCGGGCTGCGCGAGACTCGAGCGAATGTCTTGCAATCCGCTGGTCCAATGCCAATGCATCGTCGATAGCCCGAACTGATAGTCCTTGTAATTGCCCTCGAACTCCTTGTCGCGATAGATAAGCTGAAATACGTTGTAGCGCCGTGAGGTAGCCAATTCATCGGCCAGCTTGCACCAGGGATCGTCGCGGTGCTCGGGCGCCACGCGCGTCAGCACCTCGCGCAGTACGTGTCGGAAACGCTGCGAATGCTGCAGCATGTCCGTGACGAGCCTGGTACGGCTCGAATACTGAATGTCCTTCATTCGGCCTTGGACGTCGGTCAGGTTGTTCGGCACAGGGCCGCGCGCGCTCCACAGGTCAACCTGAAAGGCCAGCGTATCGCGGCGCGGCGTGGCTTGAACGACCTCCCAAAGCGGCGTGTTCGACATCAATCCGCCGTCCCAGTAGTATTCGCCGTCGATGTCCGTTGCCGCAAACCCTGGGGGCAACGAAGCCGACGCAATAAAATGCTCGGGCCGAAGCTTAGTGCGGGTGTTGTCGAAGTAAGCGAAGTTGCCCGTGCCGACGTTAACGGCCGCGATCGAGACGCGCACCTCCCCTGAATTGACTCGATCGAAGTCGCACAACCGCTCGAGCGTTGCTTTCAACGGCGTCGTGTCGTACCAACTTGCCCGTTCCGGCGTGCTGATGGAGAACGGCAACGGCGGCGGCACGCGCGGCACGAAAAAACCCTTCTGCCCGTCGACGAGCGCACTGACCGCCTGCATTGCCGTGAACGCCGTACGCACCGCCTCGTTCGAATCGAAGAAGGCGTTCTCGACGGCCGGAGGTAACGGTATGCCGTAAGCGGGCTGACAAATCGTTTCCCAGAATTCGCGCAGCTTCGGCACGCGGTCGTTCGGCGCGTTGCCCGCGATGATGGCCGTATTGAGCGCGCCTATCGAAATGCCGGCGAGCCAGTTGGGCACCACGCCCGCTTCGTGAAGCCCTTCATAGACACCGGCCTGATAGGCGCCAAGCGCGCCGCCGCCTTGCAGCACCAGCGCGATCGTTTCATACGGCGGCAAAACGAGAGCGGGTTGAGGAGCCGCTTCCGCACGCTCCGCTCTAGCCGGCCGCACACGCGCGGCTTCGGGCGCCAGCGATGCTTCAGCGCCCAGTGGTCTCCCATTGCGCTCCGCCATCGCCGCCCCTCCTTATTGCATGTACCAGCCGTGGCTCACGATGAACGACTGCCCCGTGAGCGCCGCGCTCGGGAACGTCGACAGGAACAGCACCGTTTGCGCGACGTCCTCGACCGTGGTGAAAACGCCATCTACGGTCTGGCCCAGCATGACGCGCTTGATGACCTCTTCCTCGCTGATGCCCAGTTCCTTGGCCTGCTCGGGAATCTGCTTGTCGACAAGCGGCGTGCGCACGAAGCCGGGACACACGACATGCGAACGCACATTGTGGGCCGCGCCCTCCTTCGCCAACACGCGCGCTAGACCGAGCAGCGCATGCTTTGCAGCCACGTAGGCCGACTTGAGCGGCGACGCTTCATGCGAATGCACGGACCCCATGTAGATGACGACGCCGCCGCGATCATCGCGGTACATGTGCTTGAGCGCGGCCTTGGTCGTCAAAAACGCGCCATCGACGTGGATGGCCTGCATCTTTTTCCAGTCGGAGAATGAGTATTTCTCGATCGGATTGACGATCTGAATGCCGGCGTTCGACACGAGGATATCGACTGAGCCGAACTGCTCGGCGACCTGGTCGATGCCGGCCGTGACAGCGTCTTCGTTAGTGACGTCCATTGCCACGCCAAGGGCCTTGCCGCCGGCCTTGATGATTTCATCGGCAACCGCCTGCGCGCCCGCGAGGTTCAAGTCGGCGATCGCCACCGCGGCGCCCTGTCGCGCAAGCGTCAGCGCGATTTCCTTGCCGATGCCGCTGGCTGCGCCGGTTACAACTGCCGCCTTCCCGTTCAAGCTGGTATTCAACGAGGACATTTGTGATCTCCATCGATTGCACACAATGACACCACGGCGTGCGATACGCGGCAACTCTTCCGAGAGGCATATGCCGTTCGGCATACTCCCACGCCAGGGCGGACTTCGCTATTGTGCACGAACGGATTCACGCGCGGCGTGAAGCTTCGCTGCAACTCACTGTTGCTCAAGGAGGTCGAGTCGATGATGGCCCACGATGAGGAGAATGCACGGCGATACGCGAACCGGCGGCAAAGCGGTACTCGCGGCCGTTCGCGTACAATACGCGCCGTTTGAGCAGCCGGGATTACGCATGCCCGAGGTTGACCGTGCGAAAACCCCCGCTTCGCGGGGAGCGCCGTCGCCACGCTGTCTCGCCCTCGCCCCACTCGCACCGCGCCTCGAGCTGACCCTTACGGCCGTTCTTCCATGCTCAGCTACCGTCACGCATTTCATGCCGGCAATCATGCCGATGTCCTCAAGCACGCCGTTGCCGTTCAGTTGCTCCGCTACCTCGGGCAGAAGGACAAGCCGTACTGGTATGTCGATACGCACGCTGGTGCGGGGATGTATTCGCTGACCGAAGGCTACGCCGCGAAAACGTCCGAGTACCAGACGGGTATCGGAGCGCTCTGGAAACGCGAGGACCTGCCCGCATCCGTTGCCGACTACGTCGAGCAAGTCAGCGCGCTCAACCCGGACGGGCAATTGCGCTTCTATCCCGGGTCGCCCTATCTGGCCTGGCGGCTCATGCGGGCGAACGATCGAATGCGGCTGTTCGAACTGCACACGACGGAAATCGAGATCTTGCGCCACAACTTCCGCGATGCGGGCCGTCGAGCGATGCTTTACGCGGGCGATGGATTCGAAGGAATCAAGGCGCTGTTGCCGCCGCCCCCGCGCCGCGCGCTCGTGCTCATCGATCCGTCGTTCGAAGACAAGCGCGACTACGCGCGCACGCTCGTTTGCGTCGAGGAAAGCCTCAAGCGCTTCGCCACGGGAATCTATGCGATCTGGTATCCGCAGGTCGTCCGTCCCGAATCGGAGCGATTTGCAGAACAGTTAAAGCGCCTGCAAGCGACTGATTGGCTGCATGTGACGCTGACTGTGAGCCGCCCGCCCTCGGACGGATACGGCCTTTACGGGAGCGGCATGTTCATTCTGAACCCGCCCTATACCCTCGCCGCGACGATGAAAGAAATGCTGCCGTACCTTGCCCGCGTGTTAGGGCAGGACGACTCGGCCCAGTTCAAGGTCGAATCGCGGATGTCGTGATGGTCATTGCGCCGGCCCGGTGCGAACCCGATGCGGGCCCCGGGGCGCGGGAGCACCCGTGGACAAGTCGATATAGGGCGAAACGACGATAGGCTGCTGCCCCTGTGGCGCGAG
>CAYPWK010000330.1:0-6684 GCA_964414365.1 uncultured Burkholderia sp.
CTATCGGCGCGTCGCGGCGATTGCTTCTCCAACAGGTTGCGCACGATGCGCACAGCCCGCTTTCCGGGCTCGCGCATCCAAGCCCGCGTGCGCAATCGTGAATTTTCTTCACACTTAGGGGCTTGTATGTCTAACGCAGCAAACGTCGCAAAGGATCAGGCGTATGTAATTCCGTTCGAGCAGTTGCGAATGACTGATGTGGAAATCGTCGGCGGCAAGAATGCGTCGCTCGGCGAGATGATCAGCCAGCTGGCCGAGGCGGGCGTTCGCGTGCCGACCGGTTTCGCAACGACGGCGCTCGCCTTCCGCGATTTTCTTGAGCACAACAACCTGACTGAGCGGATTGCCGCGCGGCTCGAGTCGCTCGACATCGACGACGTGAAGGCGCTCGCTGCCGCAGGAAAGGAAATCCGGCAATGGATCGCGGACGCGCCGATGCAGCCGCGCCTCGAGGCCGAGATTCGCGCCCATTTCGACACGTTGCAAAATAGCTCGCCCGAAGAGCTCTCGTTTGCCGTGCGCTCGTCCGCGACGGCCGAAGACTTGCCCGACGCGTCGTTCGCGGGACAGCAGGAAACCTTTCTGAACGTGGTCGGCATCGATGAAGTGCTCGACCGCATGAAGCACGTCTTCGCGTCGCTCTACAACGATCGCGCGATTTCGTACCGTGTTCACAAGGGCTTCACGCATGCGGAAGTCGCGCTTTCGGCCGGCGTGCAACGCATGGTGCGCTCCGACGTCGGCGCCGCAGGCGTGATGTTCACGCTCGATACCGAATCGGGCTTCAAGGACGCCGTCTTTATCACGTCGAGCTACGGCCTCGGCGAGACCGTCGTGCAGGGTGCGGTGAACCCGGACGAGTTCTATGTTTTCAAGACGACGCTCGCACAGGGCAAATACCCCATCATCCGGCGCTCGATCGGCTCGAAGCTGATCAAGATGGAATTCACGCAGCCGGGCGAGCCGGGCCGCGTGAAGACGGTCGACGTGGCACACGAGCAGCGCAACCGCTTTTCGATCACCGACGACGACGTGATCGAGCTGGCGAAGTACGCCGTCATTATCGAGCAGCACTATCAGCGCCCGATGGACATCGAGTGGGGCAAGGACGGCCGCGACGGCAAGATCTTCATCCTGCAGGCACGTCCGGAGACCGTGAAGAGCCAGAACGCGGGCAAGGTGGAGCAGCGCTTCAAGCTGAAGGGGCAGTCGCAAGTGCTGGCAACGGGCCGTGCGATTGGCCAGAAGATCGGCGCGGGGCGCGTTTGCGTCATTCGCGACCCGTCGGAAATGGATCGCGTGCAACCGGGCGACGTGCTCGTCGCCGATATGACGGATCCGAACTGGGAGCCCGTCATGAAGCGCGCCTCGGCGATCGTGACGAATCGCGGCGGGCGTACCTGCCATGCCGCAATCATCGCGCGGGAGCTCGGCGTGCCAGCCGTGGTCGGATGTGGCGACGCGACGGACGTGCTGAAAGACGGCACGCTCGTCACCGTTTCGTGTGCCGAGGGTGACGAGGGCAAGATCTACGACGGCCTGCTCGAAACGGAAGTGACCGAGATCGACCGCGGTGACTTGCCGTCTATTCCGGTCAAGATCGCGATGAACGTCGGCAATCCTCAGCTCGCGTTCGATTTCGCTCAATTGCCGAGCGCCGGTGTCGGCCTCGCGCGGCTCGAGTTCATCATCAACAACAACATCGGCGTGCATCCAAAGGCGATCCTCGAGTATCCGAACGTCGATCCGGACTTGAAGAAGGCTGTCGAAAGTGTCGCGCGTGGCCACGCGTCGCCGCGCGCGTTCTATGTCGACAAGCTGGCCGAAGGTGTTGCGACGATCGCTGCCGCGTTCTATCCGCGTCCCGTGATCGTGCGCCTGTCGGACTTCAAGTCGAACGAGTACAAGAAGCTGATCGGCGGTTCGCGCTACGAGCCCGACGAGGAAAACCCGATGCTGGGCTTCCGCGGCGCTTCGCGTTACGTGGCGCAAGAGTTCGCGCAGGCGTTCGAGATGGAATGCATTGCGCTCAAGCGCGTGCGCGAGGACATGGGTCTGACGAACGTAGAGATCATGGTGCCGTTCGTGCGGACGCTGAAGCAGGCTGAGCGCGTGATCGGGTTGCTCGCGAAGTTCGGTTTGAAGCGCGGCGTGAACGGCCTGCGCCTCATCATGATGTGCGAGATTCCCTCGAATGCGATTCTGGCCGAGCAGTTCCTCGAGCACTTCGACGGCTTCTCGATCGGCTCCAACGATCTCACGCAGCTGACCCTCGGGCTCGATCGCGACTCGGGCATGGAACTGCTTGCCGCCGATTTCGACGAGCGCGACGACGCCGTGAAGTTCTTGCTGAAGCGCGCGATCGAAGCGTGCCGGAGCCAGAACAAGTATGTCGGCATCTGCGGCCAGGGCCCGTCCGATCACCCTGACTTCGCGCAGTGGCTGACCGATGAGGGCATTTCCTCGATCTCGCTGAACCCGGACACGGTCATCGAGACCTGGCAGGCACTCGCAAAGGCGACGGCGACGAGCTAAGCGTCTGAAAAGAAACGTCTGATTAGTCCGTTGCGCCCCTAACGGCGCAACGGCTTCATGCTATAACACGCCTCGGTAGTGGACCGGGGCGTTTTTTTTGTGGCCGGCATCCGACTTTGCCGCGCGCGAGCAGCGCCCGCCGGGTCGGGCCGAATCAGAAATAGGGGAGACCGCCATGTCGCCGAGCGACTTGTTCTGGTGGGTTGGCGCGGGGGCGCTGATCGTCGCCGAGCTGGTAACGGGGACGTTCTACCTGCTCATGATCGCACTAGGGTTCATCGCCGCCGCAATCGCGCATTGGGCCGGTGCCAGTGCGGCGGGACAGTACACGGTGGCCGCGGCCGTGGCGCTCGCGGCCGTGATCGCGCTGCGGCGCTCGCGTTTTGGCCGCCGTAGGGCGCGGCGCGACGCCTCGGCGAATCCCGACGTGAATCCCGATATCGGCGCGACAGTCGAGGTTCAAGCGTGGCGCGACGGCCGCGCTCGCGTGCCCTATCGGGGCGCCGAATGGGACGTGGAGCTGGCGCCTGGTGCGAGCGCCGATGCGCGCCTCTACGAGATCGTCTCCGTGCGAGCGAACCGTCTTATCGTCGTTCAAAAGAAGCCGGCGCCCTCCAGTCATCCAATATCGACAACAAAGGAGTAAGAAAACAATGGACATGACCATCGTGGCGGCCGTGTTGTTCGTCATCGTCATCGTCATCGCGGCAAGGACGATCAAGATCGTGCCGCAGCAGCACGCCTGGGTCGTGGAGCGGTTCGGCCGCTATCACGCAACCCTCGCGCCGGGCTTGAACCTGGTGCTGCCCTTCGTCGACCGCGTGGCCCACCGACATGTGTTGAAGGAGATCCCGCTCGACGTGCCGGCGCAGGTTTGCATCACGCGTGACAACACGCAGCTGCAGGTGGACGCCGTGCTCTACTTCCAAGTCACCGACCCGACAAAGGCTTCGTATGGTTCCAGCAACTTCGTGCTGGCCATTACTCAGCTCGCGCAGACGACGCTGCGCTCGGTCATCGGCCGGCTGGAACTTGATAAGACGTTCGAGGAGCGAGAGCTCATCAACCGCAGCATCGTCTCGGCCCTCGACGAGGCGGCGGAGAGTTGGGGCGTAAAGGTCCTGCGCTACGAGATCAAGGATCTGACGCCGCCCAAGGAGATCCTCCATGCGATGCAGGCGCAGATCACGGCCGAGCGCGAGAAACGGGCGCTGATCGCGGCATCCGAAGGCCGTAAGCAAGAGCAGATCAATATCGCGTCCGGCGGCCGCGAGGCGGCCATCCAGCGCTCGGAGGGTGAGCGGCAGGCCGCGATCAATCAGGCCCAAGGCGAGGCCGCCGCGATTCTTGCCGTGGCCGAGGCCAACGCGCAGGCAATTCGGAAGATCGCCGAAGCGATTCAATCGACGGGTGGCATGGATGCCGTCAATCTCAAAGTGGCCGAGCAGTACGTGAACGCTTTCGCGAATCTCGCCAAGGCAGGCAACACGCTGATTGTTCCGGGCAATCTGTCGGACCTCAGCACGATGATCGCGTCGGCGCTCACGATCGTGAGCCGGGGCAAGGACGCTCAGCCGGCCGAACTGCGTTGACGCCGGCCACGGCGCGGTTTTTCGTTCCTGGGGTATCGGGCGCTTTGGCCGGAAGCGCCTCGGCAAGCGCTCCGTTCGTCAGCCGGCCGTGCGCATGAGGCGCGCCTTTTCGCGCTCCCAGTCGCGCTTCTTCTCGGTTTCTCGCTTGTCGTGCAGCTTCTTGCCCTTGGCGAGGCCAATTTCGCATTTCACGCGGCCGCCCTTGTAGTGAAAATTGAGCGGCACGAGCGTATAGCCGCGCTGCTCGACCTTGCCGATGAGCTTCTTGATCTCGTCCGCGTGCAAAAGCAGCTTGCGCGTGCGCACCGGATCTGGCTTCACGTGTGTCGACGCTTCGGGCAGCGGGCTGATGTGCGCGCCGATCAGAAAGAGCTCGCTGTCCTTCACGACCACGTAGCCTTCCTTGATCTGGGCACGGCCCGCGCGCAGCGCTTTGACCTCCCATCCCTCGAGCACGAGCCCTGCCTCGTAGCGTTCCTCGATAAAGTAATCGAAGAAGGCCTTTCTGTTGTCGATGATGCTCATGAATGGCTGGCGGCGAACTCGTTTAAAATTGCAATTTTAGCAAAGCGGTGCCTCCGAGAGGCCGTAGCACCGATTCATTTTCGCCTCGCGCGCTGCAATTTTATGGCAGATGTCCAGAAAACCGTATTGATCCGCCATTCGGCTGAGGAGATGTTCGATCTCGTCACCGATGTGGTCGACTACCCCAACTTCCTGCCGTGGTGTGGAGGCGTCCAGATCCGCCACCAGGACGAGCACAGCATGGAGGCGCGGATCGACATCAACTTCAAGGGCATCAAGCAGCACTTCGCCACGCACAACAGCCACCAGCGCCCGACCCGCATCGACATGGAGTTCACCGACGGCCCGTTTCGCAAGTTCACGGGGTACTGGCGCTTCACGCCGTTGCGCACGGATGCCTGCAAGATCGAGTTCGCGCTTCACTACGAGTTCGCGAGCGTCATTCTCGAGAAGATCATCGGGCCCGTCTTCCATCACATCGCCAATACGTTCGTCGAATCGTTCGTGAAGCGGGCCAACCAGCGTTACGGCAAGACATGAGCACGGAACTGACGGTCGAGGTGTGTTACGCGCTGCCCGAGGCGCAAACGCTGATCGAGTTGCGTTTGCCGGCCGGCGCCACTGTGCGTGATGCGCTCGAGGCCAGTCGCGTCGCCGAACGCCATCCCGAGATCGATCTGGGCACAGCCAAGGTCGGTATCTTCGGCAAGCTGAAGCCGCTCGACGCGCCACTTGCCGATCATGACCGCGTCGAAATCTATCGGACCCTCATCGTCGATCCAAAGGTCGCGCGGCAGCGGCGCGTCGAGAAGACGCGCCAAGAGGGATCGGTCGAAGGGCGCAAGTGGTTGCCCAAGGACTCACGCTGACGGGCTGCGCGCCTCCTCGCGGCGACGATCGGGCGCTTCATGCGCTCGCTGCGGCTGGGCCAGGGCAGCGCTGTCCGCGAGAAGTGGCGTGGCCGTTCCCGCATCGCTGTGCCGCCTGACCGACCAGACGACGCCTGCCGAGAGCAGCAGGATGGCGGCGACTTCGAGCGGCCTTGGCATGCGGCCGTCGTAGGTGAAGCCATAGAGCAGGGCGAAAAGCGTCTCGAAGACGATCATCTGACCCGAAAGCGTCAGCGGCAGCCGCGTCGTTGCGGCATTCCAAAGTCCGTTGCCGAGCCATGAGGCGCCGACGGCGAGACCGAGATTCAGGAGCCAGAAGACATGCCAGCGGGCGTCGCCGGCGCCTGCCGATATTGCCGCTCCCGCCTTCGACATGCCAGCGGGGCCACTCGTCGTGGCGAAAGCGGGGAACCAGAGCATGGCGCCGAACAGGCCGGTCAGGATGCCAAGCAGGACGGACCATTCATTGCTGTCGAAGCTCATGCCATGCGCATTGCGACGCCGCAGCGTGCGCGCGTTTTCAACGGCGAACCATGTCCAGCTCGCGAGCGCGCTCAGCGCGCAGACGATGCCGACGAGCTTGCCGAGCACCGACTCCGCTCCCTGCGCCTGCGCTGGGGCGCTCGCAAAGACATCCACGTTGATGCAGGCGATACCGGCCGTGACGAGCGCGAGCGGCCAGAGGAGGCGGCCGAGCGGCACGGCGCCGTGGTCGCGCCGGCCCGCGAGCGTCACCGTGACGGGCAGCACGCCGACGATCAGCGAGGTCGGCCCGATGCCGACGCGGTGGACCGCGGCAGTGAGGAACACGTAGTAGACGAGATTGCCGATGAAGGCGAGGCGGGCCAGCGCGGCGATATCGGCGCGCGTGAGCTTCGCGGCCAAGCGCCGGGCGATCGGGATCGCGGCGAACAGGGAGACGATGCCGTACATCATGCAGCGCGCCGAGGCGAGCAGCGTCGGCGGGAAGTCGGCAAGCAGCCGCGGCACGAGAAATACCGTGCCCCAAAGGGCTCCCGCCATCATGCCGTACATCACGCCGCGCCGCATCGTCGCTTCCCCATTTCGTGTGGAATGGCTCGCAGTCTAGGCGGCCGCTTGCGCGGCGTCTTGTTTGATTCTGCAATCGTGCGAATCGCCTT
>CAYPWK010000331.1:0-6682 GCA_964414365.1 uncultured Burkholderia sp.
CCGAGGTTGTGGCCGGTGACGGCTCGCGCGGCTGGCCCGCCGCGGCGCCCTACGACGTCATTTGCGTCTCGGGCGGCTTGCCCGTGCTGCCGCAAGAGCTGCTCGAGCAGTTGAACGTCGGCGGGCGGCTCGCCGCGTTCGTCGGCACGGCGCCGGTCATGAAGGCGCAGGTCATCACGCGAATCGACGAGAAGCAGTTCCGTGTGGCCGATATCTTCGAGACGTACGTCGAACCGCTCGTGAACGCGGTTCAGCCGCCGCGCTTCAAGTTTTAACGTCTTTCTTTCGAATTGCCGAGTCGTCCGCCATGCAAAACCTGACTGCCTCCGCGCTCGCCGAATGGCTCGCCGATAGTTCGCGCCCCGCGCCCGTCATGCTCGATGTGCGTGAACCGTGGGAGATCGCAACGGCTAGCATCGCCGGTTGCGTGTCGATCCCGATGCGCGAGATCCCTGCGCGAAGCGAGGAGCTCGACGACGAGGCCCCGATCGTCTGCATCTGCCATCACGGCGCACGCAGCGCCAACGTCGGCATGTTCCTCGAATCGCGTGGCTTCAAGCAGGTGTTCAATCTGCAAGGCGGCATCGACGCGTGGGCGCGTCAGGTCGATACCTCAGTGCCGACCTATTGAACCGGGGCACACGGGAGTGTGCCACTCAGATCTTCGTCATTCGCAGGCCGCCGGCATACCGATGTCGGCGGCCTTTTTGCTTCGCGGGGTGACTTTGATGTTCGTGCATTTTTCCGGTTAGGCGCACCTTGGCGTGACGCGGCCCTGCCTTGTGGCCCCGATTGAGTTCACTTTTCAATCAACCACATGCTGACTGCCCTCCGGAGGAGGCTCAGGTCTGGGCAGGCGTGATGGAAAAAGCCGATATTCCAGACGCCGTCTGGAAATTCGATTCGGTGGGCCAGACTCAAAGTCTAGGCTCGGCGACTGGTGGTCGAGGCGGGCAGATGACACGCCCCACGCCAGTTTTCAGCCGGAGGGACCGGCTCGGTATCAGAGTCGGTCTAGGGTGATTCTCACTGGGGAAATCTTCCAGATTCGCTCGCAGTACTCACGAATCGCTCGATCCGACGAGAATTTCCCCGAGTGCGCCGCGTTGAGGATCGACATGCGCGCCCAGCGTGCGGGGTCCTTCCAGGTGGCGCTCACCCGCTCTTGGCATCTCACGTAGTCCGCGTAGTCTGCGACTACAAGGAATGGATCGGCCTGCAGGAGGTTTTCTACGAGCGGGCGAAACACCTCCGTGTCCCCGCGCGAAAAAAATCCGCCTGCGATCAGGTCCAATGCGTCGCGCAACTCGGCATTGCTTTCGACATGCGCAGCAGGATGATAACCCTCGTGCTTGAGCCGCTCCACCTGGTCGGCAGTCAGACCGAATAGAAAAAAGTTTTCGTCGCCCACTTCCTCGCGGATCTCGATGTTGGCGCCATCCAGTGTGCCGATCGTGAGCGCACCATTCATCATGAACTTCATGTTGCCGGTGCCGGATGCCTCCTTGCCGGCAGTCGAGATCTGCTCGGACAAGTCGGCGGCCGGGTAGATGAAGTGCGCGTTCTTCACATTGAAATTGGGAAAGAACACGATCTTCAGTCGTCCGCCCATGGCCGGATCGTTGTTCACGATCTCAGCCACGCCGGTGATAAGCCGGATAATCAGCTTTGCCATCGCATATCCTGGCGCCGCCTTCCCGCCAAAGATGAAACAGCGCGGCACGATGTCCTGCTCCGGATTGAGGCGCAGACGCCGGTAAAGCGTGATGATGTAAAGCGCGTTCAGGTGCTGGCGCTTGTATTCGTGAATACGTTTGACCTGAATGTCGAACAGTGCATCGGGATCCACGATGATGCCCGTAACGTTGCGGATCCGTTGCGCCAGGACCTGCTTGTTCGAGCGCTTGACCCCACGCCATTCCTCCTGGAAGGCCGAATCGTCGGCATGCGCGTCGAGATTTCGCAGCCGCGTAAGGTCGGTGACCCAGCCATCGCCCACCATCTTGTCAAGTAGCCGCGCGAGGCCGGGATTGCTGAGCAGCATGAACCGGCGCGGCGTGACGCCGTTTGTAACGTTGTGGAAGCGATCGGGCCATAGTTCAGCAAAGTCCCGCAGCACGGTCTGTCTGAGCAGCGCAGAATGCAGCGCTGCCACGCCGTTGACGGCATGGCTGCCAACGGTCGACAGGTGCGCCATGCGGACGCTCTTCTCTCCTCCCTCGTCGATCAGGGACATTCGCGCGATGCGCGCCTCGTCCCCGGGATGCCTTTGCCGGACCTCGTCAAGGAAGCGGCGGTTGATCTCGTAGATGATCTCGAGCGGGCGCGGCAGCAGGCTCTGAAAGAGCGGTAGTCCCCATGTCTCGAGCGCTTCGGGTAGCAGAGTGTGATTTGTATAGGCGAACGTGCGTCGCGTGATTTCCCACGCCTCGTCCCATGGCATGAGCCGTTCGTCCACTAGCAGGCGCATCAGTTCGGCTACTGCAATAGACGGGTGGGTGTCGTTCAACTGCGCGGTGAACATCGTGACGCGTCACTGGTGTGCGTTGCTGGCGACGGTGCTGCTGATGATCGGACTCGCCTCCGCGGTCCATATGGTCGTCTTTTACCTGCCGAACTACGCCGCGATCCAGCTGCACATTCCGCTGTCGCAGTCGATCTGGGCGGGATTCGTCGGCTCGCTGCTGCTGATGCTGCTCTCCCCGTTCTCCGGCTGGCTCAGTGACCGCATCGGTCGCCGCCGGGTTGTATGGTGGTCGCGCGTGGCGGTGCTGGTATTGATCTACCCGTCCTTCCTCATGCTGAACAGTCATCCTTCGCTCACGACAGTCCTGGCCGTTGCGGCCCTGCTTGGCATACCGATGGCGATGACGTCGCCTGCCACGCTCGTGCTCGTCAGCGAAGTGCTGCCTCAACGTCTTCGCGCAACAGGGCTTTCGGTCAGCTATTACGTGGCTACCGTCGTCTTCGGCAGCTTCTCCCAGTTTTTCTCGACGCTGCTGATTCACGTGACCCACAATGCGAACGCGCCTGCGTTCTATGTGATCGGCTGCGGGTTGCTGTCACTGGGCGGTCTGGCGCTGGTGCCGGAAACGCTGGGTCGGCGGTTGAAGTAGTCAAATAGTCGAAAACCTCAAGCAAGCAGGATTTCCGCACATGAAAATTGAACGGATTGGTATCGTTGGCGCCGGCACGATGGGCAATGGGATCGCCCAGACAGCGGCCGTCGCCGGGTTGATGGTAGTCATGATCGACGTGACCGACGCCGCCCTTTCCCGAGGCGTCGCGAGCCTCCGCAACAGCCTCGAGCGACTGGTGACGAAGGGCAAGCTCGAGCCAGACGCGAGCGCGGCCGCGCTCGCGCGGATCGAGACTTCGACCGATTATCAGCGGCTCGCCGACGTCGACCTCGTGATCGAAGCGGCAACCGAAAACTGCGACCTGAAGGTCAACATCCTCAGGCAGATCGAGTCCGTGGCACGCGCCGACACCATCATCGCGTCGAATACGTCGTCGATTTCGATTACCGCACTCGGTGCCACGCTCGCTGATCCGTCGCGCTTCATCGGCATGCACTTCTTCAATCCCGTGCCAATAATGCCGCTCGTCGAAATCATCCGGGGCATCAGCACGAGCGCCGCGACGGCCGACGCGATCCGCGAGTTGACGGTGCGATTCGACAAATCGCCGATCGGCGTGAAGAACTCGCCGGGCTTCGTTGTCAACCGCATTCTCGTGCCGATGATCAACGAGGCCTTCTTTGTACTCGCCGAAGGTGTCGCCACCGCGGAGGAAATCGACTCCGGCATGAAGCTTGGCGCCAACCATCCGATTGGTCCGCTCGCGCTGGCTGATCTCGTTGGCCTCGATATCGTTTTGTCAGTACTGGATGTGTTCCTGAAAGACTTTGGCGATCCGAAGTACCGCGCCTGTCCTCTGCTGCGCGAACTTGTCGCTGCCGGCCGGCTCGGGCGCAAAACCAGTTGCGGCGTGTACGATTATTCGTAAGCCGCCTCACCGGTTCAGGGTTCGCACACCGCCCTCTTCCCGAGAGCGGGCAATTTAGCTCTTATTTCACGGAGTCATGGGAGGGGCGCCGCAATTCCGATCACTCGCTGCGTGCGCAACAGCTCCGGGACCCGATGTGCCGCCATAGTTATGCTCATAGATTAATTGACGGAATCGGCGATGGATCATCCCTTGCGCGCGGCACTTGCAGATGAATTGCATGCACGACCTTTTCTTCGAATTAATGGTTCGGTTTCGTTGGCGCACATTGCGGTCTACTTTGACGGAGAAACGGCGATTCATGACGACCTATTGACATCCTTGTGCCGGCTAATCGGCCTCGCGGAGCCAGTCGCCGGCGCTAAACACTATTCATCGAAATGGGGTGCCGAAAAGCAGCTGAAATGGGAGAGGCACACCGAATTTTCTACCTTCACTTTTGTGGTCAATCGACATGACACCGACTACTTTTCTGATCTGGCCATGCAACACATTCCTTCCCAGTGGCTCCATGCGCTTGCGGGCAAACGTTTCGTCGCAGTAAGAATAGAACTTGTATCGGGAACGGCTGCAGGGCCAGCATGCGAGCGTGTCAGAAACTGGATCGACGGATCAGCGATGGTGGGCAGCAACGTTCTCGGCTGTGCACGGGTATTTTGCGACTGGACCATCAAAGAAGACGGATTCTCAAGATTCGTGGTGATTGACAGTGGATTGCGAGAGGTGCAATGTGGTCGGCTCCTTCAGCGTCTCTACGAGATCGAAACATACAGGATGATGGCTCTGCTTGCTTTGCCGGTGGCTCGCGACCTTAGCAACACGCTGAACGAACTGCAGCTTTCGCTTGTACCGCTTATGCACAGGATGGATATCAGTAAAACGGGGCACCACGACGCTGAATTGCTGGTCCAACTGACGCATCTTGCAGTACGTGTCGAGGCACTTGCCGCAACTGCCGTCCGTTTCAGCGCGTCGCGCGCCTATGAAGGACTTGTGCAAGCCCGGATTGCCGAGCTACGGGAAGAGCCGATTGAAGGCATGCCGACGATTGCAGAGTTTATGGAGCGCCGCTTTGGTCCGGCAATGCAGACATGCAAGGCGGTCTTTGCTCGTCAGCAGCATTTCGCGGAACGCGTTGCGAGGGTCGTAGCGCTGTTGCGTACGCGCGTCAATGTCGCTCAGGAAGATGACATGACGCGCCTATTGGAAAGCATGAATCGGACAGCAGGCAGCCAGTTGAGGCTTCAGCATGCGGTCGAGGGTTTTTCGATCGCGGCCATTTCGTACTATGTACTATCGCTGTCTTCCGCGGCGCTGAGATCGCTCCATGCCGCGGCTCCACTACTTGATCCGGATCTCATGGAAGGGATATTGATTGTCCCTGTCATCGCGTCGGTGCTGCTTGTCATGAGGCGAACGAGGCGTGCCGGACATCAACCGTCTGATTCGAATCGGGTCCTCCCGGATTGATACCGCACGGACCTCCTGCCGCAACAGCAGCGGGGAAATGACGCCGCGTATTAAATACTGGACCTCCGGCTACCTAAAGGTGGCCCGAACGAACATTCAATTTCCCGGCGGATCCATACGCACGGGGAATCTCTCCAAGTCTCGCAAGTAATCTGCCCGCTTCAACTGTCAGTCGCCGAGTCCTGAATTGTTGAGTCCATCGGCTGCTACGGTCATTCCTCAAATTTGAGTCCCCAAATGGGGTAGTCGCCGGCGCCTGCATGCTTCGCCGTGCACCGCAATGCATCGGTCGCCGCCTTCCCCGGTCTACTTTCACCGTTCGCGCGCATAAACGCCTCCTGACGACGCATTGCGCACCGTCACGAACCATCGGTGGACGAGTCTCGCACCATTATCGTCGCTCTCCCGCACACGACCGGACGGTCAAAAGCCAGATCGTCCGTGCGACGCATGGTAATTCTCGCCTGGCATGCACCTTGCACTTGTCGGCCCCGACATCGGCGCGGCCACGCGTCGATGGCTGTGAATCCAACAATCGATCCATCCACCGGCAAGGGGAAGCTAATGAAACGTCGTAGCCTGTTGAAGCTCGGTTCGGTCTCTGGCGCACTGGCACTCGCAGGGCAAAGCCCGTTCGCCCGCGCGCAGTCAAATAGCGGTCCCATCAAGGTCGGCATTCTCCATTCGCTCTCGGGCACGATGGCGATCTCGGAGACGTCGCTCAAAGACACCGCGCTCATGACGATCGCCGACATCAACAAGAGCGGCGGCGTGCTCGGCCGCAAGCTCGAGCCGGTCGTCGTCGACCCGGCGTCGAACTGGCCGCTCTTCGCCGAGAAAGCGCGGCAGCTTCTCACGCAAGACAAGGTGGCCTGTGTGTTCGGCTGCTGGACGTCCGTTTCCCGCAAATCCGTTCTCCCCGTTTTCGAAGAACTGAATGGCCTCCTCTTTTATCCCGTGCAATACGAAGGCGAGGAAATGTCGCGCAACGTGTTCTACACGGGCGCCGCGCCGAACCAGCAAGCCATTCCCGCCGTCGAGTATCTGATGAGCCCTGAGGGCGGCGGCGCAAAGCGCTTCTTCCTGCTCGGCACCGATTACGTCTATCCCCGCACGACCAACAAGATCCTCCGCGCGTTCCTCCATTCGAAGGGTGTCAAAGACGCCGACATTCAAGAGATCTACACGCCGTTCGGCCATAGCG
>CAYPWK010000332.1:0-6680 GCA_964414365.1 uncultured Burkholderia sp.
CGTCCGACTTCACCCGGACTTTCACGTTGTAGTCGACCACGCGCTTGACTGGCACCAGAACTTTCATGCACACGCTCCAAAGTGACGATTACGTTAACCTAGCGGCCATTATAGCGACAGCGGTTCCAGCCACCGCGCCGGCCAAGGAAGCCGAAGGGTCTCTCCCGCGACGGTGCACGGGACGATAACGAACGATCGTTCTATTTTAATGAGATGCCGACCGGGATGCCAAGTCCCGCTACTCGACGAACGCTTCTAACGCGCGCCGCACCACCGCAGCCGGCCTCGCGGGCCGGGCCGCCTGGTCGCCGCTCCCCGGCCTTCCGGCGATTCAGCGATGGCTGAGCCGCCTCACGAGCCAGTCTCCGAAAGACTGAACGAGCTGAACAAAGACGATGAGGATCACGACGACGGCGAGCATCACCTGCGGCAGGAACCGCTGATATCCGTAGCGGATGCCGAGGTCGCCGAGTCCGCCTCCGCCGATCGCGCCCGCCATTGCCGAGTAGCCGACGAGCGAAACGAACGTGATCGTGAGCCCCGCGACGATACCCGGCAGCGCCTCGGGTAGCAGCACCTTGAAGACGATCTGCCGCGTCGTCGCGCCGAGCGCTTCGGCCGTCTCGATGAGTCCTCGATCGACCTCGCGCAGCGCGGTCTCGACCAGGCGCGCAATGAACGGCGCCGACGCGATCGTGAGCGGCACGACGGCCGCGGCCGTACCGATCGAAGTACCGACGAGCAGGCGCGTCAACGGAATCACGGCCACGAGCAAGATGATGAACGGCGTCGAGCGCACGGCATTGACCGTCAGACCCATCGCGCGGTTGGCCGAGACGTTCTCGAGGACGCCGCCGCGCTCGGTCAGATAGAGCAGCACGCCGAGCGGCAGTCCGACGAGCGCGCCGAGTGTGCCGGAGATGCCCACCATGACGAGCGTTTCCCAGAACGACTGCAAAAACATCGAGAGCATTTCGTCAAGCATGGGAGAGCGCCTCCACGATCACGCCTTGCTCACGCAGATAATCGAGTGCCGCGCCGAGCTGCGCCGGCTCGCCGTCGGCAAGTACGGCGAGCGAGCCGAATGCGCGGCCTTGAATATCGTCGACCTGGCCGTGCAGGATATTCATATCGACGGCGTAGCGCCGGATCGTCTCCGAGAGCACGGGACGATCGACGCTCGCACCGGCGAACGCCAGGCGCAGCAGTTGGCCTTCGCCCGTCTCGAGGTGTTTCGCGACGCGTGCTCTCACGGCGTCGGGCAACTCGTGCGCGATGACGTCGCCGAGCAGCGCGCGCGTGACTTCATGGCGCGGCTCCAGGAATACATCGACTACGCTGCCTTGTTCGACGATCCGCCCGGCGTCGAGCACAGCCACGCGGTCGCAGACTTGCTTGATGACTTCCATCTGGTGCGTGATCAGTACGATGGTCAGGCCGAGCTTGCGGTTGATGCTTTTCAGCAGATCGAGGATGGAGCGCGTCGTCTCGGGATCGAGCGCGGAGGTTGCTTCGTCTGAAAGCAGGACCTTCGGCTTGCTCGCCAGCGCGCGAGCAATGCCCACACGCTGCTTCTGGCCGCCGCTGATCTGTGCGGGGTACCGATCCTTTTGAGCGGAGAGTCCGACGAGCTCGATGAGCGGCAGCACGGTCGCCTCGATCTGGGCCCGCTTCATCCCAGCCAATTCAAGCGGCAGCGCCACGTTTTCGAACACCGTGCGCGAGCTGAGCAGGTTGAAATGCTGAAAGATCATGCCGATTTCGCGGCGCGCCTCGCGCAGCTGATCAGGCGCGAGAGCAGTCAGCGTGCGGCCGGCGACGACCACCTCGCCCTCGCTCGGCCGCGCGAGCAGATTGATCGTGCGCACTAGCGTGCTCTTACCTGCACCGCTACGCCCGATGATGCCGAAGATTTCGCCGCCCGGGATCGTCAAATTGACGGTTTGAAGCGCATCGACCCACCCTTGGGGGCCGGCATAGCGCTGGGAAACATTGCGTAGTTCGATCATCAAAAATTAAAACGGCGGGAGGGCCGCAGAGCTTGTCGCGAGTCTCTACAAGCAGCCGCTGCAGCTCGCGCCATGGCTCGATTTGAACAGCTCCCTATTTTATCGCGGCGCAGCAAATGAGCTTTAATAATTAATCGTCCGATTCTAATAACTTAAGGCAATTAGAGCTGCGCGATCAATCGGCGACTTGCGTCGGTTCTCGCGGGCCCGGCTAATATCTGCCCGTGCCACCACCGAAGGATCATCGGCTATGGTCAGCAGCGCCGAGCGCTCGTGGGCGCGAACGAGAGAAGCTTCGCATCAATCGCGGCAGCAAGTAGTGGGACAGCAAGCGGGTAAGGTTCGCACTGCGGACGGGGTAGAACTCGCCTTTTACCGTTGGCGGGCGGCGGGCCGCGGCGCCACGGCGGACCGGCGCGACACGCAGCCGCGTGCGATCGTTGCGCTGCTCCACGGTCTCGCCGAGCACGCCGGTCGTTATGACGCGCTTGCCGAACGACTGAACGCGGCCGGCATCGAGCTTGTTGCGGTCGATCTGCGCGGCCATGGCCGTTCGCCCGGCCCGCGCACCTGGGTCGCGCGTATCGACGAATACCTGTTCGATGGGGAAGCGCTGCTCGACGCCGCGTGCGCCTGCGCCTGCCCGACGCCCGAGGGCGCGCGGCCTCGCGCCGCGACACAGAGCACTGGCGCCGCCGGCGCTAACAGGATCGACGGCGGGAGCCCGCCGCTCTTCCTGATGGGCCACAGCATGGGTGGCGCGATCGCGGCGCTTTTCGCGGTGGAGCGGCTCGACGATTTCGTCAAGCGCAAGCGCTCACTCGCAGGTCTAGTCCTCTCGAGCCCCGCGCTGGCGCCGGGCCACAATGTACCGCACTGGAAGATCGCGGCGAGCCGCCTGATCAGCCGCGTCTGGCCCACCTTCCCGGCGATGAAAGTGGACCCCACGCTGCTCGCGCGCGACGCAACCGTCGTCGAGGCCAATCGCCGCGATCCGCTCGTGCATCACGGCAACATACCGGCTCGAACGGGAGCCGGAATCCTCGATGCGATGGCGCGGATCGAACGTGGCTGCGGCGCGCTGCGGCTACCCGTGCTCGTCTATCACGGCAGCAACGACAAGCTGACGGAGCCGGAGGGCAGCCGTGCATTTGCCGCGCGGGTCGGCTCGCCGGATTGCACGCTGACGTTTTATGAAGGCAGCTACCACGAGACGATGAACGACCTCGATCGGGAGCGCGTCATCGAAGCACTGATCGAATGGATCATGAACCGCTCGTCCGCCAGTTCGGCTTTCGCTTATCGATAAAGGCCTGGATCCCCTCGAGTGCCTCCTCGTCCATCGCGTTGCAGGCGATCGTCTGGCCGGCCAACTGATAGGCGGCCTCGATGTCCATTTCGAGCTGCCGGTAGAAAAGCGTCTTGCCTGCGCGCACTGCGGCGGCCGGCTTCGCGCAAATGCTCGAGGCAAGTGCCTTCACTTCGGCATCGAGTGCGTCGAGCGGAGCCATCCGGTTGACGAGGCCTTGCTCGCGAGCTTGCGCCGCGTCGATGAAATCGCCTGTCATGAGCATTTCGAAAGCGGCCTTGCGCGAAAGATTGCGTGAGAGCGGCACCGCCGGCGTCGAGCAAAAAAGGCCGTGGTTGATGCCCGAGACGGCAAAACGCGCCGTATCGGCCGCTACCGCGAGGTCGCACATCGCGACGAGCTGACACCCCGCCGCCGTCGCCATCCCGTGCACGCGTGCGATGACAGGCTGCGGCATCCGCTGGATCGTCAGCATCAGCGCCGAGCAGCGCGCGAAAAGCGCCTGGTAGTACTCGAGCGACGGCGTTGCACGCATTTCCTTCAAATCGTGCCCTGCGCAGAATGCGCGGCCCGCTGCAGCAATGACGACTACGCGCGCGTCGGACTTTGCGATCGTCTCGAGTGCCGCGTGCAGCTCGGCGATCAACTGCTCCGACAGCGCGTTGAAGGCGTCAGGGCGATTGAGCGTGAGGCGTACCACGCCGGGAATGCCATAGGCGCCCTGCTCGACGATGAGGACGCCCGGTGCGGCCGCCGAAGTCGGCGATGACGGTTGGTTCGCATCCATGCAGCCTCCTTTGCGTCTCTCAAGTTTGCTGGTTAACTCCGCCCCCGCCAATCTTCCTTCACGTCCGCGCCCATCATCCCGACTGTCAACCCGGCAACCCCGGCATGACGCGTCTTCAAATGCCCGCTAGCGAGCGCACATGCGCGACGACGCTGCGCCCAAGCGCCGACAGGTTGTAGCCGCCCTCGAGGCAACTGACGATGCGTCCCTGTGCGTCGCGCTCCGCGACCCGGCGGATCTGCTCGGTAATCCACGTGTAGTCGTCCTCGACGAGCCCCATGTTGCCGAGGTCGTCTTCGCGATGCGCGTCGAATCCGGCCGAGATGAAAATCATTTCCGGCTTGAACGCCGCGAGGCGCGGCAGCCAGACCGTCTCGATCGCCTCCCTGACGACGTCGCCCTTCGTCCGTGCCGGCATCGGCAAATTGACCATGTTCGGCGCCTGGTTGTCGACGCCTGAGAACGGATAGAACGGGTGCTGGAAAAAGCTGCACATCAGCACGCGCTCATCGCCGGCGAATGCCGCCTCGGTGCCGTTGCCGTGATGAACGTCGAAATCAATGATGGCCACGCGCGCAAGACCATGCACATCGAGCGCGTGGCGCGCCGCGATGGCGACGTTGTTGAAAAAGCAAAATCCCATCGCCCGATGGGGTTCCGCATGATGGCCGGGCGGCCGCACGCTGCAAAATGCGTTGTCGTAGCGCCCCTCGATCACCGCATCGGTCGCGGCGACTGCCGCCCCCGCGGCGCGCAATGCCGCTTTCCAGGTGTGCGGATTCATCGCCGTATCGGGATCGATCGAGGCATACCCTCCGCTCGGCGCGCAGCCCTCGATGTACTCGATATGCTCGGCACCATGCACGCGCGCGAGATCCTCGACCTGCGCGAGCGGCGCCTCCTCGCGCACGATCAGCGGCGCAATGCGGCTCGCGATCAACTGGTCTTCGATCGCCTGCAGCCGCTCGGGACACTCGGGATGCCCGCGGCCCATCTCATGCAGGGCGCAGTCGGGGTGAGAATAGATAGCGGTCGCCATGTTCGTCTGCCTGCCGCGTAACGGCATGTCTCCTGTATCGACTGGGACTCTACGAAACAGGATTAACTTACCACAGGCCGCGTGGCCGCGATCAAAGGCAATGAAAGGCGCTAAATCGCGGTTTCGCGAGCAACGCCCGTTCGTTATACTGCGCCGAGCCGCTTGCCGTTCGGACGATCGAGAGCCGCAGGCGCCCGCTCTTGCCCATCCGCCTGAACATGACCGTCAACATTGCATCGAGCCCCGCCAAGAGGTTGCATTCCGCCACCACGCTCCTGATCGCTGCCGCCTTCGTCTTCGGCAGCGCGGTGCATACCGCCGCCGCGCAGAGTCTCTCCAAGAAGCGCATGACGATCGCGTCGAACATCCAGCCGCCGCAGGGCCCGAGCAACGGCGCGGCAGAGGAGTCGATCGAGCCGCAACGTTACGCGGACAATCAGGACGTCAATGCATTCATCGACGACATGGTCGCGCGCTACGACTTCGACCCCGCGGCCTTGCATGCGCTTTTCGCGAACGCGAACTACTCGCCTACGATCGTGAAGCTCGTGACGCCTTCGCCCACGCCGGGAATCAAGAACTGGGCCGCTTACCAATCGCGCTTTCTCGACCCGATCCGCATCGACGCGGGCGCCAAGTTCTGGCGCGAAAATCGGGCGACGCTGCAGCGTGCCTACGAGCAATACGGTGTGCCGCCCGAAATCATCGTCGGCATCATCGGCGTCGAAACGATGTACGGCCGCTACATGGGCAATTTCCGCGTGCTGGATGCGCTGACGACGCTCGCGTTCGACTACCCGAACACACCGAACCGCGCCGACCGTGAGATGACGTTCCGCAAGAATCTCGAGGACTATCTCGTCTGGACGCGTAACGCCGGACTCGATCCGACGAGCGTGCGTGGCTCTTACACGGGCGCCATCGGCATTCCGCAATTCCTGCCGAGCAGTGTGCTCAAGTACGCGGTCGACTACGACGGAACGAGCCATATCGACTTGCGCACGAGCGTGGCCGACGCGATCGGCAGCGTCGCCCACTATTTGAGTGAAAACGGCTGGGCTACGGGGCGCCCCGTCGTCTGGAAGATTTCGCACGACGCGGGCAGTCTCGGCATCGCCCAAGCGGCGGCCGACGGTCGGCCGGAGCCGCATTGGCCGCTCTCGCAAATGCTGCGCGCGGGCATGGTCCTCGACGAGCCCGGCCTCGACACCACGACCGAAGCAAGCACGGCCGTCCTCGTCATCGATTTACCGACCCCCGGCGAGCCGACCGATTACATGCTCGGCCTCAACAACTTCTACGTCCTCACGAGCTACAACCGCAGCTTCTTCTATGCACTTGCCGTCTATCAGCTCGGGCAGGCCGTCAAGGCCCGCATGCAGATGGAGACGACGGGCACGCAAAGCAGCAAGGTCGGACGCGCCGTGTCCATGAATTGACGTCCTGCCCGGCCTAAAGGCCGGAGATTCCCACTACTGGCAATGTCCCCCAAGGGGATTTCCTTCGGGGCACACGTCCGCATCGGAGAATGTTTAA
>CAYPWK010000333.1:0-6675 GCA_964414365.1 uncultured Burkholderia sp.
TCGTATTACGAAAGACGCACAGCGACCACATCTGGGGCCGGCTCCGCGAGGGGCCGAAGAAAAGGCTCGAGCGTCTCTCCTTTCATTGCTTCGAGGATGAGGCAGACAAGCTGTACGCGCATGTCCTGTCGCAAGGCGCCGAGCTCCTCTCGCCTATGCCCGGACACGACGATTCGGGCCTTTGGTTCCGCGATCCCGACGGGCTGGCGATACAGGTGCGCCCCGGACCGAAGACGACGATCGACGCAGCGGCTCATCGCAGTCCAATGCTGCCCGTCGACGGCACGCGTTGCGCCCCCTATCGCAGCCGTGCACAAGGCGTGTTGCCGCAGCGGCTCTCGCACATCGCCCGGATGACGAGTTCAGTGGGAACACTGCTGGACTTCTACACGCGCGTGCTCGGCTTGCGCCTGTCCGACCGTAGCGGAGAGGCAGTCGCTTTCCTCCATGCACCCCATGGCAGCGATCACCACCTCGTGGCCTTCGTCAAAGGCTCCGGCCCGGCGCTGCATCACCTGAGCTGGGACGTCCCCACGGTGGAGGACGTGGGTCTCGGTATGGGCCGCATGCGCGAAGCAGGCTACACCGTCGGCTGGGGCGTCGGCCGGCATGTGCTCGGCTCGAACTACTTCTACTATGCGCGCGATCCATGGGGCAGCTGGTGCGAGTTTTCCGCCACCATGGACTACATCCCCGCGCACGTTGATTGGGAGCCGCTCGACCATCCTGGGGAGGACTCGATGTACTTGTGGGGGCCACCGCTCGAGCCACTCCTTTTCGCCAATTCTGAAGAGCAGGCCTGATAGGCAGCTGTGCTGCTCATTCGGCTGCATCAACCGTTCTCCAATCAAACAGTTGCAGGTGGAACAATGAAACTCGTCACGTTTATGTGCCGCGGCTATGCGTCGATCGGCAAAGTCGTTGAAAGCCAGCTGATCGACCTGCCTGCCAGCGACGCAACGCTGCCGCGCACGATGGTGGACTTTCTGCGGGCGGGCCCCGCGGCTATGGAGCGCGCCCACGCTCTCGATCCGGAGCGGGCCGTCACGTTTCCGCTGGCCGATGTAAGGCTGCAAGCGCCGGTCCCCAATCCGTCCAAGTTCCTGGCCATCGGCATGAATTACCGTAAGCACGCACAGGAGGCGATCGAGCTCGGCGTGAAGGTTCCCGACAGCCAGGTATGGTTCAACAAGCAGGTCTCGTGCATCAATGGACCGTACGACCCGGTGCAGATGCCCCGCGCGTCAGACATGCTCGACTATGAAGCCGAGCTCGGGGTAGTGATCGGCAAGCGCTGTCGCCACGTGAGCGTTGCGGAAGCGCCTTCTGTCGTAGCCGGCTATCTGGCCGTCAACGACGTTTCCATACGCGACTGGCAAAGTCGCTCGCCGACGATGATGTTGGGGAAGAGCTTCAACACGCACGGCCCCATCGGGCCATGGATCGTCACAGCCGACGAAGTGCCCGATCCGCATTCCCTTCGCGTTTGCATGAAGGTCAATGGCGAAGTGCGCCAAGAGGCGAACACCGGCGAAATGATCCACAACATTTGGGAGCAAATCGCCTATCTCAGTACGGTCATGACGCTCGAGCCGGGCGACCTCATCGCGACCGGAACGCCCTCGGGTGTGGGCGTGGCGATGAAGCCGCCGTCATACCGCCGCGTCGGTGATGTGATGCGCGTCGAGATCGAGGGCATCGGCCACATAGAAAACATCGTCGTTCCAGAGCCGGCGTGAAGGAGCGCGCAATCATGAAACGCAAAGTCATCATCACATGTGCCGTCACGGGTTCCGTCCATACGCCGAGCATGTCCCCGTACCTGCCGATCACGCCGGAGGAAATCGCCGAACAGGCCATCGAAGCCGCTGAGGCTGGCGCGGCCATCCTGCACCTGCACGCGCGTGATCCGAACGACGGGCGGCCCTCCTTCGACCCCGCAGTCTATCGGCAATTCCTGCCGCGCATTCACGCGGCGACTGATGCAGTCATCAACATCACGACCGGCGGCTCCGTGCTGATGTCCGTTGAGCAGCGGGTCGCCGCAGCACTCGATCTCTCTCCCGAGATGGCGTCTTGCAACATGGGCTCGATCAATTTCGCGTTCCACACGATGCTCGACAAGGTCAAGGACACGAAGTACGACTGGGAGCGCGATTACGTCGAGCGCACGCGATGCAACATTTTTCGCAACACGTTCGCGGATATCGAAGACCTGATGGAGCGCCTCGGCAAAACACACGGCACCCGCTTCGAGTTCGAGTGCTACGACGTCGGCCCCCTCTATAACCTCAAGTACATCGTCGACCGCGGGCTCGTGAGCGGCCCGCTCTTCCTGCAGTTCGTCCTGGGCGTCCTCGGTGGCATCGGCGCCGATCCCGAGAATCTGGTGCACATGAAGCGCATCGCAGACAAACTCTTCGGCGATCGCTACCAATGGAGCGTGCTGGGCGCGGGGCGCCACCAGATGCCGCTGGTCACGCAGGCTGCTTTGATGGGCGCAAATGTGCGGGTCGGCCTCGAGGATGCGCTCTCGATCGGGCCGGGGCGGCTCGCCACGTCGAATGCCGAGCAGGTGCGCATGATCCGCGGCGTGCTGGAGTCGTTCGGGCTCGAAATCGCGAACCCCGGCGAAGTGCGGGAGATGCTCGGGCTCAAGGGCCGCGAGCATGTGCGTTTGCCCTGAAACCGACATGGACCATCCTGTTCTCGAACTCGAGTTCACGCGCTGCCGCGCTCTGGCGGCTGGCGAGCTGGGCCAGGTGGCGGCGCTGTGCTCGCCGCGCCTCGTGTACGTCCATTCACCAGGCGTGGTCCATGGCTTGGTGGAGTTCATGGGCTTCCTGCGTGACCAGGTGCGCTTTGACGTGGTGAGCCGCCGGCACCTGCAAGTGCACGCAGCCCGCGAAGTCGCCTGGACGACTGGCCTGCTGCGCTACGAGGGTTGCCGCTTGCCGAGCGAGGAGCCGTTCGTGGCCGTGTCATTCGTCACTCAGATCTGGCGGCGAAACGAAGAAGGCTGGCAGATGGAAGTCTGCCAATCGACGCGGATCGATGAGCAAATGTGGCACAGCAATCGTGAAGTCCTTCCCTAACTTTCCATTTGGAGCAGTTCCATGAGCATCAAGACCAACGTTGCCGTCATCGGCACGGGCACCATGGGCAACGCCATGGTCGGACATCTGGTCCGTCGAGGACACGACGTGGTGGTGTGGAATCGCACCCCCGAGCGGGCAGCGCAAGCCGTTGCGGCCGGCGCGAAACTCGCCGCTACTGTGGCCGATGCAGCGCGCGATGCCGGGGTCGTGATCGTCGTCCTGTCGGGCGACGATGCAGTGATCGACGTCTTGCAGCGTTCCGATGGCGTGCTCGCGGCGTCCAAACCCGGGACGATCGTCATCGACATGTCGACGACGGCGGCGAGCACGAAGCGTGAAGCAGCAGCCGCTGCGCGTCGTGCGGAAGTCGATTTTCTCGATGCGCCTTTCTTCGGCTCGTTGCGCGAGGCTGAGGCCGGAGGCTTGTGGCCCGTGGTCGGCGGCGACGCGAAGGTGCTCGATCGCGCCCGGTCTGTGTTGGAAGCGTTCAGCGACCGCATTTTCCATGTCGGGCCCATCGGCGCCGCTGCCACTCTCAAGCTCGCCGGCAATCTCCTCGTGCTCACGATGGTCGAACACCTCGCCGCATCATTGGCGCTCATCGAAGCCAACGATGGCGATCCAGGCGTCCTGGTCGAACTTCTGGGCATCACCGGGTTCCGCTCACCGCTCTACCAGGCCAAAGGCAAGCAGATGCTGGACGCAGACTTTACGCCTCGAGGCAGCGTCGACACTGCAATCAAGGATCTCGGGCTCATCGTGGCAGCCGCCGAGGCAGCCGGCATCCCGACCGCGGGCCTGGCGGACGTGCGGGCGCGATACGTCAAGGCGCGAGAACTCGGCGGCGGTGAGCTCGACATGGCGAACGTGATCGTCGCCGAGCGGGACGGCGCACGGACCGCAGCGATCCGGTGACGCGAATCCGGCCGCAGCATAGCGCGCGCAGGTCGTTGTGCAGCCGACGCTCGACCTATGCGGCCTCAGCCCTGTGCGTCGGCCCCGTAGGCGGCCATGAACACGTCGATTGCTCTCTGCGCGACTTTGGCAATGTTGCGGGCGCTCGTATCCGCCGGCACGCCATGCAGGCAGAGCTCCAGCAACTCCGCTTCATAGAGCCCGCGCAGATGGCTTGCCGCGATGGCCGTATTACAGGTGCGCAATTTCCCGGCATCGATGCATTGCTGCAAATAGTCGGCCACCGCTTGCCAGCCAAGCTTCGGCCCCCGCTCAAAAAAGAGCGCGCCGACGTTCGAGCGGCCGCCTTCATGGATAGCAAGACGACGCACCGCCAGCACTTCGGGCTTCAGAATCACGGTTAAATAGTGTTTGCCGAACCGGACCAGCGTCTCGCCAACCGGCAGCGAGGCCTTGAGTAGCTCCAACCCCGCTATGGCTTCTTGTGCGGCGGCCATCATGACCTCCGCGAACATGTCTTCCTTCGACGGGAAATAGCTGTAAAGCGTGGCTTTTGACCCGCCTGCGCGCGCCGCGATTTCCGACATCGACGCCTGCTCGAACCCCACTTCACTGAACACCTCAAACGCGGCGGCGATGATCGCCTGCCGCTTTTCTTCTGTCTTTACCCTCATTTCCAAGGCACTCCTGCGATCTGTACGACCGGCCAACGACATAGCGCACCCGCGCTGGTTTGTAACCGGCGTTTGACTTCCAAGTTTGCGATGTGGCGATTTTACCATATCCGTACCGTACAGTTTATTTTTGTTGACAGCGGCGGCGCTTCATAACTAGACTGTACGGTATTGAATTATTTGAGCAAGGGAGCAGGGGATCATGCAAGAGAGCATGGGCGTTGGAAACAAGGCAAAACCGGTGAGGCTGGCCGTCGCGTTCGCATTCGCCTTGGTGGCGGGCGCATGCGCGCAACTACCGGACATGCCGCAAAAACCGGTCACGAAGGACATCAGCAAGTACGAGACGGCACAGACTCTGGGCGCGGACGTCCGCCAGCAGGCCGGCACCGCATCGACATGGCCCACGGATCAATGGTGGCTTCGCTACAACGATCCGCAATTGAACGCGCTGATCGCGGAAGCGCTCAAGGGTGAGCCGACGTTGGCGGCGGCCCAGGCGCGCTTGCATAACGCCGAGGCGTCGGCGCAGGTGGCCGGCGCGGCATTGCTGCCCGAGGTCAGCGCGCAAGGCTCGGTCGAAAAGCAAAAGCAGAGCTACAACAACGGCATTCCGTCCGCTTTCGTGCCCCACGGATGGCGCCCCTACGGCACCGCCGAGCTTAACTTCAACTACGAAATCGACTTCTGGGGCAAGAATCGCGCGGCGCTCGCCGCCGCTACCTCCGAGCTCGACGCGGCGCGCGCCGATGCTGCACAGGCTCGCATGGTGCTGTCGGCATCAATCGCCGCAGCCTACGCCGATCTTGCGCGCCTGTTCGCCGAGCGCGACAGTGCCCAAGCGGCGCTGCAGGTACGCACACAATCCGCGCAGCTGTTCCGGGGGCGCTTCGCGAACGGACTCGAAACGCAGGCCGGTGTCCAGCAAGCCGAGTCGAAGGAGGAAAGCGCACGCGCCGACTTGCTCGCCATCGATGAATCGATTGCCCTCGAACGCAACGAGATCGCGGCGCTGATGGGCGAAGGGCCCGACCGAGGTCTGCGCATCGAGCGTCCGACGGTGGATCTGGCCCAGCCGGCCGGTTTGCCCGACAACCTCGCGCTCGGCTTGCTCGGCCGGCGCCCAGACGTGGTTATTGCGCGCCTGCGCGTGGAAGCGGCAGCCAAGCGAATCGATGTCGCGAAAGCTGGCTTCTATCCGAACGTCAATCTCAGCGCAATGATCGGCCTCCAGTCGCTTGGACTGAACATGCTGACCAATTCGGGCTCGCTGGTCGGCAACTTCGGGCCGGCCGTGACATTGCCAATCTTCAATGGCGGCCGCTTGCGCGGCGAACTGCGCGGTGCCCGGGCGACCTACGACGAAGCGGTCGCGAACTATGACGAAACGCTGACGAAAGCGCTGCACGATGTGGCCGACGTTGCCGCAAGCAAACGTGCACTGGCCGATCGGCTGCAAGCGACGCAAGCCGCTTACGACGCCGCCGCCCAGGCGCACCAGGTTGCATTCGATCGCTATCGCGCCGGACTTGCCGGTTACCTCGAAGTGCTGAACGCCGCGGACACGATGGTTTCCGCGCAGCGCCAGCTCGCCGATATCCAGTCGCGCACGTTCACGCTCGATGTCGCGCTCGTGCGCGCGCTCGGGGGCGGCTATCAGGCCAGCACGCCGACCGTGACCGATGCAAGCCATGCCACCCAACCGAACAAGCAAAGCTGATTTCAAGGAGCCGATCATGTCTGAAACCCAAACCCAATTCGTTCGAACCACCGAGTCGCTGATGCCCGCTGCTCCCGCCGGATCGTCTGGAGCCGGCGTGTCGGCCGGCGGCCCGTCCCCCCGCCGCAAGAAGCTTTTCGCGCTCCTCGGCGGTGCCATCGTCGTTGCCGGTCTCGCCTACGCCAGCTACTGGCACTTCGTCGCCTCTCATTACGTGTCGACCGATAACGCCTACACCGCTGCCGAAGTCGCGTCGATTACGCCGGCC
>CAYPWK010000334.1:0-6616 GCA_964414365.1 uncultured Burkholderia sp.
GTCCATGCTCAGATCGAGAAAATGTTCGAAGCCGAGGCCCGCGGCGATCAGTCCGAATTCGTCGCTCTTGCCCGCCTCGGTGAGAAAATTCAGCGCGGTCCAGAACTCGGCCGGCTGCACGTCCAAATCTTCGATTGTGTAGAACAGGTCTCGCACGACGCGGTTGACGATCGTCTTTGTGCGTGCGTTGCCTTCGTTGATAGCGCTGTCGTTGAATTTCTGAAGCAGTGCGTCAATGCTTTTCCTGTCCATGTCGTATCTCCGTGGAATGGATGGATTGGGGTAAAAATGCGGGTGTTATGGCGAAAAATTTCAAGGCGCAGGAACGCCCGCGCGTCACTGCGCGTCGCGCCGCAGACGTGCGATGCGCTTCCAGTCGAGTGCGATGCCGAGCCCCGGGCCCTGCGGCAGATGCAGCGCAAAGTTTTCGTAATGAAGCGGCTCGACAAGAATTTCCTCGGTCAGCAACAGCGGGCCGAACAGCTCGGTGCCCCACTTGAGCTCGCTAAAGGTACTGAACAGTTGCGCGGACGCGATCGTGCCAATTGCGCCTTCAAGCATCGTGCCGCCATACAGATCGACACCGCCCCCCAGTGATCATCGGATTTCCTCCGTTCCTGCCGATACTACGAACAAACTCGTGAGACAGTCCAAGTCCTCTTTCGACTACATCCATACTCCAGGGGTATAAATGGAGCTGCGCCAATTTCGATACTTCATAGCGGTCGCGGAAGAAATGAGTTTTACGCGGGCCGCGGACCGCTTGCACATGACTCAGCCGCCGCTTAGCCGTCAGATACAGCAGATCGAGGAGGACGTGGGGCTGCCGCTGTTCGAGCGGGGTGCGAGGCCGCTGCACCTGACGGAAGCCGGGCGCATCTTCTATGCGCAGGCAAAACGGCTGATCGAAGAAGCCGAGGAGATCGTGCAGCTCACCCGCCGTCTTGCGCAGTTAGCCGAGCGGATCGTCATTGGCTTTGTTCCGTCGACGCTCTATGGCGCGTTGCCTGCGGTTATCCGCGCGTTTCGCGAAGCCGTGCCGCAGATCGAGTTGTCGCTGATCGAAATGTTTACGGTCGAGCAACTGGGGGCCTTGAAAGGCGGTCGCATCGACATCGGGTTTGGCCGGCTGCGCTTCGACGATGCGCAGTTGACGCGAGAGGTGCTACTCGACGAACCGCTGATCGCAGCGCTGCCGAACGAGCACCCGCTTGCCGTCGACAGCGCGCCGCTCACGCTTCAAGCGCTGGCTCGCGAGACGCTGATTGTCTATCCGAGCACGCCGCGTCCAAGCTACGCGGACCAGCAGTTATCGGTGCTGAGGGACCACGCGCTGGAGCCAAAGGCAATCCATGAAGTGCGTGAGCTGCAGACGGCATTGGGTCTGGTGGCCGCGCAGGTCGGCGTGACGCTCGTGCCGGAGAGCGTCGCGGGCTTGCGCTCGCAAGGGGTCGTCTATCGGCGACTGTCGGGGGCAGCCGCGTCGTCGCCGATCATCATGAGTCAACGCCTGCAGGACAACTCGGAGACGACTTTGCTGTTCTCAGGCATCGCCCGGAATCTGTTTAGAGCCTCCAGCAAAACGGCTTGAAAGGGCGTCCGCTGATAGGTGAGCGCCTAACGCCTATATTTGTTCCCGCCTGAGCTGTTCCAGCGCCGGAACATCGTTTTGCCAGCCATGCCATTTCGCTCGCGGCCAATCCGCACGATCATAGAATCGATGCCGGGCCCGCCGCACTGGCAAAACATTCGAGATTTCGGTGGGGGAGAATAGGTATGCATGCAGTCGTTTCGACGTCAGCCTCGCGCGCGACAGATACCGGGGCCAGCCGCTTTCGCTGGGCGATTCTATTTTGTGCATGGGCAGGCCTGTTACTGAGCACGGTGTGCAGACTGGCTTGGGGCACGTCGGCAATCGCAGTCGGCCAGTCGCTAGTGTTGCCGCTCGCTGCGCTGGGCGTCTTTGTCACTGCCTTTTATGCGGGATACGTCCTGTCGAATGTTGTCGGCGGGATCATCACCGATCGTGTCGGCGGTAGAGCCACCTTGTCGATTTCACTAGCCGGCCTCGCGGTCGCCACCTTCTGTTTTGGTTACACGCCAACGCTTGCGGTCGGGCTGGTCCTGCAATGCATCATGGGAATGACGGCCGGCGCCGACTATGCGTCCGGCGTCAAGCTGGTGACGACCTGGTTCGAAAAGCGAGAGCGGGGGAGAGCCGTGGGGCTGCTGATGAGCGCTTCCTCGATTGCGGTGATCGTCACGAATGCTGTTTTGCCGAGCGTCGTCGCAAAGTTCGGATGGCGTAATACCTATCATGTGCTCGGCATGATCGCGATCGGCCTGGCATTGCTTTGCGCCATAGTGATTCGCGACAGACCGAAACGTGATGACGTGCAAGCGCCGACGGCAGTGCGCAACATCAAGTCCACAGTGTCGGCACTTTGCACGCGCAACTTCCTGTTACTCGCTCTTGCCGGTTGCGGTGGCTTCTGGGGAACGCTCGGATTCGCATCATGGGCCATTGCGCTGATGGTCAAAGGCCACAACGTCTCCCCGATCCAGGCCGGGTTCGTCGTCGCGATCGCCGGATTGGGAGGCTTGCTGAGCAAGCCGTCTGTGGGCTGGTTGTCCGACCGGCTCGGCGGACGGCGCAAAGCGCTAACGATCGCGTCGTTCGCGTTTTTCTTCGTGATGCTGCTTGTTTTCGGCCAGTTATCCAGCGTCCACGCCTTCAGGATTGCCGCTCCGCTTATCGGCGTCGGCGCATTCATCTACAGCCCTCTGCTGGTCACGCTGGTGGCCGAGCAAAGCGGACTCGCCGCGGCCGGCTCGGCCGCTGGCGTGGCGAACGCGTTCTGGCAATCCGGCTCGGCGATCTCGCCCGTCGTAGTCGGCGTGGTGTTCCAGATGAGCCACTCCTTTCCGGCCGCGTTTGCGTCGCTTGCCGTCGGCCCGCTGTTCGGCGCGGTCTGCATGCTGTTCGTCAAGGAACGGACGGTCGACTAAGCGAATGCCTAGCGCCCGCCTGAATGGACATTCATTCACCTTCCGCTGGAAGCAAACCATTGAGAGAACCGATGAAGCACGTGACCCAAACCTTCGACACGCCCTGGAGATCGCATCAAATCGAGGGTTCAAAGGGATACGAGTTCATTTTCAATATCCTGGGATCCGAATATACCGACGCGTACAACATCGATATCGCGCGAGTCGCGCCGGGTGGCTACTCGCCGCTTCACATCGATCAGGACAATCACGCCTTTTACATCATTGATGGCGAAGGTGACATCGATATCGCGGACAAGTGTTATCACGTTCAGGCGGGCGCGGTGGTCCGGATTCCGCGGGGCGTCGTCCATGCGATTCGCAACACCGGCGCCGGCATGCTCACGTTGCTGAGCATCTACGATCCGCCGCGGGTCCGGAATAAGGCGCCTACCGAAACCGCCCAAGCAAGTTGACCGGGCGCTCTTCGGCACGCGGCCCTTGCGCCCCGAGTTAGCGGATCCCGTCCGGTGCGGGGCGAACATTGCATTGCGCAATGCAAAGTCCGCGAGATTTGCTAGGCGTTGAAGTTCGCGGTAAGGAAGTCCACGAACGAGCGCACCTTGGGCGAAAGCGTGCGATGCTTCGGAAATACCGCATGGATTTCCCGCTCGCCTCGTTCCCACTCCTGCAGCACGTGCACCAGACGGCCTTCGGCCAGATCCTCCCGGCACAGATAGTCGGGCAACCATGCCAGCCCCAGCCCGCTCAGCACAACGGTGCGGATCGTGCTCGTATCGTTCGCGGCAAATCGCGGACGGATCTGTAGAGCGGCGGTTTCCCGATCGCGTTTGAGGTGCCATTCGTTCGGACCGTCGGCGATGTCGAGCAGCGTATGTTCCAGCAGGTCGTCGGGACACTGCGGCGTGCCGTGCTGTTGCAGATAGCCGGGAGTCGCGAATAGCATTAGCGACACGCACCCCAGGCGCTTTGCCAGCAATCTCGAATCCTCGAGCGCACCGGTGCGGATCACGACATCGATCTCGTCGGTAAAGGGTTCCACCTTGTTACTGGTGAGCGACAGCGAAATCTGAACTTCCGGGAACAGCCGCAGATAACCGGCGACCAGGGGGGCCACCATGAACTGTCCTGGTGTAACCGGCGCACTGACTCGCAGCATGCCGCGCGGCGTATGCCGGATCTGACCGACCCTTTCTTCAGCGTCTTCAACGTCGTCAAGAATTCTTCGCGCATGTTCAGCAAACAGGACGCCGGTGTCCGTCAGCGCCAGCTTGCGATTCGAGCGATAGATCAGGGCGACGCCGAGATGGGCTTCGAGCCGGGTCAGACTTCTGCTCACCGTCGACTTGGGCATGCACAACACGCGTGCCGCGGTACTGACGCTCATCAACTCGGCAATTTTCGCGAAAACACGGACATCGATGAGTTCCAGCATGGTTCGGTAAGCAACGCTCAATTGTGTCTGGGATTAACCGGCATCAGGAGAGGCCAAGGTCTGGGAGAACGCCGCTTTCACAAGCAATTTGCCAGTGATGGCGGCGTATCGATCGGAGCAATGCTGCCGCCGGTTGCTCCGCTCTTTTTATGGACATCGAAGGTATTTGTCAATCGTGGTCTGCCGTAGCCGGCAGTTGCAGTTGCCTTGGTTACCGGAGCCGTTCATGACGACAAAAACGCCGCAGCGTCCGTTCCGGCTCAGCAACATCACGTTGCGCGGCACCGGCTTGTCAGGCGGCAGCGCCGGTGCAACTATAGGCTGGCTCGCTGCCAACAGCAGCCGGCACTCGAATCATCAACTTCAAACGCTTGAGGAATGCTCGGTCATGGTGGACGCAGAAGAGTTCCGCAAAGGGATACGTGCCTTTACGACAGGTGTAACGGTGATCACGATGCCGGACGGCAAGGGTGGCATGCATGCCATGACGGCTAGTTCGTTTGCGGCGGTCTCGATCGATCCTCGTCTCGTTGCGGTTAGCGTCGCGAAGTCGGCTAAATCGCACAGCCTTTTGACCGCGGAGCGCTGCTATGCGATCAACATTCTCGGCGAGACGCAGGGTTTTCACGCCCAGTATTTCGCCAACCGGATTCCGCACCACTGGGAGCCGCCTCATGAATGGGTGGGCGAGACCCGATCCTGACCGGCACCATGGGTTGGTTCGTCTGTCGTCGATGGGCGGCCTACGAAGGCGGCGATCATACGATTCTTGTCGGCGAAGCCATGACGATCTATCGCACGGACGATCGACCGCTTGTCTGTAGCCGCGGACATTTCTACGCGCTCGGCAATTCGGTCGAGTGCAATCATCCCGACGGTCTGCGTGTTGAGCGCACGTCCTGACTGATCTCAACCACGTCCCATCGCGCGGCAGCCGCGATCCTTTTTTACTGCTTGAAGACCCATCATGACGAACCTGGTCAAGATATTGGATAACGGGCCCATGCAACTCGTGGGCGAATTCGAAGTCGTCGACGACAAGGGCGTCGCACTGCGTCAAAGGAAAGTCTTCACGTTTTGCCGCTGCGGTCTTTCGGCGAATTTGCCGTTCTGCGACGCATCGCACGAAGCCGCCGGATTTGCGAGCTGCCCGCGAGCGCCCGTTGCAGCGGTAACGTCGTGAGTGGCCTGCGTTAAATCAAATACCCGAAGCCTATGCCAACCGTCAAAGTTCAAATCATGGACGCCGGCCCAGTCCATCTGGTCGGCGAATTCGATCTCGTCGATGCGCTCGGCAATCGATTTCCGCACTCCGGCATATTCAGCCTATGCCGCTGCGGTAAATCAGAAAGCAAACCGTGGTGCGACGGTTCGCATCGAGGTGAACGCTGGCAAGGCTGCGTTCCTCCCGAAGCAAAAGGAACGGAGTGAACGCATCGAGCCGGCATGCCTCAGTGAAACTCGGCACACGGGTATTCCAGAACAGAATAGCGATCGCCCAACGTTTGATTATCGTGCCGTCCAGCTGTTGTTTAGACTCCTTAACGTCAGGCGGAGCGTCGCCGCGAAAAGCGCTGCGCGTACATTCAAGAAATGTCAAAGGATGGCGATATGGATGAATTAACTCGGACTCGCGTGGTGGCCGGTAAGGCAACGCCGCGCGGGCGTTTTCCCCATGTGGTTCGTGCGGGCGATTTCCTGTTCGTGTCGGGAACCAGCTCTCGGCGACCTGACAATACGTTCATCGGCGCATCGGCGGACGGCTTCGGCACGGCCACAGTCGACATCCGCGAACAGACTCGCGCGGTGATTGAGAACATCCGCGATATCCTGCGTGCCGAGGGCGCGGACCTGTCCAATCTCGTCGAACTGACCGCCTTTCTCGTCAACATGAATGACTTCGGCGGCTACAACGAAGTCTACGGCGAATATTTTGACGAAACCGGTCCAACCCGCACAACGGTGGCCGTGCACCAGTTGCCGCATCCGTTGCTGGCTATCGAAATCAAGGCGGTCGCCTATCTACCGGCCGCGGACGCCGCGAGCAGTGGTAAAGCGTAGCCAGGAGAATGGGCATGTTGAAATACGGCAAGCCGTTCAACTTTCAACGCTGGATCGAGGAGCATGCGCATCTGCTGAAGCCGCCGGTCGGCAATCAGCAGGTGTGGCAGG
>CAYPWK010000335.1:0-6615 GCA_964414365.1 uncultured Burkholderia sp.
CATGTCGTGCCTTTTGCGGCGGCTGCGGCGGGCGGTGCGTGGATCCGCGCCGAGCGCCGCTGATGTGCCGCCATATGCCGGGAAACCGGCGGCGTCAGGTTGTTCCCTGAGAGGCCGGGGCGCGGGCCGACGGCATCGCCGAGGCCCGCTGCTAAAAACAAGCAATTTTACCGGATTGCCGCGCCCTTGAGACTTTCCGCGGGTAGTGCACCGCGTGACGCTTACGGTTCACTGCCGCGCAGAATCGCGCGAGTCGATGCGAAGGGCCGCGCATCTGGCATGCCCCGACCATCAGATTCTGCGTTTGTCCCTTCTCGGCCCGAATGCGAAGCCGAAGGCGAGGAGGATGAGCGACACCGCCAGCACGATGTTGTTGCCTGCGGTGATGTAGGGCGTGCGACCTGCCGTGCCCTGGACCGTCACATCGAGCGAGCCGACGGTCATCGCGGGCAATCTCGCCGTTACGCGGCCCTGCGCGTCGATCGCGGCCGTCGTTCCTGTATTCGTCGCGACGAGCATCGGCCGCCCGGTCTCGAGCGTGCGCATGCGCGCCATCTGCAGATGCTGGTCGAGCGCAATCGTGTCGCCGAACCAGGCAAGATTCGAAACGTTGACGAGCACGCCGGCCGGCGTCGCCGTCTCGCGCAGCGATCGCGCGATCTCCTCCCCGAAGATGTCCTCGTAGCAAATGTCGACATCGACGGGCTGGTTGTGGACCACGAAGGGTCGCTGCACGGGCTTGCCCCGGGCAAGATCGCCGAGCGGAATGTTCATGAGCTCGACGAACCAGTGAAAGCCGAGCGGCACGAACTCGCCGAAGGGCACGAGGTGGCGCTTGTCGTAGCGATAAAGCTCGCTCGAGTTCGGCGTGATGCCGAAGAGGCTGTTCGTGGGATCGGTGATGTGTCCGTCAGGCGTGATCGTCGCGCCGAACGCGCCAAGCAGGATCGATGAACCGGTGCTGTCCGCGAACGAGCGAACGGCTTGGGCGAAGGGCGGCGGAAGCTGTTGCGGCAGCAGCGGCACGGCCGTTTCCGGCGTGATGATGAGGTCGGCCGGCTTCTCGGTGATCATCTTTTGATAGAGAGCCATGGCTGCCCGCACGCCCTCTTCGTCGAACTTCATGTCCTGCTTCACGTTGCCTTGCAGAATGCGCGCATCGAGCGGCGCGTTCGCCGGCAGCGTCCAGGCGACGTACGTAAGCAACGTGCCGCTCGCGACGAGTGCAACCGCAAGCAGGGCGGGCCATGACGCAGCGGCCCACCATCGCGAACGGCCGCGTCGTGTGACACCCGCATGGATCGCTTGGACGATGAGCGCGGCGACGAGTGCGCCGAGCCATCCGACTCCGTACACGCCGACAACAGGCGCGAAGCCCGCAAGCGGACCGTCCACCTGCGCGTAGCCGCTCGCAAGCCATGGAAATCCGGTGAGCATCGTGCCGCGCAGCCACTCTCCGAGCGCCCATGCGCTCGCGAACGCGAACGCACCGTGCCAGGTCGGGTAACACGGAACCTCGCCACTGCGATCACGCCCGCCGTTGTCGGCATGCCCGGCGCAAAACGACCAGAGGCCTGCCGAAATGGCCGGATAGAGCGCGAGATAGAGCGAGAACAGTGCGACCGCCGCCCCGGCGAGCGGCGCCGCCATGCCGCCGTAGTCGTGCATGCTGACGTAAAGCCACCAGACGCCCGTGACGAAGTTGCCGAAGCCGAATGCCCCGCCTGTCAGCGCCGCGCTTTTCCAGCCGGTCGTGCGCGTCAGCCAGGCGTAGAGAAAGGCAAATAGGGCAAGCGCGAGCCAGCCGCCATGCGGCGTCGGCGCGAAGGACAGCGTGTTCGCCGCGCCGGCTGCCAACGCCGCGAAGTAATGCCAACGGGGCAGCTCTCGCGGTGCCGTGATAGGACGCTCGAACGGGCGGCCGGGAGGGCCGGAGCGATCGTAGCGTCCCGCGCTGTCGGAACGGAGGCTCGCGCCGGCGCGCTCGACGGTATCCGCGGACGTAGCCGCGCTTTGCCGCGCGCGCGGGGAAATCGGCTCGGCCACTCAGCTCTCCACGTGCTGCTGTTCGCGCTCGCGCTGGCCGGCGAGCGGGTCGCGCCGGACGAGCAGCATGTGGATCTGACGTGCATCGGCGCGCAGAACCTCGAAGATCAGGTCGTCGATGCGCACGCGCTCGCCGCGATGCGGCACGCGGCCGAAGCGATGGGTGACGAGACCTCCGATCGTATCGACTTCCTCATCAGAGTACTGCGTGCCGAACGTCTCGTTGAACTGCTCGATTTCTGTGAGCGCCCGCACGCGATAGCGGCCGTCGGGCGACGCGATGATGTTCCCGCTTTCTTCGTCGAAGTCGTACTCGTCCTCGATGTCGCCGACGATCTGCTCGAGCACGTCCTCGATCGTGATGACGCCGGCAACGCCGCCGTATTCGTCGACGACGATCGCGATGTGATTGCGGTTCACGCGAAAGTCATGCAGCAAGACGTTGAGCCGCTTAGATTCGGGAATGAACACCGCCGGCCGCAACATGCCGCGCACGTCGAAGTCCTCTTGCGCGTAAAAGCGCAGCAGGTCTTTCGCGAGCAGCACGCCGATCACGTTGTCACGGTTGCCTTCATAGACGGGATACCGCGAGTGAGCCTTCTCGAGCACGAACGGAATGAACTGCTCGGGGCTCTCGGCGATGTTGATCGCGTCCATCTGTGCGCGCGGAATCATGATGTCGCGCGCGCAAAGGTCGGAGACTTGAAACACGCCTTCGATCATCGAAAGGGAATCGGCGTCGATCAGATTACGCTCGTGGGCATCCTGCAGGATCTCGAGCAGTTCGGTGCGCGATTCGGGCTCGGGTGAGATGAAGTCGGTCAGACGTTCGAGCAGCGAACGCTTTTCGTGAGGTTTGTCGGTGTGTCGTCGACTGGGATAGGAGTCGTTCATGGCAAAGCGTCCGAGACAGCCGGACGCGTGGTAAGCGGAAAGTTAAGGATACACCAGGCGCAAGACTCTCCTACGCGGGCGCTGTCCTGATAAAGTCGCACAAAGCGCATTGGCGAATGCGCGCATACCCCATGCACGAAATCCTTTTTATCCTTTTTGCGCGAAAGAAATATGTCGGAAGATTTTGAAGTCCGCGGCCCGCACGACGAAGTGGTCGAGCATGCAGGACACGGCGGGCATCATGCGCCGCTGGACCCGTTCGCCGGCCGCGTCGCGGTCATGACTGCCGTCTTCGCCACGCTGGGCGCCATCTTTTCGTATCAGGGCGGCTCGACGGAAGGGCTCGCGCTCTTTTACAAGAACGAGGCGGCGATTCGCAAGACAGAGGCTGCGAACCAGTGGTCCTACTACCAGGCGAAGGGCGAAAAGCAGAATCTCGCCGAACTCGGCGCGGCGTTGACGGGCGCGAATGCGCAGGCGAACGCGAAGTTCCGGGCCGATTTCGCCAAGTACGAGCAGCAAAAAGCCGCGATCCGCGAGCATGCCGAGGCGCTCGAGAAGAGTGTTCTCGAAGCGGACGCCGCGAGCGAGCGGCAACTCCACATGCACCATCGCTGGGCGCAGGCTACGACGCTCACGCAGGTCGCGATCTCGCTCGCGGCCATCACACTGCTCACGCGGCGCCGGTGGCTTCTCGGCGGGGCGTTGGCTGTCGCCGGAGCGGGGGTGCTTGTGGGCGTCGCCGCCGGATTCGGCATCTGAGTGGCGAGAACGGCCGGCTGCAACGGCCGGCTACAGCGTCAATCGCCCGCGCGGCAACGCTTGAGCAACGCCTCGAGCGCGCGGTCGGGCATCCCGCTCTCGCGTAACGCTTGAACGGTGCGGCTCACATAGTCGAGGGTCGTGCCATATCGCCCGCGCGCGCAGCCGAACACCGCTTTCACGACGGCATCGGGCAGCTTGCCCGTATAGGTGGCGACGTCGCGCCGCATGACGAACGCAAGCGCCGGGACGCAGCGCCCGTCGGCGAGCCGGCAGGGCAGCCAGTGAGGCCGGTAGGAGCCCATCGCCATCTCGCGCTGCCAGAGCACCTCCAGATGCGCTCGCGCCGTTTCGCCGGCGAGCCGGAACGCCACGCCCGTGCAGGAGCCGCCGCGATCGAGCGCGAGCACGAGTCCCGGCTGCTCGGGCGTGCCGCGGTTCACGCGCGACCAGAGGTAAAGCCCGCGGTGATAGCCGTTCACACGCGCGTGGATACTCTCCGCCACCGGCATGCCCGGGTTCCAGATCAGCGACCCATAGCCGAAGAGCCAAAGGTCGCGCTTGCCGTCCCAGTCCTTCAATGCACAGGCGAGCGATGCGGCAAGCTCGTCATCGGACAGCAGCCGAGCCTCGCCGAGCGCCGGCGGGTAGCGGCAATCGCCGGCGGCGGGGCCGTTATCGGGGCGGGGGGCGGTGGGATCGGGAAATCGGGCCATGTCGAACTCGTCCGAGACCATCAGCGCTCGCGCGCCTCGTAAGGGTCGGGGAAGCCGAGCCCCATGAGAATGTCGGTTTCGAGCGTCTCCATCTCGCGCGCTTCGTCTTCGCGCTCGTGATCGTAGCCCTGCGCGTGCAGCGTGCCGTGCACGATCATATGCGCGTAGTGCGCCTCGAGCGGCTTGCCCTGCTCGGCCGCCTCCCTTTCGATGACGGGGCAGCAAACGACGATATCACCCGTGACCGGATCGTCGGCACTCTCGGCATAGGCGAAGGTCAGGACGTTCGTCGCGTAGTCTTTGCCGCGATAAGTGCGATTGAGCAAGCGCCCTTCGTCAGTGTCGACGAAGCGCAGCGTGAGCTCGCCGTCGGCGAGCAGGGCCGCCTTGACCCATTTCGCCACGCGTGCGCGTGTCAGCAGCGCTTTGTGGGCCGGATAGGCCGCCGCTGCCGGGAACTGCAGGGCGAGCGTCAGTCTGGGTGTCGCGCTCATGCTGGAAATCCACCGGTCCCGTTCATTCGCAGTAGCGCCGAGCGCTGCGCCCGGCGCAGGCGCGGCGCGCTGCAGCCGCTAGCGGTCATCGCGCCCGGGCTTTTGATCGTCGTCTTTTGCATGTTTGTCGTAAGCGTCGACGATGCGGGCAACGAGCGGATGACGCACGACGTCGGCGCTCGTGAACCGCGTGAGCGCAATCCCGCGTACATTTTCGAGCACCTGCTGCGCTTCGATGAGGCCGCTTTTCGCCCCGCGCGGCAGGTCGACCTGCGTCGTATCGCCTGTGACGACAGCCTTGGAGCCGAAGCCGATCCGCGTGAGGAACATCTTCATCTGCTCGGGCGTCGTGTTCTGCGCTTCGTCGAGAATGATGAACGCATGATTGAGCGTGCGGCCTCGCATGTAGGCGAGCGGCGCGATCTCGATCATCTGGCGCTCGAACATCTTGGCCGTCTTGTCGAAGCCGAGCAGGTCGTAAAGCGCATCGTAAAGCGGACGCAGATACGGATCGACTTTCTGTGCGAGGTCGCCCGGCAGGAAGCCGAGCCGCTCGCCTGCCTCGACGGCCGGCCGCGTGAGCACGATGCGCTTGACCTGGTCGCGCTCTAGTGCATCCACGGCGCAGGCGACGGCGAGATAGGTCTTGCCGGTACCGGCCGGCCCCACGCCGAACGTGACGTCGTGCGACACGATCTGTTTTAAGTATTCGCGCTGATGCGGCGTGCGCCCGCGCAAATCGGCGCGACGTGTGTAGAGCTTGGGTCCGAGCTCTTCGACATCCTCGTCGTCGAGGCCTACCGGTTCATCGAACGGATGGTCGGGGTCGTAGCGCACGCTCACCGTATCGAGCGGCTCATCGGCGGCGCTCTGGCCTTGGTTGCCGGGATGGCGCGCCTCGACGAGCGCGAGCTGAATGTCGTCGACCGACAGCGGCTCGCGCGCGCGGTTGTAGAAGTTCTCCAGCGCGCCGAGCGCGAGCTTGGCGCCGCGCCCACGGATCGCGATTCGGTGTCCGCGGCGTTGCAGCGTTACGTCGAGCGCCTGCTCGATCTGACGCAGGTTCTCGTCGAGCGGTCCGCAGAGGTTGGCAAGGCGCGCATTGTCTTCGCGCGGTGCATTGAATTCCAGGGGCTGGGCTGTTTTCAAGATGAAACGGTGGTCCGAAACGGTAGTCCTGAAAGAGGGGTCTCAATGAGTCGCCGCGTCGGCGAGCACGAGCTCGCCGCGCAACGAGTGCGGATAAGCATGATCGATGCGCACGTCGATCATTTGCCCGATCAGGCGCGCGTGCGCGGCCGCCGGCGCCGGGAAGTTGACGACGCGATTGTTCTCCGTGCGTCCGGCCAGCTCCGTCGGGTCCTTACGCGACGGCCCTTCGACGAGAATCCGCTCGATGCCGCCCACCATCGCCTGGCTGATCCGCGAGGCGTTCGCGTCGATTGTCGCCTGCAGGTGCTGCAACCGCTTCAGCTTCACTTCGCGCGGCGTGTCGTCATGCAGATTCGCGGCCGGCGTGCCGGGGCGCGGGCTATAGATGAACGAAAAGCTCGTGTCGTAGCTCATCTCGTCGACGAGCGCCATCGTCTTCGCGAAGTCGGCCTCGGTCTCGCCCGGAAAGCCGACGATGATGTCGGTCGAGAGCGACAGGTCGGGGCGGATCGCGCGCAGGCGGCGAATCACCGATTTGTATTCGAGCACCG
>CAYPWK010000336.1:0-6591 GCA_964414365.1 uncultured Burkholderia sp.
CTATGTCGTGCGCTGGATCGACCAGGGCGTCGGCTGCTCGAAGGTGCCCGACATCAACAATGTCGGCCTGATGGAAGACCGGGCAACGCTGCGTATTTCGAGCCAGCACATCGCGAACTGGCTGCGGCACGGGATCGTCGATGAAGCGTTCGTGAAGGAGATCTTCGAGCGAATGGCCATTGTCGTCGACAAGCAGAACGAGGGGGATCCGAACTACCGGCCGATGGCGCCCGACTACGCCGCTTCTGTCGCGTTCAAGGCAGCGTGCGCGCTGGCGCTGCAGGGCCGCGAGCAGCCGAGCGGATATACGGAGCCTTTGTTGCACCGCTTCCGGCTCGAGTGCAAGGAATCGCTAAGGCAGCATTGAAATGCGGTATCGGCGCGCGTTTTATCGAACGGCAATTGCAGCGCAATCGAACTAAAGCTAAAGCTGCATTGAAAGGCGGTGGAACAACGTGAGCGACCGATGCGCGACCCGGAAGCTGGCAGGCCTGACGGATTGAAGGCCAGCCAGCCCGGCGCCGCACTCCGGCGCCCGACGCCGCTGACACGGCGTGCCGCGCCTCTCTTGGATTCCCTATACCGCACGCAACGTGCGAACGAAACTGGAATTCAACAAAGACAGACCTGTCTATTCAAAGTAATTGACTAGAAACGCCCTACCGTTTGTTACAAAAAAATCCATACAAAATCGCCAGCCATTACCTAAATTGCATTGCGTTCACCTGATAGCGGGCCTTTATCGCGAAACGTTACCCGACGCGCTGGCGGCTTCCAGCGTTCGCGGCCTGCGGCGGTTGGAGCGGTAGTCATGTTTGGCGGGCGAGAACGATGCGAAAAAGCGCGCCGGGGATGTCTTTGCCGAAGCGGGCGCGCAAGTGCGCAGGTCCTCCATCAATCGTCGTCGAGTGGTATCGCCGAACGGATACCGGCCGACAGTTGCCGGCCGCATGGAAAGAAGGAGCTTTCTATGCGACGCAATTGCAGACCTCGCACATTGTTCGCTGCGATTCCGTTGGGCGCGCTGCTCTACGCCAGCGCGGCATCGGCGGCACCGGTCCTCGCGTCCGGGCCGAGCCCGTTCGCCAACTGTACGATCGGAGGCCCGGGCACGGTCTACGTGAACGCGGAAGTCGAGCCATGGGTAGCGATCAATCCCGCGAATCCGTCGAACGTCATCGGCGCCTGGCAGCAGGACCGCTGGTCGAACGGCGGCGCGCACGGCCTCGTGGCCGGCTACTCGTTCGACGGCGGGCATACATGGGCGCAGACGAACCTCCCCTTCTCCGCCTGCGCGGGCGGGCTGGGCTATGAGCGCGCATCGGATCCGTGGGTGTCGATCGGCCCCGACGGCACCGCCTATGCGGTTTCCATCTCGTTCAATCACTCGAACAACAGCAACTCCGTTGCCGCGGCCATATCGAAGGATGGCGGCCAAACGTGGGGCAACCTGAGCGTCATCATTGCAGACAACGAGCCGTCGCTGCAGTTCTTCAACGACAAGGAATCCGTGACTGCGAACCCGGTCAAGGCCGGTGTCGCCTATGCAGTATGGGACCGCCTCGAGCTGCCTAACGGCAACCCGTACGCGAACCTGCATACGGCCGCCTATCGCGGCCCGTCGATGTTCTCGAAGACCGTCGACGGCGGGGCGACGTGGAGTCCGCCGGTCGAAATCGTGAAAGTCCCGTCGCGTCAGCAGACGATCGGCAACCAAATCGTAGTCGATCCGCGCAACGGTACGCTCTACGATTTCTTCAACTTGATCACGCCGCCCTTCAGCGTGACGGCCAACAAGGTGGCGTTCATCAAATCGACCGACGACGGCGCGACATGGACGAAGCCGCAAATCATCGCCGATCTGCGCACGGTTGGCGTGACGGATCCGAACACAGGCGAGCCCCTGCGCACCGGCGACATCATCCCCGAGCCGGCAATCGATCCGGCAACGGGGCAGCTCTATGTCGTCTGGCAAGACTCGCGCTTTAACGGCGGCAACTATGACGAGGTTGCACTTTCCACTTCGACGGACGGCGGCAACACCTGGAGCGCGCCGATTCGCGTCAACACGCCGACAGGCCGCGCCGCGTTCAACCCGTCCGTGCGTGTCAATTCGGCGGGCACTGTTGCCGTGACCTACTACGATCTCCGCAACCTTGCCTGCCGTGCCGCGTTGACCCCATTCAACGCGCCGCCCGACGGTTCATTCACGCACGCCTGTTTGTTATAATCCGCTCACATCATCGATACAAATATAACGTTCCGGCCGCCACACACCGGGGATGGTTCCAACCGATTCCTATGCTGAAGACTGAACGCCTGCGCTCGCTTGTCGATGCCCTCGCCAAGCACAACGTCATGCGCCTGCGCGACGCGGCTGCGCTCCTCGGCGTATCGGAGATGACGGTGCGGCGCGACATCGCCGCGCATCCTGACCGCTTCACCTACCTCGGCGGCTACATCGTCAGCGCGGTCGACGTGCCGAATGCCGCCGGCTACTCGCTCGAGCAAGAGAAGGATCATTTCGCGCAAGCCAAGGCGCAGGCCTCTGCGCATGCGGCGCGGCTCATCGCCGATCACGAGACGATTTTCATTGACTGTGGAACGACGCTCACTTCACTTGCGCGACTCATTCCGGCCAGCATGCAGCTGACGGTCGTCTGCTATTCGCTCAATGTCGCCGAGATCGTGCGGCGCATGTCGAATGTGCGGATGATCATGCTCGGCGGCGTCTATGTGCCGTCGTCGGATTCGTTCACGGGCGATGAAAGCCTCGAGACGCTACGCCGAATGGGGATCAACAAGGCGTTCATTTCGGCGGGCGGTATCGATGCGGCACGCGGCGTCACTTGCTGGAACTTTCATGAGGTGGCGATCAAGCAGGCGGCGATGGCCAATGCGGTCGAGCGGCATCTCGTAGCCGACTCGAGCAAGTTCGGCGTCGTCAAAGCCGTGCGCTTCTCGCAGGTCGACGAATTCGATTCGATCATCACCGAGAAGGGCCAGGAGCCGCAAAAGCGCAAGGCGTGAGACGCCGAGGGGCACGCACGGGCGCGGCTACGAACCCCGCCGCCGCAATGCGAAGAGCGTCCCCGCGATCAAGATGAATGCGCCGATAATCACCTTCTGCCAGGTGCTCGGCACGCCGACGAGAATCAGCACGCTGTTGATGAGCGTGACGAGCACGACGCCGAGCAATGTGCCGATGACGGTGCCGGTCCCACCCGTGATGCGTGCGCCGCCGAGAATGACGGCTGCGATCACGTCGAGTTCCGAGCCCACGAGGTCGAACGGGTTCGCGATGCGCCCGTTCGAGACGTGGATGATGCCCGCGATGCCGGCAAGCAAGCCCGTATAGCCGAACACGAATAGATGGACGGCACGCAGGTTGTAGCCGAGCCGCTCGGCGATGGTCAGGCTGCCGCCCATCGCGTAGACAGCGCGCCCCATCATCGTCCGGTTCAGCAGCCACCAGGTAACGAACGCACCGAGAAAAAGCGCGATCACGGAAATGGGCAGCACGGCATGCAGGCCGTCGGCGGTTCGATAGGCGAGGAGCGGTATGCGGCCGAATCGATCCATGCTATGCGGGATATTCATGAAGAACGTCGTGCCGACGAACGTCAGCAAGATGCCGCGATAGAGATACTGCGTGCCGATCGTCACGATCAGCGAAGGCGCCTTGAGCCGATGCACGAGGATGCCGTTGATCAGGCCGAGCACGACGCCTCCGAAAGCGCCCGCGAAAAGAATCAAGGCGAAAGGCGCGTCGGGCCACCAGGCGAAGACGGCCTTCGTAATCGAATACATCGTCAGCGCACCGATTGCCGTGAACGACACATCGATGCCGCCCGACGCCAATACGACGAGCGTGCCGAGCGCGAAGAGCGACGTCGTCGTGGCCGAATGCAGCATGTCGAAGAGCGTCGCCCACTGCAGAAAGCGCGGATTGAGTGCGGCGACGACGATCGAAGTCAGCGCGATCAGCGCGGCCGTGAACCATTCGGGATTGCGTGCGAGCTTCGCGCGCCAGGCGGGCGGGCGGCCTTCTCGTGCGATATCGATTGCTTTAGGAGTGCTCATCGTCTGGTTCATGCTGCCTCCCGTCCCCAACGGGACTTTCGCGCAAAGGGACTACCTCCCGCGCGCCTTCGGAGTGCCGGTTCCGCGCCCAGCGAGGCAACCTCCCCTTCGCGGGGCAATGAGCGAAAGCGAGTGTGGGCGCTGTCCATCATGCCGTTTCCGCTGGTGTGGCCTCGGATAGCAGGGCGCGGTATAGCGCCGCCTCCGTCAGTCCTTCGGGGCGATACTCGCCGGCCATGCGGCCTTTCTTCATCATCAGGATTCGATCGCAGTTCTGCAACAGCTCCGGCAGATCGTCGCTGATCAACAAGATGCCGATCCCTTGTTGCGAGAGGCGCTGCACGATGCGGTAGATGATGTCCTTCGATCCCACGTCGACGCCGACGGTCGGCCCGTGCAGGATCAGCACTTGCGGATCGATCGCAAGCCAGCGCCCGATCAGCACGCGTTGCTGGTTGCCGCCCGAGAGCGACTGCACGGCGCGATCGACATCGGGCGTCGCGATCTGCAACTCCTTCACCGTCTGCTCGGCGAGCGCGCGCGAGCGCTTGCGGTCGATCTGACCGAAGCGGTCGCGCAAGCTCGAGATCATCGCCGTGATGACGTTTTCGCGAATCGACTTGTCGAGAAAGAGTCCCTCGCTCAGGCGATCTTCAGGCACATAGCCGATCCGGTGCCGCTTCGCATCGGCGGGCGTCGCAAGCGTCACAGGCTTGCCCTCGAGCGTGATGCGCCCTTCATCGGCGGGCGCCACACCCGCGAGCGCGCGAGCGAGCTCGTTGCGGCCGGAGTCGAGCAAGCCTGTCACGCCGAGAATCTCGCCGCGATGCAAAGCGAACGAGATATCGCGGAATTGCCCGCGGCGCGCAAGACCGGACACGTCGAGCACGACTTCGCTTTGAGAGGCCGGCTCGCGATAGCGCTCCTGCGATAGCTGCCGCCCTGTCATCAACTCCGAAAGCTGTGCCTTCGTATAGTTGGCGATCGGCCCTTGCGCGACTTTCTGACCATCGCGCAGCACGATGACGTCGCCGCCGATCGCATAGCATTCGTCGAGCTTGTGGCTGACGAAAAGCACGGTCACGCCCTGTCGGCGCAATGCGCCGAGCACCTCGATGAGGTTCGCAACTTCCTTTTGCGTGAGCGACGTCGTCGGCTCGTCCATGATGACGAACTTCGCCTCGCTTGCGATCGCGCGCGCGATGGCGACAAGTTGGCGTGTCGCGAGCGGAAGCTGCTCGATCAGCGTCGCCTGGAAGTCGGCATTGCTCGGCAGTCCTACCGATTCGAGCGCCTTCGCCGCCGTCGCGGCGAGCACACGCCGATCGAGCGTGCGCGCAAGACGCCCGCCGTGCTCCGCGAGTTCGGCGGTGAGCGCGACGTTCTCGGCCACGCTCATGTTCGGCAGCAGCGAAAGGTCCTGATAGACGGTTTCGATGCCGGCATCCAACGCCTGCAGCGGCGTGAGCCGCGCGTAATGCCTGCCCTCGATGACGAGCTCGCCTTCGTCGGGCGGCTGCGCGCCCGAGATGATCTTGATCAGCGTGCTCTTGCCGCAGCCGTTTTCGCCGAGCAGGTGATAGATGTGCCCTCGCTCGAACGCGAGCGTGACGCCGCGCAGTGCGTGCACGCCTGTGAAGCGCTTGTGGATGCCGACTACCTGCAGCAGCGGCTCAAAAGCCTTTTCCTCATTCATCGTGACAATCACCGCTCGCGTTGAAGCTCTCGAAGGCCGGGCGCGCGCACCACGACGCGCGCGCCCGGCTTCCGTCCGAATCAGAAGCTGTACTGCTTGTAGTTCGACTTGTCGACGTTGACCCAGCCCTGGCCGCGCACGATGATGCCCTTGCCCGGCCCCTTGCTCACGGTCACCTTCTCATAGCCGGGCAGGCCGAGGTTGTCGCCCTCCTTCACGGTCTTGCCGTCGATCAACATCTGCGCGATCTTGTTCATCGCGAGCCCGGCAAGCTTCGGATCCCAGAACGCAATGCCGTTGATCGCACCGCTTTCGAGATACTTGCCCGCTTCGGTCGGCAACCCCGTGCCAAAGACGCAAACCTTCCCTTGCAGGCCGGCCTCCTCGACGGCGCGGCCAATGCCGAGCACATCGAGCGACGAGGAGCCCTGGAAGCCCTTGATGTCAGGATGCTTGCGCAGAACCTCCTTCGCGACGACGTAGGCGTGCTCGCCGTCGTTGTTCGTCTCGAGATTGTGTTCGACGAGATCCATCTTCGTATGCTTCGCCTTCGCGTTGGCAATCCCGCCTTCGGCCCATTGCACTTGCGAGCGGCTGCCGAGCGAACCGACGAGCGTCGCCCACTTGCCTTCGCCGTGCATGCAGTTCGCGAGCCGCTCGTTCAAGGCCGCACCGTACGCAGAATTGTCGAACGCCTCGAGGTCGACCATCGTGTTCTTTTCGTTGTCGGCCTCATGGGTCACGACTTTGATCCCGCGATCCATCGCCTTCTTCAGCGCCGGTTCCAGCGTCGGCGGATCATAGGGAACGAC
>CAYPWK010000337.1:0-6556 GCA_964414365.1 uncultured Burkholderia sp.
ATGTGGCGCGGCACAGTCGACATTGCGCTCAACACGCGCGCGTCGCGGATGCCGTTTGCTCGAAGGCGTTCGACCATGCGCTCGCGCACGCGTTCCGATGTCAGCGCGCCGGTGCTTGCCAGCGCAACGTTCGGCGCCGCCATTTTGTCGGCGACTTGCGACGCCAGCGTGTCAGGTCTGCGCGAGCCCCCATCGCGCGAGCGCCCCCGTTCGTCGCCGCCGGCGTGCGCGCCCGTGGCCCCACCCACGCGGCTGCGCGGCTTGCGCTCGAGATCGGCAAGCCCTAGGGGAAACCGCTTGGCACGCTCGCTCGTCATGAAGCGCGACGTCCCACGCGCGACCATTCGCGCGTCGCTGTCAGCATTTGCGTGTGCGTGAGATCGAGCTGGAGCGGCGTGATCGACACACGCCCGTTCGCGAGCGCGTGAAAATCGGTACCCTCGCTCGCATCGAGGGCCGCTCCCGACGGACCGATCCAGTAGATCGGCTCACCGCGAGGGTTCGTTTGGCGAATCACCGGCTGCGACGGGTGACGCTTCCCGAGACGTGTAACTTCCCACTCGCCCATCTCGTCATAAGGCAGATTCGGAATGTTCACGTTCAGAAGCGGATGACCCGGCAGCGGATGCGTGAGAAAGTGCTCGACGATATCGGAGGCGACGCGCGCCGCGTCCTCGAGGTACGACCAGTCTTTCTCGACGAGCGAGAAAGCGATCGCCGGCACGCCGAACATCACGCCCTCCGTCGCCGCCGCGACGGTCCCCGAATAGAGCGTGTCCTCGCCGACGTTCTGGCCGTTGTTGATGCCGGAGACGACGAGATCGGGCTTGTGGTCCAGCATCCCCGTCAGCGCGATGTGCACCGAATCGGTCGGCGTGCCGTTCACGTAGTAAAAACCGTTCGCCGAGCGCAGCACCGAGAGAGGCCGGGAAAGCGTCAGCGAGTTCGATGCGCCGCTGCAGTTCTGCTCGGGCGCCATGACGGTCACGTCGCCCAAGCGCTTCAGCGCATGGTGAAGCGCCGCGAGACCGGGCGCGAGATAACCGTCGTCGTTGCTTAGTAGGATTCGCATGCAACGATTGTAACCGAGGACATTGCGGCTCTGATCACCTGCCATGATCGCTTTCCGGGACATGTGGCGCCGCTCGCAAAAATGTGAGCGGGGCCGGAAAAGGCACGGCCGTTCGTCATCAACTACACTGCATTGAGTTCACTGAGAAAGCCGGAGGAAAGCGATGCGCGCCATTCGCTGCAACCGCTACGGTCCACCCGAAACGCTCGTGCTCCAGACACTGCCCGACGTCGAGCCCGGCCCCGGCGAGGTCGCCATCGATGTGAAAGCGGCGAGCGTCAATTTCCCCGACGTCCTCGTTATCGAGAACAAGTATCAGTTCGAGCCCGAGTTGCCGTTCACGCCAGGCTCCGAGGTCGCCGGTATCGTCCGCGCCGTGGGCACCGGCGTGACGCACCTTCGCCCGGGCATGCCCGTCGCGGCCTATGTGCAGGTCGGCGGCTTCGCGGAGCAAGTCGTCGCCTCCGCCGACGCCTGCGCCCCGCTACCGGCGGACGCCGACTACGCGGTGGCGGCAGCGTTCACGCTCGCCTACGGAACGTCCTATCACGCGATCGTCGACCGTGGCGAACTCGCCGCCCGCGAAACGATGCTCGTGCTCGGCGCCGCAGGCGGTGTCGGGCTCGCTGCGGTGGAAATCGGCAGGGCCATCGGCGCCCGTGTCATTGCCGCCGCATCGAGCGATGAAAAGCTCGCCATTTGTCGCGAGCACGGTGCCCACGAGACGATCCAATACGAGCGGGAGAGCCTGCGCGAACGAATCGCGGCGCTCACCGACGGGCGCGGTCCCGACGTCGTCTACGACCCGGTCGGCGGGCGCTATACCGAACCGGCTTTTCGCAGCATCGGCTGGCGCGGCCGCTATCTCGTCGTGGGGTTCGCGAGCGGGGAAATCCCTCGCTTGCCGCTCAACCTCGCGCTACTCAAAGGCGCAAGCATCGTCGGCGTGTTCTGGGGAGAGTTCGCGAAGCGCGAGTCGTCGCGCAACCATGCCGGGCTCGAAACGCTCGCGCGCTGGCTGCGCGAAGGGAAGCTGCATCCGCGCATCAGCGCCCGTTATCGACTCGAAGATACAGCGCGTGCACTGCGTGACATGGCCCAGCGCCGCGTGACGGGCAAGATCGTCGTCGTGCCCTGAAGGGTTGTTCGTCAGATCACTTTCCGCTCGCGTAGCGCCGCGATCGCATTGTCGTCGTAACCGAGCGAGCGCAGCACTTCGTCTGTGTGCTCGCCAAGAGCGGGGCCGAGCCAACGTGTGCCGCCCGGCGTTTCGGAAAGCTTCGGCGTGACATTCGGCAACGCGATATCGAGACCGTCTTGCCATTTGAATTGGCGGATCATTTCGCGGGCCGCGTATTGCGGATCGGCAAACATGTCGGCCGCGCTATAGATCCGCCCGACCGGAACATCCGCCGCGTTAAGGACCTCGAGCGCCTCGTCGATCGTCCGCTCGGCGAGCCACGCGGCGATCGCGTCGTCGATCTCCTGCGTGCGCGGCACACGGCCGTCGTTGTGAGCGAGCGTCGGATCGTTTGCGAGATCGCCGCGCCCGATGGCCGTCATCAGCCGCTTGAAGATCGGATCGCTATTGCCGCCGATCACGATACTGCCGTCCCTGCACGGATAGGTGTTCGAGGGCACGATGCCGGGCAGCGACGCTCCCGTGCGCTCACGCACGGCGCCATAAACACCGTACTCGGGCACGATGCTCTCCATCATGTTGAAGACGGCTTCGTAAAGCGCCACGTCGACGACCTGCCCTTTGCCGCCGTTAGCCTGCCGGTGATGAATTGCCATCAACGCGCCTATCACGCCGTGCAGCGCCGCAATGGAATCGCCGATCGATATCCCGATGCGCGGGGGCGGCAAATCGGGGTAACCGGTGATGTAGCGCAATCCGCCCATCGCTTCGGCGATCGACCCAAAGCCCGGCCGATCACGGTACGGCCCTGTCTGCCCATACCCCGACAGACGGACCATGACGAGGCCGGGATTGCTCGCCGTGAGCACGTCGTAGCCGAGGCCGAGTTTCTCGAGCATTCCCGGCCGGAAATTCTCGACGACGATGTCGGCCGTGCTCGCAAGGCGACGGACGATCTCTTTGCCTTCCTCGGCCTTCAGATTGACCGTCACCGATTTCTTGTTGCGCGCCTGGACGGCCCACCAAAGCGACGTGCCGCCGGCCTGCGGGTAAAGCATGCGCCATTTGCGCAGCGGATCGCCGCCGTTCGGATCTTCGACCTTGATGACGTCCGCGCCGAATTCGCCGAGAAAGCGCGCGGCGAACGGTCCGGCGATCAGCGTGCCGAGCTCGAGCACTTTGATGCCCTTGAGCGGGCCGGCTGTTTCACTGCTCATTGTGGTCCTCTGATGGATCGTCCTTGCGGCGATGGCGCCTCCTCTGCAACACCGCTCGCCGCCGGCCGCGGCGGCGATCAGACCGATCGCCTGTCGAGCATCGCGCGCGCGATGGTCCCCGCGTCGACGTATTCGAGTTCGCCACCGACAGGCACGCCGCGCGCGAGCCTCGTCACCGTCAGGCCACGCGCCTTCAACGCCTGCGCAAGGTAGTGCGCTGTCGCCTCGCCTTCATTCGTAAAATTCGTGGCGAGCACGACCTCCTTTACCAAGCCGTCCGTCGCCCGCTTGACGAGCCGCTCGAAATGAATCTCCTTCGGGCCGATTCCGTCGAGCGGGCTCAAACGCCCCATTAGCACGAAGTAAAGCCCGCGATAGGTCATGGTCTGCTCGAGCATGATCTGATCGGCGGGCGTCTCGACGACGGCGAGCAGCGTCGGATCGCGCGACTCGTCGCTGCAGACGTCACAAACGCGTGCCTCGGTGAACGTGTTGCATCGCTCGCAGTGCCGCAGGTGCTCCGTCGCGAAGAGAAGCGCATGGCCGAGGCGCTCGGCGCCCTCGCGGTCATGCTGCATCAGGTGATACGCCATTCGCTGGGCCGACTTCGGCCCGACGCCCGGCAGCGCGCGCAGCGCGTCGACGAGCGCGACGAGAGCGGAAGGCTGTTTCATGACGGTGGCAGGCCCTCTAACGAAACGTTCTCGCTCTTTAGAACGGCAGCTTGAAACCCGGCGGCAGCGGAAGCCCCGCCGTCATACCGCCCATCTTCTCCTGAACCGTCGCCTCTGCCTTGCGCACCGCATCGTTAAAGGCGGCGGCGACGAGGTCCTCGAGCATGTCCTTGTCGTCTGCAAGAAGACTCGGATCGATCGATACACGTCGAACGTCGTTTTTGCAGGTCATCGTTACCTTGACGAGCCCCGCGCCCGATTGTCCTTCGACCTCGATCTGCGCGAGCTGCTCCTGCATCTTCTTCATGTTTTCCTGCATTTGCTGCGCTTGCTTCATGAGCCCAGCGAGTTGGCCTTTCATCATGGACGTGCTCCTTTGATCGTATGGATGTCAATGCGGCGCTCGGCCGAGCCGAATGTCGAGCGTCAGTGGACGGGCAGCGCCGATTGTTTCAGCGGGCGCCAGCCCCCGTACCGGGCGAAACCGGCTTCACCGAGCCGGGGATGATGGTGGCGCCGAATTCACGAATGAGCGATTGCACGAACGGATCGGCGTCGATCTCGCGCTCGGCCTCGCGCTGACGTTCTGCACGCGCGGCGGCCTCGAGCACCGCAGCCGTGCGGCGCGTCGGCCCAACTTCCACGCGGACCTCGACAGGCTTGCCGAGCCGCTCGCAAAGCGCCGCCTTCAGCTTTGCGACCTGCGACGCTTCGGCGTATTGCGGCACCGCCACGTTCAATTTCAGCATTTCGCCCTCGAGCGCCGTCAACTCGCTGTTGAATGCAAGCTGATGTGCCACGCCCGTCAGCCCCAGGCTGGACGCAAGCGCCGGCCAGTCGCCGGCGAAACCGATCGCGTCGAGCAATACGGGCTCGGGCAGCTTCGATAGATCGATGGCCGGCGCCCGGGTCCCGGTCTCGCGTGTCGCGCCAGCTCCGTCCTCCGGCGGCACGAAGCCATCTTCGGGCGCAGAGAAATAAGCGTCCTCGGCCGATAGGGGGACATAGTCATCGAATTGAGCGTCCAGCGGCGGCGCATCGTCCCAGGGGGGCGTCGTCGGCGTATTTTGCGCTTCCCGGGCGTCTCCCCCGCCTCGCCGTTGTCGCGCTTCCGATCCGGCAACCGGTGTAGACCCGCTCTCGTCGCGTCGTGCCCGCGGCGTCGGGACATCGATCGCAGGGCGCGAGGCGGCCGGTTTCGGCACGGCGGCAGCCGGCGCTTTCGAGGCTTCGCTTTTTGAGCGGCCGCGATCGGTCGACACGCGCAGCCCGGCGCTGCGCAATACCTCCAGCGCGGCGCTCGCGCCGCCCGTTCGTGCGGCCGACGCGGCCTCAGCCGGTGGCACCTCGGCGCGTGGCCGTGCATCAACGGAGCCACGAGTCGAATCATCGGAACCGCGAGTTGAATCGGACAAGCCAGCGGACAACTCGGGTTTGCCGTCCGTCGCCTCTCGCAGTGGGGCGTCGTTCGCAAGCGGCGCCTTGGCTGCCACAGGCGAGCCGGATCGCGCAGCGCTCACCCGAGCATCGACCTCGGCCTCCACGCCCGCGGAAGCAGGCCGTGCCGGCGGCAATGCGGATGCGGGCTGCGATTCGGCGGAGACAACGGTGGCGCCGCTCTTCGCGCGCCCAGGCACCGGTGCGGCCTGTGGCTGATGGCCGCCGGCCCCGCCCGCGTCCTTCGCCGGCTCGAACGCGAGCATGCGCAGCAGCGTCATCGTAAAGCCCGCGTACTCGTCGGGCGCGAGCCCCAGCTCGCTTCGGCCGATCGTGGCGATCTGATAGAAAAGCTGCACTTGCTCGGGCGAAAGCGCTTGCGCGAAGCGGCGCACGTCATTCGCCTCCGGCCATTCGTCAAGCACCGCGGAGGGCGCGAACTGCGCCCACGCGATCCGATGAAAGAGGCTCGCCAGATCTTGCAGCGCCGTGGAAAACGAGAGGCTGCGCAGCGCCATTTCGTCGGCGATGGCAAGCACGAGCGCGCCATCGGCCTCGACGAGCGCGTCGACGAGGCGAATCAGATAGCTTTGATCGAGCGCGCCGAGCATTCCGCGTACGGCCTCCTCGGTCACCTGATTCGCCGAGTAGGCGATGGCCTGGTCGGTCAGCGAAAGCGCGTCGCGCATGCTGCCATCGGCCGCGCGCGCAAGCAGCCGCAGCGCCTGAGGCTCGAAGGCTATCTCTTCGGCCGCGAGGATGCGCTCGAGATGACCGACGATGTGCCCGGCCGGCATCTGCTTCAGATTGAACTGCAGGCAGCGCGAGAGCACCGTGACGGGAATCTTTTGGGGATCGGTCGTTGCGAGGATGAACTTGATGTGGGGCGGCGGCTCCTCGAGCGTCTTCAACATTGCGTTGAACGCGTGATTCGTCAGCATGTGCACTTCGTCGATCATATAGACCTTGAAGCGTGCATCGACGGGCGCGTAGACGGCCCGCTCGAGCAAGGCAG
>CAYPWK010000338.1:0-2949 GCA_964414365.1 uncultured Burkholderia sp.
CGCTCATGCAGTCTCGCATCGAGTGGATCGCCGTCGTGCTCTCCACGGCAGTGCTGCTGTTCGCGCAGGTAGGCAGCGTATTCGTCGTTCTGCTTGGCTGCGCGTTCCTTGCAGGCTGGCTCACGAGCCCCGAGCGCACGGGGCGCCTAACCCTCTCGTTCACACGCGGCGACAAACTGCTGCTCGGCGCCCTTGCCGTGCTGATCGCCGCCTTCGCGCTCCCCGTCCCGCCGCGGTACCAATCTCTGTTAATCCTGCCGAGTCTCGCGGGAGCCGCAATGACGCTATTCGGCGGCGGCTTTTCCGCGCTGCCCGTCTTGAAAATGCTCTTCGTCACACCTGGCATCGACGTGACGTTGCGCGACTTCACGCTTGCGTTCGCGCTCTCGCCCGTTTCACCCGGCCCGCTGCTGAACGTCGTGCCGTTCCTTGGTTATCTGATCCACGGCCTGGCCGGCGCCATCGCCGCGACCCTGGCCTTTTTCATACCCTCGGGGACATTGGTCGTGTTCGCTCGGCGGCATTTGCAGCGGCTGGAAACAGATTCCCGTTTTGAGAACGGCATGCGGGTGCTGCGCGCCGCGACAACCGCATTTCTCGTCGTGGCCGTCGCGCACGTCTATGAACACGTGCCGCTCACACGCGAACATGCCTTGACAGCGGCGTTAGCGCTCATTGCGCTCGCCCGCTTCAAGATGCCCGTCTATGCCGTCTATCTGGCCGTTGCGGTCGTCTACGCCGCCGCTAAGGCACTCTCGCTCCGATGAGGCACAGGACCTCTCATCTAAAGCCTGGCAAGCCCGTGTGCCCTAGTCGATCAAAAGCCGCGCGAATAGACCGCCGCGCCGATCGTGACGACGCCGATGACGAGGTTGGTCGCCACTAGCCGGCGCATCGTATCGACGGCCCGGGCCCCGTCGGGCCACTTCTGTGCCTGCACGGCGCGGCGGATACGCGGAAAGACCGCAAAGCGCAGATGCCCGAAGATCAGCATCATGACGATGCCGAGCGCCGCCATCAGCGTCAACGGCCATGGGGCATGACTGCCGCCGAAGCGCGCCATCATGAAGCCGCCCGACAGCAAAATTGCAATGACGGCGACGCCGACCCATGTCAGAAATCTTCCGAACACCGCTTCGATGAGCGGCAGCCTCAACTGAGGCGATACGTCTGCGAGCGACGGACGCAGGCAAAACTGCGCGAAGATCATGCCGCCGATCCAGACGGCCACGGCGGCAAGGTGCAGAAACAACGCTACGTTCATGGCGATCGACATCAGGCGTCTCTCCGAATTTCAGGTGTCCGAACGAACGACATTGCCGCGACGTGCGGCACCGCTATCAGCCGAGCGCCGGTCGCAATGCGCTCACCTTGATCCGTGTGTCTGGGGCGCGGCCGCGGCGCGCGCGCTTGCCGACGTGCGGCTCGAGCGCCGCACCGGCGAACAGCTCCTCCTGCGGTTTCCCTCCACGTCCAGTGCCTAGCAGCACGACGCCCGCCGCGCCGATCGCGAGTGCCTGCACGAGTGTCTCCTTCTCGTCGAGCATCATCAGTGTGATGCCGCGTCCGCCGCCGGAGAGCACCTTCATTTCGTCGATCCCGAAGACGAGCAGGCGCCCGGAGCTCGAGAGACAGGCCACTTGCACCGCATCGGGCACGACAGGCATCGGCGCAAGCGGCGCGGCGCCAGCGTCGATCGTCATGAACGACTTGCCCGCTTTGAGACGGCTTGTCATGTCGGCCATTTTGGCGATGAATCCGAATCCGTTGCTCGATGCCAGCAGCAGCGCCTGTTCGGCATTGGCCGCATAGTAGTGCAGCAAATGCGTGCCCGCTTCGAGCTCGATGAGCGAAGTCACGGGCACGCCGTCGCCGCGCCCGCCTGGCAGCATCGTCACGGCGACCGAGTACACGCGTCCGGAACTGCCCCAGGCGATCAGCGTATCGGGCGTACGGCACGTAAACGCCGCATAGAGACTATCGCCGTCCTTGAACGAGAATCCGGCCGGATCGAGTCCATGCCCCTTGAGCGCGCGCACCCAGCCTCGCCGCGACACGACGACGGTTACGGGCTCGTCGACGACGCGCGCTTCGAACGTCGCGCGCTTTTCCTGCTGAATCAGCGTGCGGCGTTCGTCGCCATATTGCTTCGCATCGGATTCGATCTCCTTGATGATCTGACGCTTCATCGCCGTGTCGCTCGCGAGCAACTCCTCGAGCTTCGCCTTCTCTTCGCGCAGCGACTGCAGTTCCTTTTCGATTTTGATCTTCTCGAGCCGCGCGAGTTGGCGCAGCCGGATCTCGAGAATGTCGTCGGCCTGTCGCTCGGAAAGCCCGAACGCCGCGATGAGCGCCTCTTTAGGCTCTTCCGATTCGCGAATGATACGAATGACCTCGTCGATATTGAGAAAGACGATCATCCGTCCTTCAAGGATGTGGATTCGATCGTCGACCTTAGTCAGGCGATGACGCGTGCGGCGCGTCACCGTCGCAAACCGGAACCCCACCCATTCGTGCAGAATTTCGACCAAGCCCTTCTGCTTCGGCCGCCCGTCCCCGCCGATCATAACGAGGTTGAGCGGCGCGTTCGATTCGAGACTGGTATGCGCGAGCAGGGAGTTCGCAAACTCGGTCTGATCAAGGCGGCTCGTCTTGGGCTCGAAGACGAGCCGCACCGGCGCATCCTTACCCGATTCGTCGCGTACGGTATCGACGAGCGCAAGCATCGTCTGCTTCAGCGTCAGTTGCTCGGGGGTCAGCGTCTTCTTGCCCAGCTTTACTTTCGGGTTCGTCAGCTCCTCGATTTCCTCGAGCACCTTCTGTCCCGACGTATTCGGCGGCAATTCGGTGACAACAAGTTGCCACTGCCCGCGCGCAAGCTCCTCGATCTTCCAGCGCGCCCGCACCTTGAGACTCCCGCGCCCCGTCTCATAGGCTGCCGCGATCTCC
>CAYPWK010000338.1:2959-6549 GCA_964414365.1 uncultured Burkholderia sp.
CCGGCACGTGACCGAGGCGCTGGTGCGACTGCCCGAGATGATCTGGCCGCCGCCCGGAAAATCCGGACCCGGCAGATGTTCCATCAATTCGGCATGCGAAATCTTCGGATGCCGAATCATGGCGACGGCTGCCGCGGCGACTTCGCGCAAATTATGCGACGGGATCTCGGTGGCAAGGCCGACTGCGATACCCGACGCGCCGTTCAGCAAGAGGAACGGCAATCGCGCCGGCAGCAGCTTCGGCTCCTGAAACGAGCCGTCGTAGTTCGGCATGAAATCGACCGTGCCTTCGTCGATCTCGTCAAGCAAAAGCCGGGCAATTGGGGTGAGGCGCGCCTCGGTGTACCGCATCGCCGCCGCGCCGTCGCCATCGCGAGAGCCGAAGTTGCCTTGGCCGTCGATGAGCGGATAACGCATCGAGAAATCTTGTGCCAGGCGCACGAGCGCATCGTAGGCGGATTGGTCGCCGTGCGGATGGTACTTGCCGAGCACGTCGCCCACGACGCGCGCCGACTTGACCGGCTTGGCATCGGCGGCGAGGCCCATCTCGCTCATTGCATAGAGAATGCGCCGCTGCACGGGCTTTTGACCGTCGCTCACATCAGGCAGCGCCCGGCCCTTCACGACGCTCACCGCATAGTCGAGATAGGCACGCTCCGCGTAGTGGCCGAGCGTTAGCGATTCACCGTCAGGCACGGTGGCCGGGGCAAACAAATCGTCTTGTTGAGCCATCGAAAATGGTGTCCGTATTCAGAAGAAGCGTCTTCGGCCGTCGGCGCCCATGCGGGTCAGATATCGGCCTCGACTTCGTTGCCCTTCTCTTCGAGCCAGCTGCGGCGCGCCGCCGCTTCGCCCTTACCCATCAGCATCGTCATCCGTGAAACCGTCGCGTCGAAATCGAGCTCGCCGAGCGCGACGGGCATGAGGCGCCGCGTGTCAGGGTTCATGGTCGTATCCCAAAGCTGCTCTGCGCTCATCTCGCCGAGCCCCTTAAAGCGGCTGATCGACCACTGCGATTCACGCACACCGTCTTTCCTCAGTTTGTCGAGGATCGCCTCAAGCTCGCCTTCGTCGAGTGCATAGAGCTTTTGCGCGGGTTTCTTACCGCGCGCCGGCGCATCGACGCGAAAGAGCGGCGGCCGTGCTACGTAGACATTCCCGCGCTCGATCAGCTGTGGGAAATGCTTGAAGAAAAGCGTGAGCAGCAGCACCTGGATATGGGCCCCGTCGACATCGGCATCCGACAAGATGCAGATCTTGCCGTATCGCAGATTCGAGAGGTCAACGTCGTCGTCGGGGTTGTGCGGATCGACGCCGATCGCCACCGAGATGTCGTGCACCTCGTTATTGGCAAAGAGCCGATCGCGCTCCGTTTCCCACGTATTGAGCACCTTGCCGCGCAACGGCAGGATGGCTTGATACTCTTTGTCGCGGCCCATCTTTGCCGACCCGCCGGCCGAATCGCCTTCGACGAGAAAAAGCTCGTTGCGCGTAACGTCGGTCGACTCACAATCGGTCAGCTTGCCCGGCAGCACGGCCACGCCCGAACTCTTGCGCTTTTCGATCTTCTGGCCCGCGCGCGTGCGCGCCTGAGCCTGCTTGATGACGAGCTCGGCCAGCTTCCTGCCGTGCTCGACATGATGGTTGAGCCAAAGCTCGAGCGCTGGCTTGACGTACGAAGAGACGAGCTTGACGGCGTCGCGGCTGTTGAGCCGTTCCTTGATCTGGCCTTGAAACTGCGGATCGAGCACCTTGGCGGAGAGCACGAACGAGACGCGCGCGAACACGTCGTCGGCCAACAGCTTCACGCCCTTCGGCTGCAGGTTGTGCAGCTCGACGAAGCTCTTGACGGCCTGAAACAGACCGTCGCGAAGGCCCGCTTCGTGTGTGCCGCCCGCCGGCGTCGGAATCAGGTTGACGTAGGACTCTCGCGTGAGCGCCCCCTCCTCGCTCCAGGCGACGACCCACGCGGCCCCCTCGCCTTCCGCGAAAGCGTCTTCGGTCGCGCGCGCGCTTTCCGCATATCGTTCGCCTTCGAAGAGCGGTATCAGCAGCTCGTTGCCCGCCATGCCCTCGAGAAGGTAGCCGCGCAGGCCGTCCTCGTATTTCCACTTTTGGCGCTCACCCGTCTTCTCGATAACGAGCGTCACTTCCACGCCCGGTAAAAGGACCGCCTTCGAGCGCAACAGACGCTGCAGTTCGCCCAGCGGCACGTTGGACGAATCGAAATACTTGGGATCGGGCAGCGCCGTCACGCGCGTGCCGGAGCGCTTTTCGCCCCTGCCCGCGTCGCGCACTTTGAGAGGGCGCACAACGTCGCCGTGCGCGAACCCGATTTCGGCGATCTTGCCGTCGCGCCAGACCGTCACGTCGAGCCGCGACGAAAGCGCGTTCGTCACCGAAACGCCGACACCATGCAAGCCGCCCGAGAAGGTATAAGCGCCGCCCGCCGCTTTATCGAACTTCCCGCCCGCATGCAGCCGCGTGAACACAATCTCGACGACAGGCACGCCCTCGTCGGGATGCAAGCCGAAGGGGATGCCCCGGCCGTCGTCCTCGACGGAGATCGAATGATCGGCATGCAGCGTCACTGTGATTTGCCGACCATAGCCGCCGAGCGCCTCGTCGGACGAGTTGTCGATGACTTCCTGAATGATGTGCAGCGGATTCTCGGTGCGCGTGTACATGCCGGGCCGCTGCTTGACCGGCTCCAGCCCCTTCAGCACCTTGATCGACGCCTCGCTGTACGCGGCGCTTGGCTTTTTCGTGGACATCGTGTTGGTGTAAGTCATCGTTGTCCACAGGGAATGTGGATATCCGCGTGGACAAAACGTTGAAAGATCAAAAAAAACGAATCGGAACAACGGGGGTGACGGGCGTGCCTCCCAAACGGGCGCAGCTCGCGAAAACGCCCGCCCTCACTCTCGTGCCCTCGGGATACCGCAGAGAAACGCGGCGTATTTTACTGTGTTCGACGTGAGGAGCAATTCGACTGAATGGCTAGCCCCCAGCGGATGCCCGCTTGCTCCGCGGTCATTTGCGCTTCGCCTCGAGCTCCTCCCATCGCTCGAGCGCGGCGATGAGCTCGTCGTCGATGGCGGCATAGCGCTCGGTCAGTCGGGCACCCTCGTGGGGATCTTTCGCGAAGATGGAGCCATCTTCGAGCTGCGCGCCGATCGTCTTTTGCTCGGCCTCGAGCGCCGCAATCTGCTCGGGCAGCGCTTCGAGTTCGCGCTGCTCCTTGAACGAAAGTTTCACGGGGCGCGCAGCGCCACGGCCGGCCGCGGCTTCGCGCGGCGCAGCCGCGCGCGGCATCTCCTTCTGCGCGCGCGCAGCAGCCGCTTCAGACGCGAGCCGTGTCGCGCGCTCCTGCTGAGTCTGCCAGTCGGTAAAGCCTCCGACGTACTCGCGCCACCCTCCGCTGCCCTCGAATGCGATGACTGAAGTGACGACGTTATCGAGAAACGCCCGGTCGTGACTCACGAGCAGCAGCGTCCCTTCATAGTCGCCGAGCAGTTCTTCGAGCAGTTCGAGCGTCGGGAAGTCGAGGTCGTTTGTCGGCTCGTCAATAAAGAGGACGTTCGCGGGTC
>CAYPWK010000339.1:0-6511 GCA_964414365.1 uncultured Burkholderia sp.
CGCTCGCCCAGATCGACGCGGCCGTGCGCGCGGCGCTCGGCTCGCGAGCGATGTCCGACGTCAAACGGATCGCAACGATCGATGCGAAAACGAGGGAGCCGGCTCTCATCGAGTTCTGCGAGCGCCACGAATTGCCGCTGATCGCCTATTCTTCCGATGCCATCAATGCATATGTCGACACCAACACGACGCTCGCGCGTTCGCCCGCCGCGGCCCGACACCTCGGCGTCGAATCCGTTTGCGAGCCCTGCGCGATGCTCGGGGCGCCGGGCGGCACCCTGATAAGAGGCAAAATCGCACTCGACGGCGTCACGGTGGCGATTGCTTGCGAGCTATCCGGAGAGCGGGCGCCATTAGCCGGGGATAGCCTCCGACCTCCCTACCGGCAGACGATCGAAATCGATAGACAAGAACCTGTTCCATGAAGACCGATCCAGAATCGCATCAACGCATGACGCAAAAGCGCCGCGAGGGCCACGAGAAAAAGCAGGCAGCCGCGACGCACGAAAAAGGTTTGCTGATCGTGCATACCGGCAACGGCAAAGGCAAAAGCACAGCGGCTTTCGGCATGGCGGTCCGAATGCTCGGCCATGGCGAGCGCATCGGCGTCGTGCAGTTCATCAAGGGCGCATTGCACACTTCGGAGAGAGACTTTCTCGGCAGCCATCCGGCTTGCGACTTCGTCACGATGGGCGACGGCTACACCTGGAACACGCAGAACCGCGAGGCCGACATGGCGACGGCGCGCAAGGGCTGGAACGAGGCCGTCAGGATGATCGAGAGCGGCGAATACCGGATGGTCATCCTCGATGAGCTCAACACCGTTCTGAAGTACGAGTATCTGGCGCTCGACGAAGTGCTGGCCGTGTTGCAGGCCCGCGAACCGATGCTGCATGTCGTCGTGACGGGCCGCCATGCGCCCGATGCGCTCATCGATGCAGCCGACCTCGTGACGGAGATGCGGCTCGTCAAGCATCCGTACCGGGAGCAAGGCGTCAAGGCGCAACGCGGCGTGGAGTTCTGAGGATGCCGGCGTGCCCCGCTCTTTTCGTCAGCGCGCCCGCATCGGGCGAAGGCAAGACGACGATCACGGCCGGCCTCGCGCGGCTCCATCGGAGACAAGGCCGGCGCGTGCGCGTCTTCAAGACGGGACCTGATTTTCTCGATCCGATGATCCTCGAGCGTGCGAACGGCACGCCCGTGCTGTCGCTCGATCTCTGGATGGTTGGCGAGGAAGACTGCCGACGCTTGCTGTCGGAAGCGGCGAACGAGGCGGACGTGATTCTCATCGAAGGCGTGATGGGCCTTTTCGACGGGACGCCGAGCAGCGCCGATCTTGCCACGACGTTTCGGGTTCCGGTCGCGGCAGTGATCTCGGCCAAGGCGATGGCGCAGACGTTCGGCGCGCTCGCGTTCGGGCTCGCGCGGTATCGGCCAGACCTGCCGTTTCATGGCGTGCTCGCCAATCATGTCGGCTCGGCCCGTCACGCCGAGATGCTCGAGACCGCGCTGCCGCCCGAGATTCGCTGGCTCGGTCACATCGCGCGTTCTGATCGCATGGAATTGCCCGATCGGCATCTCGGCCTCCATCAAGCGGATGAAATCGTCGATCTCGAAGCGCGGATCGAGTCGGCGGCCGACGCACTCGCCGCCACGGCGCTAGCCGAGCTTCCTCCCGCGGTCGAATTTCCGCCCGCGGCGCCGCAATCGTTGCCGCCGCTGCTCGACGGCCTGCGGATTGCGATTGCCCGCGACGCCGCCTTTTCGTTCATCTACCCCGCCAACGTGAGCTTGCTCGAAGCGCTCGGCGCGCGCGTCCGCTTCTTCTCGCCGCTTGCGGACGAGCCGGTTCCCGAAGGCACCGATGCGCTCTACCTGCCCGGCGGCTACCCGGAACTGCATGCGGCGACGCTCGCGCGTGCGACTCGCAGTGCCGAGTCGATCCGCGGCCATGCGGCCGCTCGCAAGACGATCGTCGCGGAATGCGGCGGGCTGCTCTATCTGATTGAGCGGCTCACCGACGTCAATGGCGCTTCGACGCCGATGCTCGGCCTGATGCCGGGCCAGGCGACGATGCAAACGCGGTTCGCGGCGCTCGGCATGCAGCAGCTCGATACCAGCCATGGCCTGATGACCGGTCACACGTTTCATTACTCTCGGCTAGAGGGGATGCTCGATCCGGAGCGCCACGCCACCCATCCTCAGTCCGGTGCCCCGGGCGAGCCGCTCTTTAGGCATGGCTCGATCGTCGCCACCTATATGCACGGCTATTGGCCCTCGAACCCCACGCTGACCGCGGCACTTTTTCATGGCAAACCCCTTTAGCGAATCCGAGCGCGCGGCCGTCTATCGCGCCATCTACGAACGGCGCGACATGCGCCACTTCGTGCCCGGTCCTGTCGATCCGGCCGTCCTCCAACGTCTGATCGAAGCCGCGCATCATGCACCGAGCGTCGGCTACATGCAGCCCTGGCGCATCGTTCGGGTCACCGACGTGGGTGTGCGCTCGGCACTCCATGCTGCCGTCGACCGCGAGCGCCTGAACACGGCCGATGCGCTCGGCCAGCGCCGCGACGAGTTCATGCGGCTCAAGGTCGAAGGGATGCTCGAATGCGGCGAGTTGCTCGTGATGGCCTTGATGGACGGCCGCGACGCGCATGTCTTCGGGCGCCGCACGATGCCCGACATGGACCTCGCATCGGTCTCATGCGCGATCCAGAACCTCTGGCTCGCCGCCCGCGCCGAAGGTCTCGGCATGGGCTGGGTGTCGCTGTTCGATCCCGACGAGATCCGCACGCTGCTCGCAATGCCGGCCGGCGCAAAGCCCGTCGCCATTCTCTGTCTTGGACACGTCGAGCGGTTCTATGACGCGCCGATGCTCGAGACCGAGCGCTGGGCGATGCGCAGGCCGCTCGAAGATTGCGTGTTCGAGAATCGGTGGCCCTCGTCGTGAACTGGCCCATACGGATGCGCTACGCGAAGCACTTCGGTTAGGACTGCCGACGACTCCCCTCGCTCACTTCGGCGCGCGCGCCGCGCAATGCCGCTTCGAGACGTTTCCATACCGAATCGTCGTCCGCCGGCAGGCCAAAGCGCAAACCGGGGATGACATCGAACCGACGCACCCAGACGCCGCGTCTGGCGAGGCAATCCTGCAACCCGCGAGCATCGGCGTGAGGTATCCAGGCAAAGAGCGGCGTGTGACTCGCATTGAAGCCGTACGCCGCAAGCAACCGGACGAGCCGTGCGCTCGAAGCGGCAAGCCGCGCACGCGTTTCTTCCTGCCATGCCATATCTAGCAAGGCCGCGCGTGCAGCAGCTCGGCTGGGGCCCGAAACAGTCCATGGTCCCCTGCGCCACCGGATCGCGCGATCGATTTCCGCCGAGGCGAGCACGAAGCCGACGCGCGCGCCGGCCAACCCGAAGAACTTGCCTACGGAACGCAACACGATCAAGCCGTCGCGATCCGCGCGCGAGGCCACGCTGAGTTCTGGCAGTGCTTCGACGAACGCCTCATCGACGATGAGCGAGCCGCCACGCGCCGCAAGTTGACGGTGCCAGTCGTCGACGCTATCCGGTGTGAACCGCTCCGTGCCCGGGTTGTTCGGATTCACGAGAACGAGATACTTGAGGTGCGCCGGCAGGGCACATCCCGGTTCCAACACGAACGAGGCGTCGCCGCGGTTCGCGGCGAACGGCGTAGTGACGAATCGATCTACGCGGAAACCCGCACGCTCGAAAGCAGGGGCATATTCGCCATAGGTGAGCCAGCCGACTCCAATGGGGCCCACATGCAAGACATCGGGCAGGAAGTGAATCGCGGCCTGGGTTCCGGCCATCGCGAGGGCCCGCGCGGCGCCATAATGCCGCGCGGCGACTTCCTCTAAATCGTCGTCGTCCTCGGGCAGGCGCAGCCACGCGCTTGCCTCGATGGCCGGCACGGGGTAGCCGTGGGGATTAATGCCCGTCGACAAATCGATCCAGTGCTCGCGAGCAATCCCGTATTGGCGCACGGCATCGCCTAGATTGCCGCCGTGCGGAACGAAGAACGAGGCATCGCGTTCGAGCATCGCAGCTTCCTCAAGCGGTTATCGATATTGCGGCTGAAACAGCGCACGAGAGCGCGAACGCCGCGCCCCAGACAACGACGGCCCGCCGCACGAGTGCGAGCGCCCGGCCCACGTCGCGTGCATTCGGCTCGGGGCCCGCACCGAGCGTGGGGCGCCCCTCCTCGACGCCGTGATACCTGGCCGCCCCGCCGCACGAGACGTTGAGGCTTCCGGCGCCGCTCGCCATGACGGGGCCCGCGTTCGGGCTCTCCCACCGATGCGCCTGCGTTCGCCAGCATTCAATTGCGGTGCGGCAGTCGCCGCACAACGCGTAGGTCATCGCCGTGAGCCGGGCCGGCACGTAGTTGGCGAGATCGTCGAGGCGAGCCGCGGCCCACCCGAAGAACACGAGGCGTGGAGTTCGATAACCCCACATCGCATCGAGCGTATTCGCGAGCCGGAACGCCAATGCACCGGGACCGCCCGCAATGGCAAACCAGAAGAGCGCGCCGAATATCGCGTCGTTGCCGTTCTCGAGCGCGGACTCGATCGCGGCGCGTGCGATAGCGGGCTCGTCCGCATCCGACAAGTCGCGCGTAACGACGCGCGAAGTCAATGCGCGCGCCCGCGCCACGTCGCGCGCCGCGAGAGCCTGTTCGACCGGCGCGATGTGATCCGAGAGACTGCGCCCGCCTAGCGCGAACCAAAGCGCCAACGCGTGCAGCGTCCATGCCAACGCAAGAGGCAGCGAGCGCGTTAGCCACTCGAGCAGCGCGACGGGTGGCACGACAGCGATAAGCCACGCTACGATACCGAGGATTCGCGCCGTCAGCGCGGCGACGCCGCGGCCCCGAGGTTGCGCGTCCGCCGCCTTTGGCGACGCATCGCGATCGCGATTTAACGCTCGTTCGAGGCGCTTCGCGAGGCTTCCGAAGGCGACGAGCGGATGCGCTCGCCGGGGCTCGCCGAAAATCGCGTCGAGCGTCAGGCCCGCAATGGCGAGCAAGCAAGTCGCGGAAATCGACAGTTGTCCTATCAACGCTCGCCTCCAGCGAGGCGCACGGCCATAATTGCGTTTTTTCTCACGTGATCAGGACGACCTCTATGGCCGGCATGTTGATGGTTCAAGGCACGAGCTCCGACTGTGGAAAGAGCACGCTCGTCGGCGCGCTCTGCGCCATCGCGGCGCGCGCAGGCCTTCGGGTCGCGCCGTTCAAGCCGCAGAACATGTCGCTGAATAGCGCCGTCACCGTCGACGGCGGCGAGATCGGCCGCGCGCAGGCGTGGCAAGCGCTCGCCGCGGGGCTTACCCCGGAAATCGACATGAATCCCGTGCTGCTGAAGCCCAATAGCGACATCGGTGCGCAAGTCATCATCCACGGCCGCGCGCGCGGCAACCTCAACGCAAAGGAGTACCACGCCTATAAGCCAGTCGCGATGCGCGCCGTGCTCGAATCGTTCGAACGGTTGCGCGCGAAAACGGATCTCGTGCTCGTCGAGGGCGCGGGAAGTCCCGCCGAAGTCAATCTGCGCGAAGGCGACATCGCGAATATGGGCTTTGCGCAGGCCGTCGATTGCCCGGTGGTGCTCGCCGCCGATATCGACCGCGGCGGCGTATTCGCCCAGATCCTCGGCACGCTCGCCTGCCTCGACGATCGCGAGCGCGCACGAGTCAAGGGCGTGATCGTCAACAAATTCCGCGGGGACGTCGCCCTGCTGAAACCGGGGATCGACTGGGTGGAAGCGAAGTCCGGGAAACCTGTCTTCGGCGTCGTGCCGTTCGTACCGGGCTTGTGGATCGATGCGGAAGACATGCTGCCCACCGCGAAGAAAACGACGCTCGCGACGCACGAACGAACGTTGCGCGTTGTCGTACCCGCGCTGCCGCGCATCAGCAACCATACCGACTTCGATCCGCTGCGTGCGCATCCGCAAGTCGACTTCCGCTACGTGCGCGCAAACGAGCCGTTGCCCGCGGCCGACCTCGTCATCCTGCCCGGTAGCAAGAGCGTGCAGCGCGACCTCGCCTGGCTGCGCGAAAACGGATGGGAACCCTACTTGCGTAGACATCTGCGCTACGGCGGCAAACTGATCGGCATTTGCGGCGGGATGCAGATGCTCGGCCGCGAGTTGCGCGATCCGCTCGGCCTCGAAAGTCATGCCGCATGCGAGCGCGGCTTCGCGCTGCTCGATTTCGTTACGACGCTCGAGCCCCATAAGCAATTGGTCAACGCCGAGGGCACGCTGCTCATGGATGGCCATGTGCCCGTACGCGGCTACGAGATCCATATGGGCGCCAGCGACGGCCCCGCGCTCGCGCGCCCGGCTATGCGATTGCTCAACGGCGATGTCAGCGTCGAGCGCGCCGAAGGCGCATTGTCGGAAGACGGACAGATTCTTGCGACGTATCTGCACGGTCTCTTCGATTCTCCCGATGCCTGCAAGGCGCTGTTGCGCTGGGC
>CAYPWK010000340.1:0-6496 GCA_964414365.1 uncultured Burkholderia sp.
GCATCGGCGACATCATCGGCGTCATCGACGGCATCGCGTTCCAAACCAACATCCTCGCGCTGAACGCGGCCGTCGAAGCGGCGCGCGCGGGCGAGCAGGGGCGCGGCTTCGCTGTCGTGGCGGGCGAAGTGCGCTCTCTCGCGCAGCGCAGCGCCGCCGCGGCGAAAGAGATCAAGGCGCTCATCAACACATCGCTCGAACGCGTGGAGAACGGCTCGGGTCTCGCCGAGGACGCGGGGCGGACAATGGACGAGGTCGTGAAGGCGGTCAAGCGCGTTACCGACATCATCGGTGAGATCTCGGCTGCCTCCTCGGAGCAGAGCACCGGCATCGAGGAAATCAACCGCTCAGTCACGCAAATGGACGCAGGCACGCAGCAAAACGCGGCGCTCGTTGAAGAGGCGACCGCCGCGGCGCGCTCGCTCGACGATCAGGCCAAAGCGCTCAAGCGCCTCGTGGGCCAGTTCAAGTTGCGCGGTTGAGCGGAGCGGGTCAGTGCGGCGCGAGGACCACCGTGCAGGTCGTCCCAGCCGCGAGCACGATCCCGGGCGGCACTTCGTCGATATGGATCCGCACGGGCACGCGCTGGGCGAGCCGGACCCAGTTGAAAGTCGGGTTGACGTCGGCAACGAGCTCGCGGCTCTGCGGATTGTCGCGGTCGTAAATGCCGCGTGAAATGCTTTCGACGTGGCCTTTCAGCACGCCGCCGCTCATGAGCCGCATCTCGGCCTTGTCGCCGATCCTCACGCGTTCGAGCCGCGTTTCCTCGAAATAGCCGTAGACCCAAAACGAATGACTGTCGACGATGGCGAGCTTCGGCGAGCCCGCCGTCGCGTAGTCCCCTCGGTAGACCGAGAGGTTCGTCACGTAGCCGTCGACAGGCGACACGACCGTTGTGCGCGAAAGGTTGAGCTTGGCCGCATCGAGGGCCGCTTGCGCTTCTCGGTATTGTGCCTCGGCGCTCGCGGCCGATTGCAGCGCATTTTCGCGGCTTTCCTTCGAGACGACGAGACTGTCCATGTCGGCACGCCGTTGCGCATCGGCGCGGCGCATTTGCCATTCGGCCTTGCGCGCGGCGACGGCGGCCGCGGCCTGCTCGACGGCGACCTGATAGTGCGACGGGTCGATCTTCATCAACACCTGGCCCTTGGTCACGAACTGATTGTCGGCAACGGGCAGCTCTACGACGGCTCCCGAGACGTCAGGCGCGATCGTCACGATCTGCGCGCGTACGCGACCGTCGCGCGTCCACGGTTCGTCCATGTAGTGGATCCATAGCGCGCGGCCGATCGCCAGCGCGGCGACGAATATGGCTGCCGTCGCAATGAAGCCTATGAGTTTTCTGATCAGCATGATGGGGCTCGAAGATGAATCTCAACGGTACACGACGAGTCCGAGCGCCCCGCAGACAATCACGAGCAGGCTCGCTCGGAAGAGCGACGGGTGCCAGACGACGCGATAGAGGCCTGCCGCGCCGAGCAGCCGGTCGATCGCCCAGGTGAGTGCCGCGCCGGCGATGCATAGCGGCACCATCGCGGGGATGTAAGCGCCGAGGAGGGCAATGTCACGAGGCATGGGAAGCTCCGGTCTCGGATGTTTCGGCGCCATCGCGTTCGCGCACGGCGGGCGGCGCAAAGGCGGCGAGCGGCGAATGCGGGTCGATGAGTGCGGTGCGCACGAAATGTAAGTGGCTCAGGATTCGCTGGAGCCGATGACGCTCGTCGCGCGGCGGCTCGAACGTCGTGAGAACCTGCTGAACGGCGGCGATCGCGTCGATGGTCGCGGCGAGCGCGGCGTCGAGTTTGCGCCCGCTCGGACGCTCGAACAGGGCCACGAGCGCGCCGGCCGATTTGGCGATTCCGCGTCGCCACGGCATCGAAGGCGCGTAGCGCGGATCGCGAGGCAGCGCCTCGAGCTCGCCGCGCAAGTCGATGACGGCATGACCGAACTCGAGCACTGCGACGAGCCAGGCCAGAGCATCGCGCGGCGCCCCCGGTGTCTGCTGCTCGACGGCATGGGCCTGAAACGCGAGATCGCGCGCCCGGCTTTCGAACCGTCCGCGCACCTGCGCGAGCGGAGTGCGGCATGCCATGACCACCTGGCGCCGCAGGTCCGCGATCAGATGAGCGCGCAGCCATGGCGTCGAGGGCGGCACGATGACGGCGAAGGCAATCGCACAGGCGAGCATCGATAGCACGAGCGCGAACGCGCTGTCGGCATAGCCGGACGGATCGTAGCGCATGACGTTGTCGGGGCCGGCCTGCGTGCAGAAGAAAATACAGTAGCCGGCGCCGATGCCGGCCAGCTTCGGCCGTGTCGTCAAGAAGATGCCAAGCGCAAGCGGCGGTGCGAGTGCGACGCAAAGCATCGGCAGGCCGTCGATGTGCGGGTAGACGCCGAATTCGACGATGAATCCGAGAATGACGGCGAGTACGGTGCCTAAGGTCATTTGCGTCACCATTCGCGTCGGGGTCGGCGAAGACGATGCGAGAGCCGACGTGGCCGCGGTGACCGACACGAGCGTCGAGCCGTTGGGCCAGGCGGTGGCGATCCAGAATGCGCTCAATGCGGCCATCAGCAGCGCGCCGCGCACGCCCGCGATCGCAGTCGCGACTGCGTTCGTCTTGGGTTCGTAGCGCTCGGGCGAACGCTCGCGCTCATGCGTCGCCGTAGCGAGCGACGCGTAGGTGAGCGTATAGATGTGCATGTCGTCGACAAAGCGGTAGAGCAGTTCGGACGCGGTATCGAAATCGAGCAGCGCACAATCGGGCCACGTGTCGACGAGCTCGGTGCGCGTTTCGCGCACGCGTCTTGGCAATGTCGCCTTGAAGGCTTGCAGTTTATTCGCCGCGCTCGAGGCGTCGGCCGCCGAAAGCACCGGCTCCCCGGGCGTGTGGAGCAGTGCGCCCAGCTCGGCGAAATACGGCTGGAGCGCATCGATCGTTTCCGTCGCGCGCTGCGCGCGCAGGCGGTTCATCAACTGGTGCAACGCGTGAAGGCGCGTCGACGCAGTCATGAACTCGCTGTTGAGCCGAGCGAGACGATTGCTGCGCAAACGCGCCTCGTGCCCTTCGAAGACGGCGATGCTGCGCATCGCCTCGAAGCCGACGAATTCGGCGAGAAACTGGGCGTTGGTCCGTTCGACGTGGGCGGGCTCGATGCGCCTTGCGAGCACGGCCGCGACGTATTCGACGAATTGCGAGAAGCGAGCACGAACGGCACCGCGCATTTGCTCGCTTGCGTGCTGCGGCATGACGAGCGCGCTGACGAAGCCGGCGCAGAGGACGCCCAGCGTGACCTCGGAGGCGCGCGTCATGGCCGAGATGAACGCGCCGTCCGGATGCAGGGCGGCCGGGATCCCGATCAGCGCCGCCGTGTAGCCGGCGAGCAGGAAGCCGTAAGAGCGGAAGTTGCGGTTGCGTGCGGCGCCGGCCGTGCAGACGCCCGTCCATAGCGCGAGCGCGCCGAGAAAAAGCTCGGAATGCTGGGCGAACAGCGCGACGAGCACGAGCGTGGCGACGAGACCGACGAGCGTGCCGCCGATCCGGTAGAAGCTCTTGGCCAGCACGGCGCCGCTTTGCGGCTGCATGACGATGAAGACCGTCGTCATTGCGGTGCGCGGCTGCGGCAGGTCGAGCCGCATGGCGATCGCGAGCGCGAGGAAAGCCGCGGTCAGCGCTTTTAGCACGTAGACCCAGGTCAGGCCGTCCGTCCGCCACCAGTCCGCGAGCGCCGCGCGCACGCCTGTGGCGTTCGGGGAGGCGGCGCTTGCGGTTTCCGACATCGTCCGTTTCTCCGCTTCAGCGCGCGCTTGCGGCGTCGGCTTCGGCCGTGCCTCGCGTCGCGCGTGATGTTGCGACCTTGTTTGCGCCCTTCGTTGCGTCCTCTTTCGCTGGGGCGGAGGAACTGCGGCCGCCGAGCAACGTGCGCGACGGTGAGAGTCCCGCATCGTCCGGGCCGTCCGCCGGCACCGTGAGGCCGCCGCCGAGTGCGCTCATCAGGGAAGCATAGGCCGCGAGGCGCTCGGCGTGGACTTGCGCGACGCGTTGTTTCGCGCCCAGCCAACGCGTCTCTTCGACGATCACGTTGACGTAATCTGTGAGGCCGCGCTTGAAGCCGAGCTCAGAGAGCGAGTAGCTGCGCTGGGCGGCATCGACCGAGCGTTCCGCATCACGTTGCTGCTTGTCGAGCGAGTGAAGCCGGACGATGGCGTCGGAGATTTCCTTCAACGCATCGACGACCGACTGATCGTAATGGGCGACCGCTTCGTCGTAGCCGGCCGCTGCCGCGCCGAGCCGCCCGCGTAGCGCGCCGCCGTCGAAAATAGGCAGCGACAGCGCGGGGCCGCCGCTCCAGCCGCCGTTCGTGGCGTGCAGGAATTGGAAAAGCGAACCTGCCGCCGCATAGCCGCCGAGCGACGCGATTAGATCAATGTTCGGATAGAAGGCCGCATGCGCGACATCGATGCCGCGCGCTTGGGCCGCGACGGCCCAGCGTGCCGCGACGACGTCGGGCCGATGGCCGATCAATTCGGCCGGCACGGCGCTCGGCAATGCGGCCGGCGCGGAAAGAGAGAGCGTGGGGCGCGCAAGCGTCGCCGCGGCGCCGGGGCCTTTGCCGACGAGCGCGGCGAGGCGGTTGCGGTCGAGCTCGATCGCTTCGCGCACGGCCTCGATTTGCCGCTGGTACTCAGGTAGCGGCGCTTCGGCCTGCGAGAGATCGAGCTGCGTGCCGATTCCACCTGCGAGCCGGCGCCGGGCAAGATCAGCCAGCTGCTTTTGCCGCGAGTAGACATCGTTCGCGATGTCGAGCAGCGCATACTGCTCGGCGAAATCGACATAGGCGCGCACGACGTTGACTTCGAGCTCGAGCTGCGCGGCGCGCGCGTCGGCGGCGCGCTGATGAGCGACGTCGAGGGCTCGCTCGGTATCGTTCTTGTCGCGGCCCCAGAGATCGAGGTGATAGTTGAGATGCAACGCCCCCACGTTGTTCCAGGTGTTGGCGTTGGCAAGCGGGCCCGGGCCGTAGTACAGATTGTCGGGCCAGTGCTCACGTGTGACCGAGAGGCTCCCGTCGACTTGCGGCGATTCGGCCGCCTCGGCCACGCCGGCGAGCGCGGCGGCCTGGCGCACACGGGCCGAGGCCGCGGCGAGCGTCGGGCTGCCGGAGGTGGCTGTGTCGATCAGCGTGTTCAGTTGCGGATCGCCAAAGGCCTTCCACCAGTCGCTGTCAGGCCAGCGCGCGCTCGAGTCGGCCTCGCGCACGGCGCTGCCGACATCGAACGAGGCGGGGTCCGGAAGATGCGATTGAGGAGCGATGCCGTGCGTGCTGGCGCAGCCGGCGATTATTATCGGCAGTGCAAGAAACGCGAGCGAGATGCTTCGTTTCCATTTGAGCGACTGCACGACTGTTCTCCTTACGCGGCGGTATTGACTGGAACCGATTATATTTTTCGGCTGATTGTCGAATAAGCCGTAATGGTGCAAGGGATCCTTACGCGAAGTGAGATAATCGGTATTGCCGATCGTGCAACAATCTCTCTCGCGTAGGGATCAACAGGGGATAGCATGGACACGCTCCAAAACATGCGCGTTTTCGTGCGTGTCGTCGAGTCCGGAAGCTTCACGGCGGCGGCGCAACACTTGAATACGACGACCGCCTATGCCTCACGCGCGGTCTCGGACCTTGAAGCGCATCTGCATACGCGGCTTTTGAACCGGACGACCCGGCGCATCGCGCTGACCGAAGCGGGCAAGCGCTACTTGCAGCGCTGTCAACAAATTCTTGCTTACGTCGAGGAGGCGGAAGCCGAAGCCAGCGACGCCCATGCCCGGCCGTCGGGGCGGCTGCGCGTTCATACCATGGCGAGCTTGGGCGGGCGTTATGTCGTGCCGGCCGTCGGCCGATATCAGCAGCGCTATCCCGATGTCTCGGTCGAGCTCACGCTTTCCCAGCGAATTCCGGATTTGCTCGACGAGGGCTACGACGTCTCGGTCGTGATCGGCTTCCATCTGCCGGACTCGGGGCTTGTCTCCCAGCGGCTCGGGAGCGCATTCAGCATCGCATGTGCGGCGCCGGCCTATCTCGAGCGCCATGGCGTACCCAAGACGCCGGCCGACCTTTCGAAACATGTCTGCCTGCGCCTCGTCACGCCCGGTTCGGCATTCGACAAGTGGAATTTCGACGGCCCCGATGGGGTGGAGTCGTACGCGCTGCCGCCCGCGCCGTTCCAGGTCAACGGCGCCGACGCCATGGCGATCGCGGTTCGCGAGGGGATGGGGATCGCCGTCTTGCCGACCTATACGGCCATGAGTTGGCTCGCCAATGGCGAAATCGTCTGGATCATGCCGGAATATATCTCCCAGCCGATGACGATCCACGCGCTTTATTCGTCGCGCGAGTACCTCGATGCAAAAATACGCACGTGGGTCGATTTTTTGCGCGAGCAATTGCCCCAGACGATTGCGGCCGAAGAAGAGGAGCTGCGTCGATATAC
>CAYPWK010000341.1:0-6490 GCA_964414365.1 uncultured Burkholderia sp.
ATTGTAGGCGGCCTCGCGGGTCGTGGATAGAACCGGTTCCATAAAGGAAAACCCTCGGCCCACCCGCGATTTTGCGAAAGAAGAGATCGCGGATTGAAGGGATGTTTTACGAGACCTTACCGGTGTACGCGGCACCTGATGCGCCGCGCGAATAGGGCCGCAAGCGCACCGCGAATGCGATGCGCCGCCTGCCCTATTCCCGCGCGACTGCTTGCCGGTTTCCTCACCGATCAGCGCTGATGCGCGGCGAGCTCCGAAGCGCCGCGGGCGAGACGCGTGACCTCGTCCCAGTTCTGCTCGGCGAGGGCGGCTTTAGGCGTGAGCCACGAACCGCCGACGCAGACGACGTTCGGCAACGCGAGGAAGGTCGGCGCCGTTTCGGCCGTGATGCCGCCTGTCGGGCAGAACTTCAGCGTTGGGAACGGGCCTTGGAAAGCCTGCAGCATCGGTACGCCGCCGGCCTGTTGCGCGGGGAAGAACTTGACGATCTCGTAGCCGAGCTCGAGCGCGACGAGAATGTCCGTCGGCGTCATGACACCGGGCAGAAGCGGAAGCCCTGCGTCCTGTGCCGCCTTGTGCATGTCTTTCGTCAGCCCGGGCGAAACGCCGAACTGCGCACCGGCCTTCTTCGCGAGCGCGCAATGCTCGGGTTTGGTGATTGTGCCAACGCCGACCACGATGTCGGGCGCGAGCTGGCTCGCCCGCTCGATGGCCTGCAAACCGGCCGGCGTGCGAAGCGTGATCTCGAGCACCTTGACGCCGCCCGCATGGAGCGCGCGCGATACGTGCTCGCCTTGCTCGACCGAGTCGAACGCGAGCACGGGAATGACCGGGCCCAGGCGGACGATGTCTTCGATCTTGTTCATTGAGGACTCCTCCAGGTTAGTGCGTCGCGTGAACGCTTTGTTCGGCCGTCTCGCCGACGAGCGGTCCGAACACCGAGGCGCCCATCTCCGCCGGCATTGCAGCGGCGCGGAAGACGCCGAACAGCTCGCGCCCGAAGCCGACCTCGTTCTCGGCCTGATGCTTCGGCGCTTCGACTTCGCGAGCAGCCCATTGCGCGTCGTCGATGTCGACGTCGAGCGTGCCGCGCTCGGCATCGATGACGATCGTGTCACCCGTGCGCACCTTGCCGAGCGGGCCGCCCTGTATCACCTCGGGCGAAACATGGATGACGGCCGGCACCTTGCCCGACGCGCCCGACATGCGCCCGTCGGTGACGAGCGCGACGTGAAAGCCTTGATCCTGCAGCACGCCGAGCAGCGGCGTAAGACGGTGCAACTCCGGCATGCCGTTGGCGCGAGCGCCCTGAAAGCGCACGACCGCGACGAAATCGCGCTTGAGCTCGCCGTTGTCGAAGGCCTCCTGTACCGCTTCCTGCGAATCGAAGACGATGGCCGGCGCCCGCACGCTGCGGTGCTCGCGCGCGACCGCCGAAATCTTGATGACGCCGCGGCCGAGCTTGCCTTGCATGAGACGCAAGCCGCCGTCGGGCTGAAAGGGGTCGCCGATTGGCCGCAGCACGTTCGTATCGGCGCTCACGTCGACGCCTTCCACCCAAGTCAGTGCGCGGTCGACGAGACGCGGCTCGTGCGTATAGCTCGATAGTCCCTTGCCCGCCACGGTCGTCACGTCTTCGTGCAGCAGCCCGCCTTCGAGCAGATTGCGGATCAGGAATGCCATGCCGCCTGCCGCATGATAGTGATTCACGTCGGCCTTGCCGTTCGGATAGATCTTCGCAAGCAGCGGGACAACGGCCGACAGTCTGTCGAAGTCGTCCCAGTCGATCAGAATGCCGGCCGCACGCGCGATCGCGACGAGATGCAGCGTATGGTTCGTCGACCCGCCCGTCGCGAGCAATGCGACGATGCCGTTTACGATGGCCTTCTCATCGATCACGTGGCCGATCGGTGTGTAATTGCCTCGCTCGACGGTGATATCGAGCACGCGGCGCGCAGCCGCGGCAGTCAGCGCGTCGCGCAACGGCGTATGCGGATGCACGAATGCGGCTCCGGGCAAATGGAGCCCCATCACCTCCATCAGCATCTGATTGCTGTTCGCCGTGCCATAGAACGTGCATGTCCCATGCCCGTGGTAAGCGGCCGATTCGGCCTCGAGCAGTGCATCGCGGCCAACCTGTCCCGTCGCGAACTGCTGGCGAATCTTTGCCTTGTCGTCGTTCGACAGGCCGCTCGTCATCGGCCCGGCCGGCACGAAGATCGTCGGCAGATGACCGAACTGCAGTGCGCCGATCAAGAGGCCCGGCACGATCTTGTCGCAAATGCCTAGGCACAGCGCGGCGTCGAACATGTTGTGCGTCAGCGCGACGGCCGTCCCCATCGCGATGACTTCCCGCGAGAAAAGCGACAGCTCCATGCCCGGATTGCCCTGCGTGATGCCGTCGCACATGGCCGGCACGCCGCCCGCGAATTGAGCGACGCCGCCCGCCTCGCGCGCGGCGCGCTTGATGATGTCGGGGAAGTCCTTATATGGCGCGTGCGCGGAGAGCATCTCGTTGTAGGACGAGACGATTCCGACGTTCGGCACGCGCATCGCCTTGATGGCGAGCTTGTCGTTGCCTTCGAGTCCGGCGAAGCCGTGCGCGAGATTCGCGCACGAAAGCGTGCCGCGCGCCGGGAACTGTCCCTGGGCCGCGTCGATACGCGCAAGATAGGCCGAGCGAGTCGGCTTGCTGCGCGCAATGATGCGCTCGGTCACTTCGGTCAGCGTGGGATGCAGCGAAGCCATAGGGGAACGCTCCTTTGCTTGGAAAACAGCGAGCACGACTATCTTGCTCGCTTTTGGTCGCAACGATACGGCGACGGCCTTTACCGGATGAGGGACTTACTGAGCGCTCGAAGTTTAGTAGAAAAACTACATACTATCAATGGGCAGCATTCCCGATGTCCAGACCGTCGCATTCCTGCTCCGAGCTGTTTAAGCGCCCAGCTAAAACAAAAGTAGCAACGCTATGTAGATTTTCTACAAATTACGAGAGATACTGACGTCAACGACCGATCACTGCACGCACACAGCGTGCCCCGCCCATGCTTGCCCGAATCGAAGCCATGCGCTCGCAATTGCGCCCGTCCGAGCGCAAACTCGCCGACTACATCCTCGATACGCCGCGCGAGGTGCTCGACCTCGCCATGACCGAGCTCGCCGAGCGCGTCGGCGTGAGCCAACCGACGATCGCGCGGTTTTGTCATGCGCTCGGCTGCGGCGGATTCCGCGAATTCAAAATCAGGCTCGCGCAAAGCATCGCGCAGGGGGTGCCGTCCGTCTATCGCGATGTGCGCCCCGATGAGCCGGCGCCGGGCGTCGTCGCCAAGGTATTCGATCGAACCATCGGGGCGCTGATCGAGGTGCGCAACAGCTTGTCGGCGGCGAGCATCGGGAAGGCGATCGATCTGCTCGCCGAGGCCTCGCGCATTGAGTTCTATGGCGCCGGCGGCTCGGGCATCGCCGCGCAGGACATCCAGCACAAGTTCTTCCGCCTCGGCATTCCCAGCGTCGCCTATGCGGACCCGCACACGTACTCGATGTCGGCCGCCCTGCTTTCCGAAGGTGATGTCGTCGTAGCGATCTCGAACACCGGCCGCACGCGCGACATCGTCGACGCCGCGCAATCGGCGCTCGATTGCGGTGCGAAAGTCGTGGCGATTACGCACGGCAACTCCCCGCTCGCGCAGATCGCCACGGTGAGCCTCATCGCGAACGTAACAGAGGAAACGGACGTTTTTTCGCCGATGACGTCGCGCATGTCGCATCTTGCCATCGGGGACATCCTCGCTGTGGGCGTCGCGCTACGGCGCGGGCCGGAGCTTGCCGACAAGCTCGGACGCGCGAAGGCGACAATCACGCGCCGGCGAATCGACGCGAACGGGTAGTCAGCGCCAGCAAGGATCGCGCTCAGAACGGCTTGAGGACGACGAGCGCGACTGCCGCAAGCATGCCGAGCACGGGCAGTTCGTTGAAGAAGCGATACCAGCGGTGCGAGCGGCGGTTCTCGCCGCGCTCGAATCGGGCGAGCAGATGCCCGCAATAGATGTGGTAGACGATGAGCAGCACCACCACGCCCACCTTCGCGTGAATCCAGCCCTGGCCCCTGCCGATGCCGATCACGAGCCACAGCCAGAGCCCGCACGCGAGCGCCGGCACGGCAATGAACGTCATGAAGCGAAAGAGCTTGCGCGCCATCAAAAGAAGACGCCTGACTGCCGCCGGCTCGGTTTCAATTGCCAGGTTGACGAAGATACGCGGCAGATAGAAAAGTCCTGCAAACCAGGCGGCTATGAGGACGATGTGAAACGTCTTGATCCAGAGCATCGGCGATCTTGTTCGAGGCTTGTTCGGCTCGTTCTTATTACATCTCTTACGCAACGCTACCCGAAGCAACTCGTCGAGCGGACCAAGCTTCCCTTTCTTGCTCTAGCGCATTGCCCCAGGCGCGCGGCGCCGGTTACTGTCGTCCCTCGCCGTGCCCGAGCACGACATATTTGAGCGAAGTGAGCCCCTCGAGTCCGACGGGGCCGCGTGCATGCAGCTTGTCGTTCGAGATGCCGATCTCGGCGCCGAGCCCGTATTCGAAGCCGTCCGCAAAACGCGTCGACGCGTTGACCATCACGCTAGCCGAGTCCACTTCACGCAGAAACCGCATCGCGCGGTCGTGGTCTTCGGTGACGATCGCATCGGTATGGGCCGAGCCATAGGTGTTGATGTGCTCGATCGCTGCATCGATGCCGTCCACGATCTTGATCGAGAGAATCGGCGCGAGATACTCGGTGTGCCAGTCCTCTTCGGTCGCATCGACTAGCGCCAGCGCGGGCGCATCGCCGCCGCACGCGGCCTCGAGCACCGCCCGCGACGCCGCATCGACGCGCAGCTCGACGCCCTTCTCGCGATAGAGGCGCGCAAGCGGCGGCAGCACGGCTCGCGCGATGCCGCGCGCAACGAGCAGCGTCTCCATCGTATTACAGGTGCCGTAGCGCTGCGTTTTCGCGTTGTCGCAGACCGCAAGCGCCTTCGCAACGTCGGCGCGGTCGTCGACGTAGACATGACATATGCCGTCGAGATGCTTGATCATCGGCACGCGCGCCTCCTCGATCAGCCGCGCGATCAGGCTCTTGCCTCCGCGTGGCACGATGACGTCGACATACTCGGTCATCGTGATCAGTTTGCCGACGGCCGCACGATCGGGCGTCTCGACGACCTGCACGGCATCGCGCGGCAAGCCCGCCGCGGCAAGCCCTTCCCCGATGAGCGCCGCAAGTGCCGTATTCGACGCCAGCGCCTCGGAGCCGCCGCGCAGGATCGTCGCATTACCCGACTTCAAACACAGCGCGGCCGCATCGATCGTCACGTTCGGACGGGACTCATAGATGATGCCGATCACGCCGAGCGGCACGCGCATGCGTCCAACCTGAATGCCACTCGGGCGATACTTAAGCCCGTCGATCTCGCCGATCGGATCGGGCAATGCCGCGACTTGGCGCAGCCCCTCCACCATCGTCGCGAGCGCCTTGTCCGAGAGCGTGAGACGATCGACGAATGCCGGGTCGAGCCCCTTGTCTCGTGCGTTCGCTACGTCGCGCGCATTAGCTGCTTTCAGCGCGGCGGCCTCGCGTTCGATCGAGCGCGCGATGGCTTCGAGCGCGCCGTTCTTCGCCTCGCTCGTGGCGCGCGCCATCGCGCGCGACGCCTGGCGGGCCTTGCGGCCGATGCCGCTCATGTACTCGTCGATATCCATAGTCATTCTCTGGCGGACGGCGCGTCCATGCGGGAGCGCCACTCGTGCAAACGGGGATCCGTTGATTGTAAGATGAACCTCGCAAACCGCGGTCGTGGCGCTTATGCCCCGACGCGCGACCCGGCACCGCTTCGCTTGTCCGGCGCTGCGACGAGCGCCGCGAGCTCGAAAAGCCCATCCCATGGATCGGGCGGCAGCGGTTCTCGGCGGCGCGCACCGGGTACATTGCCGGCGAGCCCCTTTACCTGCCGGTCCAGCGCGGCGGCAAGCGCAAGCCCCTCTTCGAGCCGGGCCTCCGTCAAGCGAGCGAGTGCCGGTCCGACGAGCCGTTCACGCGGCCCCCAGACACGGTTCTCGCGCAAGAGCACGGCGAGCGGCTTGCCTGCCGCAGCCCCACGCTTGATCCGGAGCAGCGTGCGCACCTCTTCGGACAACGCCCAGAGGACGAGCACGGCCGCTTCTCCCTCGCCCTTCAGTCCGTCGAGCATTCGGGCAAGCCGACCGACGTCGCCTGCCAGCATCGCCTCATTCAGCTTGAAAACGTCGTAACGCGCGACATTGAGCACGGCGTCGTGCACCTGCTCGAACGTCAGCATGCCGGCCGGATAGAGGAGCCCGAGCTTCTGGATTTCCTGATGAGCGGCAAGCAGGTTGCCTTCTACGCGCTCGGCGATGAACTGCAGCGAGCGCCGCCCCTCGTCGCCAGCCGCCACGCGCTGCCCCTGTTGAGCGAGCCGCTGC
>CAYPWK010000342.1:0-6447 GCA_964414365.1 uncultured Burkholderia sp.
ACCTGCTCCGGCTGCGCCCTCCGCCGCGAAGTCGACGCTCAACCCGGCCGCTGCATGGCCGTTCCCGACCGGCAGCCGTCCGTAAGCGCTGTCGTCGCGAGTGCGGCGCGTTGCGCCCACTCGCCGATCGAAACCCCGCCGCCGGTTTTCCCGGCGACGGGGTTTTTTAATGCGTCACGCGTGTCACGCCGCCGCTCGACAGCAAGCGGACGCGTTCGCCGGCTTGAAAGACCTCGCCCGTCGCGGCTTGTGTGATGGCGCGTAAATCGCCGTTATCCAGGCGCACCGTGATTTCGACACCGTTGCGCTTCGCGGCGCCGTTTTCGACCGCGTTCCCGGCCACCGCACCGGCGATACCACCGACGATTGCCGTCAGAATAGAGCCCTTGCCGCCGCCTATCGCGCTGCCCGCGACCGCACCCACGGCACCGCCGCCGACTGCGCCGAGGCCGCTAGGCTGGCCGTTGTTCGAGACGATGGTGACGGCGCGCACACTCTCCACCGTACCCATGCGCACCGTTGCTTCACGCTGTGCCTGGTTGGCGTCGTAGACGTCCGCGGAACTGCTGTTGTAGGCGCACCCCGTCGCTGCCAGCGTGCCGGCGAACGTCACTGCAAGCGCCAGACGAGCCGATATCTTCATTTTGTTTGACTCCACTTCACTGACTTTATTGTTGCGGTTCAGTGCAGGCTATACCCGAAAGCCTCGGCAAACCGCGTATCGATTTCATCTCGAGAGGGCGCATAGGTTTGCGGGCCCGCGTGTTCGATCTTGAGCGAGCCCATGAGGCTTGCCAAGCGGCCCGTCGTCGCCCAGTCCATGCCGTTCTCTATCCCATAGAGCAGGCCGCCGCGAAACGCGTCGCCACAGCCCGTCGGATCGACGATGCGCGCCGGCGTGACGACGGGAATCTCTTCGCACCGGCCCGCATGATGAATATGGGCTCCATTTTCGCCGTAAGTGACGATGAGCGCGTCGACGCGGCTAGCGATTTCCTCGAGCGACCAGCCTGTCTTGTTGCTGACGAGCTTCGCTTCGTAGTCGTTGACCGCCACATATTTCGCAAGTTCAATGGCGCGGCGAAGTGCCTCGCCCGTGAAGAGAGGCAGGCCTTGGCCCGGATCGAAGACGAACGGCACGCCTGCTGCCGCGAGCTTCTCGGTGTGCTGGATCATGCCTTCGTAGCCGTCGGGCGCCACGATTGCCAGCGTGATGCCAGGCGCCTCGTCGGCGCGGTTCAGATGCGCCTGCATCATCGCGCCGGGGTGAAAGGCCGTGATCTGGTTGTTGTCCAGATCGGTCGTGATCATCGCCTGCGCCGAATAGGTATCGGGCACCACGAGGACGTGGTCCTTCGCGAGGCCGAGGTGGTCGAAGCGATCGAGATAAGGCTGCGCATCCATCGACCCAAGCGTCGCCATGATTCGCGCGTCGCCGCCGAGCAGCCTCAGCGCGTAGGCTATGTTGCCGGCGCAGCCGCCGAACTCGCGGCGCATCGTGGGCACGAGAAAGCTTACGTTAAGGATGTGGACTTGCTCGGGCAGGATATGGTCGCGAAACCGGCCCTGGAAGGTCATGATGTTGTCGTAAGCGAGCGAGCCGCAAATCAGCGTTGCCACGGCAAAGATTCCTCTGGTCGGGATAGTCGGACGCAAAAGCGCCGCGCTCCCGGGCGCGGCGCTTGTGCGGTTTGCTTGTCGGTTACTTGAGCGCGGAAAGCGCCGCGTCGTAGTTCGGCTCGTTCTTGATCTCGCCGACGAGCTCGGCATGCAGCACCTTGTCGTTCTCGTCGAGTACGACGACGGCGCGCGCCGTCAGACCGGTGAGCGGACCGCTCGTGACATCGACTCCGTACGCCTTTGCGAACTCGCGGTCACGGAACGTCGATGCGGTGACAACGTTCTCGATGCCTTCGGTCGTGCAAAAGCGCGACGCGGCAAACGGCAGATCGCCCGAGATCACGATCACGACCGTGTTATCGAGATTCGCCGCCGCTTCGTTGAACTTGCGCGTCGATGTGGCGCAGGTGGGCGTGTCGAGGCTCGGCACGATGTTGAGCACTTTGCGCTTGCCGGCAAAGTTGGCGAGCGTCAGCGGCTTGAGATCCTTGCCGACGAGCGAGAACTCGGGCGCCTGTTGGCCCACCGACGGAAAGGTGCCGCCGACTTCGATGGGGTTGCCGCCCAGCGTGACTTGACTCATGTTGTGCTCCGGAAATTCGCTTCGGGTTGTCGCGGATGCGAGGGAATGGGCGCGGCCGAACCGTGACGGGATGCGCCCGCGATGGCTTACGGATAAAAAATCTGCACACGGAAATTCGTGGCGATGGCGTTGCCGCTGTCGAGCCGCACGATCATAGTCTGCGTTGCATGCGGCGGCAGACCCGCCGCGATCGGCGTGCCCGGCGGCGCATAGTCCTGCGGCCAGAGCACGCGGCGAATCGCAACTTCGTTCTTCTCGTCGAAGAGCGTCAGCTCGATGGCCGGGTAGGCCAGTGCGATGTTGTAGCGGTTGCGCAGCGGCACCCGCAACTCGAGGCGATGCGGCCCGTCGATCTGCCGCAGGTCCGAGGCCTCCACTTGCAGACCGTCGATGTCGCGCGGCGGGGAGATCTGGCAGCCAAGGTAGGTGCAGGCCTCCGCAAAAAGCGACCGGGATGACGGCCAGTAGACCATGACGGTCTCGCGGCGCCACCAAGTCAGCTGCGCGACGAACACTACAAGGAGCAATAAAGCGACGAACGCGCCGATCACGCGCAGCCATGCATAGCGCGGCGCATCGGGGCGAAGTTCGCGCGTCACTTCGAAGGGACGCACGCGCTCGTTCGTTTGTGCGGCCGGCGGTATTGCAGCAGGGCCCGCATCGAAACGCGGGGGCGTGCGCGGTTCCGACGGCGGCACGGAAAAGCGGGGCTCCCGGGGCTCGCGCTCCGCGCGCCACGTTGCATTAGGCGCCTCGCCCAGCGCGAGCTTAGGTTCTTCAGCCTTTTCCGCGGTGGGCTTCGGCGGCGCATACGCCTGGGTGGGCGCGCGCTCGTGTTCGGTCTCAACAGGCGGCGAGGCGACGGGGGCGCCGCGCGGCGCTTGCACGCCCTCAACATCGGGTGGCGTAGCGGCAGACTCCAGCGTGGGCTCGCGAAGCTCGTCCGCAACGATGTCGGCGAACGTCGACGGGGGTGTCTGAACAGTCGGTGCGGATTCTTCCGGTTCGGCCTTTGCGGATGCTGCCGCTTCCTTCGCGGGTGTCACGAATGGGAGCGGCTCGCGATCGACGCGATCGATCGGCGCGGGCGGGGCCGTGGATGCCGCCGGTGGCTCCTGCCCCTTGCCCTCATCTGTTGTGCCGAAACGGATTGCCGATGCGGCGCCCGGATCGAGCAGATTCTGCAACGCGTCGAAGACTTCGTTGCATTGCCCGCAGCGCACGCGTCCGCGTGTACGGGCAAGCTGAGTGTCCTGTACGCGGAAGACGGTTTCGCAATGAGGGCAACGGGTGACAAGAACCATAGTGGAGCGCGAGCTGGCCGCAGCGGCCGCAGGTGGATCGGTACCGTCTATTCTAAAGTCTTTCCGGGCATGCCCTGGCACGGCGTTGCCAGGTGCCTCACTTTAGCGCTTCGCTGCCGAGATGTTTCGTTCCCGTCAGGCAGACCCAGCCGTCGAGCTCACGCCAGACGCCCATCGTGATCCACGGCGCGTAGGCGGCCGCTACTTCATCAGCCTGCCGAGCGAGCACACCCGACAGCGTCAGCCGCCCGCCCGGCTTCACCTTCGACGATAGCATCGACGCCATGAGCTTCAGCGGATTCGACAGAATATTGGCGACAACGACGTCGAACGGGTCGACGGGGCACGCTTCCGGCAGCGCATAAGCCACGTCGGCATGATTGCGCGCGCTGTTTTGGCGCGCCGACTCGACCGCTTGGGGATCGATGTCGATGCCGTAGACGGGATCGGCCCCGCACTTCTTTGCCAGGATGGCGAGGATGCCCGAGCCGCAGCCATAGTCGAGCACCGACTGGCCGATCTTCACCGATTCCTCGATCCATTCCATGCAAAGGCGCGTCGTCGGGTGGCTTCCTGTGCCGAAGGCCAGGCCGGGGTCCAGCTCGAGAACGAGGGCGTCGGGGTCGGGCGCTTCGTGCCACGACGGGACGACCCAGATCCGCTTGCCGATCGAGATGGGCTCGAATTGCGACTGCGTGAGACGCACCCAGTCCGCATCGGCGACTTCGCGCACCTCGAACGGCGGCACGGTGGCGAGGCCGAGCGCGTTGGCGGCCGCGGCGGCAAGAACGGCCGGGTCGTGCTCGGGTGCGATGAGCGCGAGCACGCGCGAGTGTTGCCAGGCCGTCTGCTCGGGCACGAGCCCTGGTTCGCCGAAGAGCGGCTCTTCATCGGGCGTATCGGCATCGGCGTCCTCGACGGACACCGAGAGCGCGCCCAATTCGAGGAGCGAGTCCGACAGGGCTTCGGCGCGAGCCCGCTCGAGCTCTATGATCAGTTCCCGGTAGGCCATCACGGCTCCCGTCCCCAAGGGGACTTCCTTCAGACCTCTTCCGGCGCTGCCTGCTGCTTCTCGGCGAGCCGGTTCTCGAGATAATGAATGCTCGTGCCGCCTTCCACGAAGCCGCCGTCAAGCATCAACTCGCGATGCAGCGGAATGTTCGTCTGAATGCCTTCCACAACCATCTCCGAAAGCGCGATGCGCATGCGGCGGATCGCTTGCTCGCGTGTCGTGCCGTAAGCGATGAGCTTGCCGATCATCGAATCGTAGTTCGGCGGGACGAAGTAGCCATTGTACGCGTGGGAATCGACGCGGATACCGGGGCCGCCCGGCACGTGCCAGGACGTAATGCGGCCAGGCGACGGCGTGAACTTGAACGGATCCTCGGCATTGATCCGGCACTCGATCGCATGGCCACGGAAGACGATATCGCGCTGACGAAAGCCCAGTTTCTCGCCGGCGGCGATGCGGATTTGCTCCTGCACGATGTCGACGCCCGTGATGAGTTCCGTGACCGGGTGCTCGACTTGCACGCGTGTGTTCATTTCGATGAAGTAGAACTCGCCGTTCTCGAACAGGAACTCGAACGTTCCCGCGCCGAGATAGCCCATCTTCTTGCAGGCGTCGGCACAGCGGTCGCCGATGCGGTCGATGAGGCGGCGCGGGATGTTCGGCGCCGGCGCTTCCTCGATGATTTTCTGGTGCCGCCGCTGCATCGAGCAATCGCGCTCGCCGAGCCAGACTGCGTTCTTGAACGAATCGGCGAGCACCTGGATCTCGACATGGCGTGGGTTCTCGAGGAACTTTTCCATATAGACCTGCGGATTACCGAATGCTCGGCCGGCTTCCTCGCGCGTCGTATTGACGGCGTTCACGAGCGCCGCTTCCGTATGAACCACACGCATGCCGCGTCCGCCGCCGCCGCCGGCCGCCTTGATGATGACGGGGTAGCCAATTGCGCGCGCGATCTTGATGATTTCCTTCGGATCGTCTGGCAGCGCGCCCTCGGAGCCGGGCACGCACGGCACGCCCGTCTTGATCATCGTCTGCTTGGCCGTGACCTTGTCGCCCATCATCCGAATCGTCTCTGGGCGCGGGCCGATGAACGTGAAGCCCGATTGCTCGACACGTTCGGCGAAATCGGCGTTTTCGGAAAGAAAGCCGTAGCCCGGATGGATCGCTTCAGCGTCGGTGACCTCGGCCGCGCTGATCAGCGCCGGCATGTTCAGATAGCTCTGCGGCGACGGTGCCGGCCCGATACAGACGGCCTCGTCGGCGAGCTTGACGTACTTCGCTTCCTTGTCCGCTACCGAGTAAGCAACGACGGTCTTGATACCGAGTTCGCGGCACGCGCGCTGAATGCGCAAGGCGATTTCGCCGCGATTGGCAATGAGTATTTTTTCAAACATGGCGATGTTTTCGACTCTTCGTTGGGCGCCACACGGCCCTGCGCGAGAGGCGGGCGGCAAGCGTTGCGGCGCGGGGCATTGAAGCCCGGGTGCCATGCGCCGGGCGCAAGGCACGCTCGCGGATCAGCCGATCACGAAAAGCGGCTGTCCGAATTCGACGGCTTGCCCGTTCTCGGCGAGGATTTCCTTGATGACGCCCGCCTTGTCGGTCTCGATCTCGTTCAGCAGCTTCATCGCTTCAATGATGCAAAGCGTCTGGCCTTCCTTGACGGCATCGCCGACTTGCACGAAGGGGTCAGCGCCCGGGGATGGCGCGCGATAGAACGTGCCGACCATAGGCGAGGTGACCACATGCCCTTGCGGAGCCGCGGGCGCGGCCGGCGCCGGCTGGGCCGCGCCGGCTTCGGCGGAGACCGACGCACCGGCCGCGGGGGCCGCTGCCGTCAACTGCGGCGCATAGGAGGCTGAGGGCTGTACGTAAACCGGCGGCGCATTCTTGACGATGCGGACTTTGCCCTCGCCTTCGGTCAC
>CAYPWK010000343.1:0-6434 GCA_964414365.1 uncultured Burkholderia sp.
TGCGCGATGCCGGCCTCAAAGTGTGCTGCGGCGGCATTGTCGGCATGGGCGAGCGCGTCGAGGATCGGCTCGGCATGCTCGTGCTGCTCGCGAACCTTCCCAGCCATCCGGAAAGCGTGCCGATCAACCTATGGAATGAGGTCAAAGGCGTCCCCGTCAATGACAGGTCGGAACGTCCCGATCCAATTGCGCTCGTGCGCCTCGTGGCAACTGCCCGGATCATGATGCCGAAGAGCGTCGTGCGGTTGTCGGCCGGGCGGCAATACATGACGGATGAACTGCAGGCGCTGTGCTTTTTGGCTGGTGCGAATTCGATCTTCATCGGCGACATGCTGTTGACCACCAAGAATCCCCAGCGTGACCGTGATGCGACTTTGCTGGGCCGGCTCGGCATCACGTCTGGGCTTGCCTGAGCAAGACAGACCAGCGTTGTGCACAAACTCCAGTTTAGGTGAAAAATGCAGATTACCGTAATGAAAGGCAAAATCCATCGCGCCTCGGTGACCCAAGCCGATCTGCACTATGAGGGCTCGATCTCAATTGATCGCAAGCTCATGGATGCTGCCAAATTCTTTGTTAACGAACGCGTCGAAATCTACAACATCGAAACGGGAGCCCGGTTTGCTACCTACGTGATCGAGGCGCCCGAGGAGTCCGGCACGATAGGGCTGAATGGTGCGGCCGCGCGACTCGCGATGACCGGGGACAAAGTTATTATCGTTGCCTATGCCTGTTTTGACGAGGCAGAAGCAAAAAACTTCAGGCCGTCTGTTGTGCTGGTTGACCGCGAAAATCGTATCCTACCAGGTTGAAAGCAAACAGGCCAATATTGGTGCGTTTGCTCCTCGGAACGCGGAAATCCTGCGCGATGCTGTGGTGACTCAGGAGTGAAGAATGCAGTCAATTCATGCGGACAGCATTGCCGATTATATTGCGGCCCTGCATGCTCTGAATGCAGACAACCGGTTGCGCAGCCTCAAGCCACGCACGGGAATCGATTTTGTATCAAACGACTATCTTGCGCTGGCGAGCGAGCCGCGCATCAAAAAAGCTGTCATCGGTGCACTTGAGGCAGGCACATCGATTGGAGCCGGCGGGTCGCGGCTTCTGCGCGGCAACTGCGAGGAGCACGAAAGGCTAGAAGCTGAAGCAGCTCAGTTCTTTGGCGCAGAGGCGGCGCTATTCTTCGGCGGCGGTTATGTCGCAAATTTTGCTGTCCTGACAACGCTGCCGCAGCGAGGCGATTTGCTTGTTCTCGACTCTCTCGTGCACGCGAGTATTCATGAAGGCGCGCGAGCGGGCCGGGCCGACTTCCGGATAGTCCCTCATAACGACCCTGAGTCGGTCGAAAACACAATCCGGGGGTGGCGAGCGAGCGGCGGAACGGGGCGACCGTGGATCGTCGTCGAAAGTCTCTACAGCATGGATGGCGATTTCGCCCCCCTGCAGGACCTTTTCACCATTGCGAATCGCTGCGATGCCTTCTTGATCGTGGATGAGGCTCATGCGACGGGCGTCTACGGAAGGCAGGGACGAGGCCTCACAGCGCCTTATGAGGGACGGGAGAATTTTCTCGCCGTTCATACCTGCGGCAAAGCGCTTGCTAGCGCAGGAGCGCTTGTCACTGCGTCCGCGGTGCTGCGCGATTTCTTGGTCAATCGCTGCCGCCCGTTTATTTACGCTACGGCGCCCTCACCACTGCTGGCCATCGCCGTGCGTGAGGCACTCTTAATCTTACAGGAAGAGCCTGAGCGGCAACGTCGTTTGGCTAATTTAGTCTCATTCGCACATCGGGAGATCGTGGCCCGTGGTCGCTCAAGCCCTTCGAATTCGCAAATCGTCCCGTATATCGTCGGCGACAATGCGCGTGCGATGCGGCTCGCCTCAGCAATGCAGGCTCGCGGCTTTGACATCCGTGGGATACGGCCGCCGACCGTAGCAACGGGAACGGCGCGACTGCGGATTTCGCTGACGCTTAACGTCACGGAGGATGATGTATCCGACATGCTTGATGCGTTAGTCGAAGAGACATGGGGCGATCCGTCGTGAGTCAGCGGATTGTCGTGGCAGGCACCGACACTGGAATCGGAAAAACGGTCTTTTGCGCTGGGCTCGCCGATTTGCTGGGGGCAAGCTACTGGAAACCGATCCAGGCCGGCCTCGAGGGGGAGACCGACACCCGAGTCGTCGCCCAGCTGGGCCGTCTCCCGGCAGATCGCGTCGTGCCGGAGCGGTATCGTTTTCGAATGCCTGCTTCGCCCCATCATTCCGCGGAAATTGATGGAATCCGCATCGATGCAAATTCGCTTGATGTGCCGGACACCGGGGAACTCCCACTAGTGATCGAGGGCGCCGGGGGATTGATGGTTCCTCTGAGTCGCGGCTCACTTTACATTGACGTCTTCGAGCGGTGGCGGCTTCCGGTCGTACTGTGCGCGAGCACCGCCCTGGGCACCATTAATCACTCGCTTTTATCGATGGAGGCTCTGAGGAAGCGGCACATCGACGTTCTTGGAATTGCATTCATCGGCGAGAGAAATGCCGAAACTGAGAGCGCGATCTGCGAGATAGGGGGGGTGCCTTGGCTCGGGCGATTGCCTTGGCTTTCTCCGCTAACGCCAGACACGCTGCTGCCCGCCTTCAGAGCCTCGTTTAGCGCAGGCGATTTCAAGCGATGATGCTAAAGAGGTCGCCAATCTGGCATCCATTCACTCAGCACGCTCATCAAGACGAAATAACGAAGGTTGTGCGCGGCGAAGGTGCCTATCTTTACACCGCGGATGGTCGTCGAATCGTAGACGCGATCTCTTCCTGGTGGGTGGTGACCCACGGTCATTGCCATCCACAAATCGTGAGTGCGATCCAGGAGCAGGCAGGCAAGCTCAACCAGATTATTTTCGCCGGCTACACCCATGACGCGGCCGAGGAGGTTGCGGCGCTACTCTTGAAGGTCACGCCACGCGGGCTCGAGCACGTCTTTTTCTCCGATAGCGGCTCAACCAGCGTTGAGGTAGCCCTGAAGATGGCGCTCGGTTATTGGCATAACATCGGCAAGCAACGAAGCCGCGTCGTCGTGATGCAGCACTCCTATCACGGAGACACAGTTGGCGCGATGTCGGTCGGTGCGCGAGGCGTATTCAATGCCGCGTACGGGCCTCTCCTGTTCGGCGTTACCTCAATTCCATTTCCAGCAAAAGGTCGCGAGCGGGAGACGCTCAATGCCCTCTACACGGCATGTCAAAAGGAAAATCCAGCGGCCTTTATCGTGGAGCCTCTGATATTGGGGGCAGGTGGAATGCTAATGTACCCCGCCTGGGTACTCAGAGAGATGAAGAGTATCTGCGAGGATTTCGACGTCCTGTTTGTAGCCGATGAAGTAATGACCGGCTGGGGCCGCACCGGAACATTATTCGCCTGTGAGCAGGCCGATATCACGCCCGACATCGCTTGCTATTCCAAGGGCCTCACGGGAGGAGCGCTTCCCCTAGCCGTGACGCTTTGCCGCGGCGCCATCTTCGATGCCTTCTATTCGAAGGACCGTACACGCACATTCTTCCACTCAAGTTCATATACAGCGAATCCAATAGCGTGTGCTGCCGCAAGGGCGAATCTCGAACTTTGGCAACAGGGCGCCCGCGAGCGCATCGCGTTAATCGCCGGGATGCAAGAGCGGCTCATTGCGCCATTCCGCAATGACGCACGTTTTTTAAACGTACGCCGCACCGGTACCGTCACGGCGCTTGATCTTAAAGTCAGTGATGCAGGCTATTTCGCGGGCATTGGTCCGAAGCTTCGGACTTTCTTTGAGGGGCGAAATCTGCTGCTCCGGCCGCTCGGCAATACGATCTACCTGATGCCGCCTTATTGCGTCACGGAAGCAGATCTTAAGGAGACCTACGCAGGCATCATGGATGCTGCCGGCGCGCTGGCTTGAAGATGTGCTTCGGGCGGGGAGCCACCCGGCCAGATGCACCGAAACAGCACGTGGCTGTAGATACGCAAATTCGGCCCATCTCCGAAAGCATGATAGCGCTTCCAGGCGAAATGCGCCGAGGTGACGCAAAGCACTCTGGATATTGAGGCGGGCGGCTAATGATTGCGCGACCAGAGGACGCTTGATGCGTCGGTCTCTTGACTTTGGGGGCGCAAATGTCGTTTCCCAGCACTGACAGCCTTCTCTCGCCTATGACGCAACGAGCCCGAGAATGCAGGTCAGTTGAGGGAACGAGTTCTAAGATGAGCCATGTTTTAGAGCCGGCTGCCGAACGGGTGACGATTCCACTGCTGCGGCGGTGGAAAGATGAGGGCCGTCGCCTCGCAATGACTACCGCTTACGACGCGGTCTCGGCTCGCATCGCCGACCCCATCGTCGACATCATGCTTGTTGGCGACAGCGTCGGTAATGTCTGTCTTGGATTCGACAACACGCTGCCGGTCAGCGTGGCGATGATGAATCATCACCTGGAGGCCGTTTCGCGAACAAGTCCTCGTGCCTTGCTTGTGGCCGACATGCCCTTTCTGAGCTTTCACCTCGGTGCGGAGGAGACGATCCGCAACGCTGGAGGCTTCCTGCAACGAGGCGCGGATGCCGTGAAACTTGAGGGCGGAGCCAAGCGCGTCGAAACGGTGCGGGCTCTTATCGATTGCGAAATTCCAGTGATGGGCCATCTTGGCCTCACCCCGCAGAGCGTCAACGTAATGGGTGGCTTCAAGGTGCAGGGCCGGAAAGTCGATGACGCCTTGCGGCTGCTCGATGATGCCCACCGTCTGCAGGAGGCCGGCTGCTTCGCTTTGGTACTAGAGGGTATCCCGGCAGAGCTGGCTGCACGAGCGACAGAGTCTCTGGCTATACCGACCATTGGAATCGGCGCGGGTCCAACCTGTTCGGGCCAAGTGCTCGTATTCCACGACGTGCTGGGCTTGACGGAGGGGTATCACCCCAAGTTCGTTCGCACCTATGTCGACGGTTTTCAGCTGTTGCAGGAATCGCTGTCGCGCTGGGTCGCGGATGTCCGAAATGGTGCATTCCCGGCAGCACAAGAGTCCTATCGGCTCCCCGAAGACCTTAGCGACACCATCGCAAGCTGGACGCCTTCCAACCGAACCTGAGATAGGACTCGAAATGCAAACAATTTCGACGGCTGCTGAGCTTCGTCGCGCCCTCGCAGAGTTGCGCAAGGACGGCGAGCGTGTGGGGTTCGTGCCGACGATGGGCTATCTGCACGACGGCCACCTGGCGCTGGTCGAAGCGAGCCGGGCTCAATGCGACGTCACTATCGTTAGTATCTTTGTCAATCCCACGCAGTTCGGGCCAAACGAGGATCTCAGCACCTATCCGCGCGACTTCCTGCGCGATGAGAAACTGTGCCGCGATGCCGGCGTTGCGATCGTCTTCGCGCCGGGTGCACGGGAAGTCTATCCGGCTCAGTTCGAGACCTTCGTCGAACCGGGCGAACTCGCGAATCCTCTATGCGGAGCTTTCAGGCCTGGGCACTTTCGCGGTGTCGCGACGGTTGTATGTAAGCTGTTCAACATGGTGCAGCCGGACGTTGCCTTTTTCGGGCAAAAGGATTTTCAGCAATGTGCGGTCGTGCGCCGGATAACAATTGATCTCAATCTTCCGATCGAGATCGTCACGGTGCCAACCGTTCGCGAACCAGACGGGCTCGCGATGAGCAGTCGCAACCGGTATCTTAGCGAGGAGGAACGTCGGAGGGCCCTTGCTATCAGTCGCGGACTGTCGGCCGCAGTGGATGTGTTTCGCTCAGGAGAGCGCGACGTCGGAAAACTGATTGCGACAGCCAAACGGCATTTGGGTACAGTCGATCGGCTGCAGTACCTTGAGCTTGTCGATTGCGATACACTCAAGCGCGCGGAAAGTCCGCTGCGTCGTCCCGCGGCACTGTGCGCCGCAGCCTACGTCGGCTCGACCCGGCTGATCGACAACGTGACACTCGCATTGCCGAATTCATAGCACGGCGCCAGAATCAACGACAAGCTGAAAGTATATTGGGTACTCAGTTGGATTGGTGTTTTCGTGGAGGAAGAGTTTTTGAGAGACTGGGCTAGTCGTTCGCGAGATCGCGCGCAGCAGATCCAATGATCCAATGACCGTCTCGTGCTCAACGGCATCTTTTGGATGTTGAGCTCAGGTGCTGCCATGGCGGCTACTGTCCTATTTCGGACAGTCGCGGAAGCAAATTAGGACAAATGCAATCTGAGGTAATAATACACCGTATTGGCCCGGACTCCACATCTGGGGTGTAGTCGGTAGAACTACGCAGGCCGGGGCTGGCATTTCATCCCGAACAAGATTGCAACCGGCAAGGGGCTACCGAGAGGTGGCCCCTTTCGATTGGTGGGCGGGTTCCAGATGAACGTATCCATCCGGTGAGGACCGCAGGGGTATCCGAACTTGGAGAGCTCCGGTGCTT
>CAYPWK010000344.1:0-4383 GCA_964414365.1 uncultured Burkholderia sp.
GCGCGGTCGATCATATCGAGGTTGTTGCCGAATACGTTCACGACTACTGGAGCGGCCGCCCCGGAAATCGTTTCGTCGATGCGCTCGACGAGAAACGTATTGACTGAAGTCATGAGCCCCGGAAACCGCGCGAGTGCCTGCCGGATGCGATAGAGGGCCAACCGTTGGTCCGATGCGCTCATCGGCGCGAGCTCGACCTCGAACTCGGAGAGCTGGACGCCGGCCGGATCGACGACACCGTACGCGCGGCCTGCATGCTGCGCGACGAGACGCACGCCCGGCACCTGCATCAACGTGTCGGATACCCGGGCGCCGATACGCATCGACTCGGTCAGTGAGGTGCCAGGCTGAAGTCCCATGTGGACGATGTAGTGCTCCTCGCGCAGCTCGGGAATGAAATTGCCGTTAAGGAACGGAAGCGACGCGAGCGATACGACGCACAGAAGCGCGACAGTCGCAATGACGGCCTTCAGATGCTGCTCGACGCTTGCCAGCAGTGCGGCATAGCGCGCCTTCAGACGAGCGATCATGCGCGGCTCGCGTTCGGGCAGCGGCCCACGCGCAAGGAGCGCCAGAGCCATGGCGGGTGTCAGCGTCAGCGCCACGGCGAGGGACGCCATGACCGCCAGAATGTAAGCGATGCCAAGCGGCGCGAAGAGCTTGCCTCCCACGCCGGAGAGCGTAAGCACGGGCAGGAAGATCAGCATGACGATGAACGTCGCGAAGACCACGGCGCTTCGCACTTCGAGCGAGGCGTGCAACACCACCTGATACGCCGAAAGCGGGTTTGGCATCGCGCGGTTTTCTCGCAGGCGCCGATAGATGTTTTCGACGTCGATGATCGCGTCGTCGACAACCTCGCCGAGCGCAATGGCTAGACCGCCGAGCGTCATGGTATTCAAGCTGACGCCGAACGACGTCAGCACGATGATCGCAATGAGCAGCGACAGCGGAATCGCCACCGCGGAAATCACCGCCGTGCGAGCGTTGAGCAGGAACAGGAACAGCACCGCGATGACGAGAACCGCGCCCACGACGAGCGCCGTGCGCAGGTGGCTCACGGCTCGCTCGATGAAATTGGCGGGCCGGAATACGTTCGCCGTCAGATCGACGCCTTGGCGCGCGAGCAGCGGCTCGAGCGCCGCCAGCTTTTTCTCGATGTCCCGGGTGACGGCCAGCATGTTGGTGCCGTATTGGCTTTCGAGCTGGAGCAGCACGCCGGGCTTGCCCATGATCGATGCGGCGCCGACGCGCGGTGCGCTGTCCCAGGTCACGTTCGCGACGTCGCCGAGGCGGACTGCCGCCCCGTTGCTCGCGCGCAGTACGACGCCGGCAAGCTTGCCGGGTGTGGCAATCTGACCGTCGGCATTGACGGCGATCCGCTGGTTGCCGTTCTCGACGAATCCCGCGCCGCGTACGCCCGTAGATTGCCGTGCCGCGGCGATCACATCCTGGATCGACAGCCCGTAGCGCATGAGCCTTGCGGGATCGACCTGGATCTGCATCTGCCGCGCCTCCCCGCCGAATACGATGACGTCAGCCACCCCGGAAAGGCTGAGCAGTAGTGGCGCGACGGTCCACTGCGCAACGTCGTAGAGATCCATCAACGAGCGCTTCTTCGACGTAAGGCCGATCATGCGCACGACGCTCGTCGCCGTCGTGAGCGGCAGCAGCCTCGGCGGCTGGACGCCGGCAGGGAGTGTGGCGGAGAGTCCATTGATGCGCTCGGTGACGAGCTGGCGGACCTGCATGACGTCCGAACGGCCGTCGAATACGATCGTGATCGCCGAAAGGCCTTGCATGGACCTCGAGCGCATCGATTGCAGGCCGACGAGACCGCCCAAGGCGTTTTCGATCGGCTGGGTCACGAGCGTCTCGACCTGCTCGCTCGTCAACCCCGGCGCTTCGGTCTGCACGATGCTCATGGGCGGAGCGAACTCGGGAAACACATCGAGCTTCGCGCGCGTCAGCGCAAAGAGACCATAGCCGGCCGCGATGATCGCCAGCGCGTAAGCGACGCCGCGAAAGCGCAGTGAGAAGCGGATGATCGAGTTGAGCATGGATCCTGAAGGACGTTGAAAAGGCTCGCGGGCGCGCGCGTCAGGTCAGTCGTCGCACTCGGGCGGATCCTTGCACGCGGTCACAATCCCCTGTGGCTTGAACTCTTCGGACAGCAGCAACTGAGCGCCTTGCGTGACGATTTCGTCTCCCGCGTGGAACCCGGACGTCACGATGAAGCCGTCGCTTTCCTCGTCGCCGGCTGGCACGTAGCGCCGCGTAAAGCGATCCGGTGCCGTGCGCACATAGGCCCACGTCTCGCCGCCATACCAAACCACCGCCTGCTCGGGGATCAGGACGCCCGATCGCGCTGCTTGAGATGTCGGCACGCTTGCGCTCGTGCGTAACCCGGCGGGGAGCGTCCGCTCGGCCAGATAGAGCCACGGGCTCCCCTGCACGGCAGGATCCGCAATCGGAGAAGCGGATAGCCGCTGCGCCGGCACGGACTGGCCGTCGGGAGTCCGCACCGTGATATCGGCCGGCGCCCCTGCGGCGAAGCTGGCGGGCAGCGTGACGCGCAGGACGACCGCCTGCCCGGACTGCAAGCGTCCGTAAAGGCTCGATGCCGGCGTCATTGTCGCGTTGGCGAGCGCTTCGCCGAACTGCTGTCGCATCGTTGCATCGAGCCCGCTCAGCGTCGCCTTCGCCGACTGCAGTTTCGCTTCGTCGGCCCGCATCGCCGACTCTGCATCCTGCAAGCTCTTGCGCGAAACGTTGCGGTCGTCGGCGAAGAGTGCGCGGCTGCGCTCGTACTGCTCGCGCGAAGTCGCGGCCTGCGCCGTGAAGGCACCGACGTCCGCTCGCGCGGACGCCACCCGGTTGCGCAGATCGAAGAGCGGCTGCAGGTCGATCACCGTCGCGTAGGCAGCGATATCCGGCTGTTCGGTCACCACGGCGAGCGGCGCGACCAAGATGTGGCTCGCTCGCTGAGCCTCTCGGCTGACGACGACTACGGATTCCCCATTCACCGTTCGCACGGCCGGCTGCGGGCCCGATTGCGCGATCGCGATGGGCGAACGTGCGCTCGAGGCGGCGAGCGTCCGATAGATGTACCAGCCGGCGCCGCCCGCCAGGGCCAGTGAGACCACGGAGAAGAAGATCAATCTGCGCTTCATCGCGGTATCGCTTTGGTGAGGGTGTAAGTGACCGCCGCGTGCCCGAGAGGCTGCTGCATGGCGTCCTCAAGTGCGCCGGCGGCCTGCTGTACGGCGACCATGGCGTCCAAGTGGGCAATCTCGCTCGTTTGATAGTCCGCCACTGCTTGCGTATACGTCAGACGGTCCGCGTCCCCGACGGCGAAGGCCGCGGCCTCACTGTCGAGCTGCCGGCGGGCGCTGGCCGAGTGCGCGTCGGATAAGCGCAGCGCCTCGAGGCTCGACCGGTAACGCGCGAGCGCGTGATCGAGCTCGCCGAGGATTGCGTCTTGCAACGCCGCCGTCCGGGCCGCCGCTTCCTTGCGCTTGGCCTCGGCCTCGCGGATGCCGCCTTGGTTCTGATCGAAGATCGGCAACGTGAGGCCGGCAAGTCCGAACGCAATCCGATTGGTGCCCGTGTCGTACGAGTATCCGGGACCGAGGTGGATGTCCGGATACTGTTTCGCCACTTCGAGCTGAAGTGCCGACTCCGCCGCGGCGTAGTCGGCGAGCGATGCAAGCAGGTCGGCGCGATGGAAAATCGCCTCGCGCCGCGCGCCCGCGGGCGGCGGTGGTGGCGGAGCGGCAGCGAATGCGTCGAAGTCGGGCTCGATGCCGTCGAGTGCCGCGACGGGCACGCCGATGGCCGTCGCGAGCTGCGCGCGCGCGTCGTCCGCTGCGCTACGCGCTGCGGCCAGATCGGTTTGTGCCTGAGTATCGGCCATTACCGCGGCATCGATTTCGGGGCGTGAGAACTGGCCCACCGCCAGCCGCTTCCTGCTCATCTCGGCGATCCGCCGCTCCGCCTCGGCCTTGCGGGATAGAAAGGCAATATGCTCGCGAGCGGCGTAGAGCGCGAGCAGCGCGGCTCGCACCTGCGAGCGGACTTTCCATGCTTCATTTTCGATGGAAAGACGCGCGGCTTCCGACAGGTGCGATGCCTGATCGACGCGATAGCCGCGCTTATGCGCGGTCTCGATTGGAATATCGAGGGCCGGGCCAGCTGTATACGGCGCGCCCGGACCCGGGTTCGGCGTCGCGTATTGGAATGGCAACGTAAGGACAGGGTTTGGCACGGCATTGGCGACATCGATGCCGGCTTTGGCCGTGCCCCACTGCGCGCGCGCGATATCGAGCGCCGGGCTGTAGTACCAGGCCGCGAAGGTCAGCATCTCGCCGTTCCACCGCACCG
>CAYPWK010000344.1:4483-6426 GCA_964414365.1 uncultured Burkholderia sp.
GGCAAGCGCAGCGAGAGGCGAGTGCCGCGTCCGCTCTCGCTTTCGATCGTCACCTCCCAGCCGTACCGTTCGCATAGCGTGCGCACGATCGCGAGGCCCAGACCCAACCCGCGCGCATCGGTTGAAGCCGACTGGCCTCTGTAGAATCGCTCGAAAACATGCGGTAGCGCCTCCTCCGCGATTCCGCGGCCCGTGTCCTCGATCTGCAGCCGCCCCTCTTCCCACGCGATGCAGATCTGCCCGCCGTCGGTATGGCGGACGGCATTGTCGACCAAGTTGGACAGCACGATTGCGAGCGCTGCCGCGTTGACGTCGACACGCGTGGCATCGTCGATGTCGACGACGGCAACGATGCCTTTGGCCTTCAGCGTCTCTTCGAACGGCTGTAAAGCGTCCGCGACGATGCGCGCAAGCGGCTCCGGTCCCGAGTGCGTGGCCGACTCCTCACGGGCGAGCAACAGCAAGGCGTCGACGAGCTTGCGCATCGCGTCGGCGGCGCGATCGATCTGGCCGAGCCGGGCGCGCGATTTGCCGACGATCGCCGGATCCTCGTCGAGCAACTCGCAGCTCGTTTTTATCGTAGTGAGTGGCGTGCGCAACTCGTGGCTGACATTGCTCGTGAACTCCTTCTCGCGCTCGATCGCGCTCTCCATGCGCCGGTGATAATCGTTGAACGCCTCCACGAGGTCGACGAGTTCCTCTTCATCGTACTTGCCGGGGTTGATCGGGGCCGAGCCTTCGTGCCGCAGCGATTTCACCTGACGAGCGAGGCCGGCGACCTGGCGCACGAGCAGCGCGGAAAGCCCGAACGCGAGCCAGATCGACAATAGCGCGAACACACCCGTGCCGGCCATCAGCGCGTTGATCACTGCCTTGAAGTGCTCTTCGTAGACGCTGAAATCGTAGACTCGGTAAAGCCGCGCCGAGTCGAACGGGACGACGGCCACATGAATCTCGCGCCCCTCGAGGATAATCTCGTGGACTCCATTCCGCAGGCGGCCCACGTTTGCGGGCAGCGCGATCGGCTGCCTATCCGCCGTCGAGACATAGCCGCCGAGCGCGGCATCGAACGGCGGCAGCGGGGTCTCGCCCGCATGGTAGCGGCGCAGCGCGCCGGCCATGTCGTCGTGGATCAAGGAGTCGATGAGCCGTTCTTCGTGTGCTTCCGCCAGCACTCTGACGCCGATTGCCTGCGCGACGAGCAGCACAATCGCCAGCGCCGAGAAGACGAGCGCGACTTTGAAGCGCAGGCTACGCCGCATTTTTTCCGCCCGCGGCGAGCCGGTAGCCGAGCCCGTGAACCGTTTCGATGAGCTCGGCCTCGCCTTGCTGCGTCAAGGCCTTGCGCAGCGTATAGATATGCGTGCGCAATGTGTCGCTGGCCGGCAGGGTTTCCCCCCAGACTTCGGCCTCGAGCTCCGCATGCCCGAATACCCGGTTTGGCGATTGCATCAGAATACGCAGCAGCTGGAGGCACTTCGGTTGAAGCTTGATCGGGCGGCCAGCCCGCTCGACGGCGAGCGTCGCCAGATCAAGGCGCACGTCGGCAAAACATAGCTCGCGCGCCGCGACTTCGCCGCGGTAGCGCTTGATCAGCGCGCCGAGCCTCGCACCGACTTCCTTTAGAGAAAATGGCTTGACCAGATAGTCGTCCGCGCCGTGCTCGAATCCCGCCAGCTTGTCGTCGAGCCGGTCTCGCGCCGTCAGCATCAGCACAGGGGTGTCGCGATGGGCCTCTTCGCGCAGCTTGCGGCATAGCGTCAGCCCGTCGATGCCCGGCAGCGTCAGATCGAGCAGGATGGCGTCCCATGTCTCGGCGAGCGCGAAGCGCAAGCCCGCGTGGCCGCTTGCGGCCACATCGATTCGATAGCCGATGCCTTCGAGGTAGTCGCAGAGGTTGGCGGCGATCGCCGCGTCGTCCTCGACAATCAGTACTTTCATCG
>CAYPWK010000345.1:0-6398 GCA_964414365.1 uncultured Burkholderia sp.
GAACCGCCGCATTCACCATGAGGTGCGCGAGGGGGACATGACGCATGCCGAGGCGGCGAAGCTCCATCGCGACGATCACAAGATTCGCCGGGAAGAGCGCCTGATGGCGAGCCAGGACGGTGGCCACATCACGAAGCAGGAACAGCGCACGCTGAACCAGCAGGAAAACCAGGTCAGCAAGCAGATCGGGCAGTGAGGCAGGCTTCGAACCGGGCGCGCCTCGCCTGAGGGCGCCGCTACAACCGCTTAGGCTCGATCGCTGCCGGGGTTTCGGCTGGGGCCGAGTCCGGCCATTTGCGGCCAATCGATACAACGCTACCCACGACATTCGACTGTCCCTTCAACGCTCGCAAGAAGCCTTCACACCGCTTGGACCTGCCAGCGGGCCCGGTCGGCAAACGCGCGGCGAATGCGCGATAGATCTATACGGGTCTTCTATTAGACTATCGAATCGCTAGAGGAGGACGCTTCCGCGGTTCTGGAAGTGAGAATTTCCCGACACGGGCCGCTCAGCACCGCGGCCCATGCTCCTGCCCTAAGTGAAGCGTTGCGATCAGGGCCCGAGTTGCGGGCTGTCGGGCGCCGACCGCGCGCCGTCAGAGGTTCTTTTTCGACTTTGACGAAACGGCGACCTTTCGCTGACGACTCGACGGTCGGGTACCCCTACGCTGAGGGTTGTGCATCAACCGATGCGAGGGCCATTCCGCAGGTGCTGGCAGGACTTAGCCAGGGACGATCCGTTGCCCCATGTCCCGACCGAGCCGACCCTCGACAAGGCGGCGCGCCGAGACCTTCGAGTCCCTTTTCACGACACGTCTTGATCTATCTCGCCAGCAAGACCAGCCAACCTTTGGCGCACGCGTGGGGTCAACGATGACGGCGGCATAGAAAGAGACCCCTTGGCGCGGACATCTTTCCGGTTGACGTGGATCAAGCGTCTCGCATTGCAGCGCTCTAACGTTGTCAGCATCTCCACGATCAACGGGAGCAGCCCATGAACGCCGCAGCGACAGTCTCGTCATTAGAAACCCCCGTATTTCCCTCACTTCCGTCGGTCGCCGAAATTGTCGCTGGTACTTTTGACCAGCCAAGTGAGCGGGCCGTGCAGGCCTCGGCGAAGTACGCGTCGCCGCAAGCCCTGGACCTTGACCGAAAGGTTCGCGCAGTCATCGGGCGCGCAACTGGCACCCTGTCGGTGGCCTCTGCACTGCTGGCAGCAGGGGACTGGGCAATGAACCTCCTTGCCTCGCCAGGCAAGCGCCTCCAGTTGAGTCTGCTCGGCCTCGAATACACAGACCAGTTCATCCGCTATGCGGGCGAATGCATGATCGCCGGTCCCGGCGAACTGCGTCGCTGCGTCGAGCCGCCCGCGCACGACAAGCGCTTCGCTAGCGACGAATGGCTGCGCTGGCCCTATAACCTTCTTCATCAGTCATTCCTGCTGACCGAGCAATGGTGGGCCGCAGCAACGCAAGGCGTGATGGGTGTCGATCATCATCATCAGGACATGGTGTCGTTCACAGCCCGCCAGTTACTGGACGTCACGTCACCCGGCAACGGACTATGGACCAACCCCACAGTCCTCAGGCAGACGATGGAAGAAGGCGGCTGGAACCTAATACGCGGCGCGCTCAATTTCATCCAGGATGCACAGCGAGTCGCTGCCAGATTGCCTCCTCCCGGCGCCGATCATTTCGATGTCGGTCGCGACGTTGCCGCCACCACCGGCAAAGTAGTGCTGAGGAACCGCCTGATCGAATTGATCCAGTATGCGCCGACGACAAGCGCCGTCTGCCCGGAGCCGGTTCTTCTCGTGCCAGCGTGGATCATGAAGTACTACATCCTGGACCTGACGCCTGCCGAGTCGTTGGTGAAGTATCTGGTCGATCAGGGGCACACCGTATTTTGTATCTCATGGAAGAACCCGACTGCGGAGGATCGCGACCTTGGCATGGACGACTATTTGCGCCTCGGGGTGGGAGCGGCGCTCGATGCAGTTTGCCGGATCGTGCCTGAGAGAAAAGTGCACGCGCTCGGCTATTGTCTGGGCGGAACACTGCTTGCCACCGCAGCGGCGGCGATGGCACGCGACCATGACGATCGGCTGGCATCGCTCACGCTGCTCGCTACCCAGACTAACTTCAGCGAGCCCGGCGAACTGAGTCTCTTTATCGACGAGAGTGAGGTCAGCATGCTGGAAGCGCAAATGGCTGACAGGGGATACCTGAGCGGTTTTCAGATGGCGGGGGCGTTCCAGATACTTCGCTCATACGACCTGCTTTGGTCCCGTCTCGTCAATCACTATCTGCTCGGCAAATCCGAGACCGTGAACGCACTGATGGCCTGGAATGCCGACGCGACGCGATTGCCGGCTCGCATGCATTCCGAGTACCTGCGCGGCTTTTTCCTCCACGACGATCTCGCCCAAAGCCGCTATCGAGTGGGGGGACGGCCGGTATCGCTTGCCGATATCGAGCTGCCAGTATTCCTGGTCGGGACGCTGACCGACCACGTGGCTCCATGGCGGTCGGTCTACAAGCTTCATTACTTGACTGGAGCCGAAATCACCTTCGCTTTGACGAGTGGTGGGCACAACGCGGGAATTGTGAGCCCACCCGGGCATCCGCATCGCCACTATCAACTGCTGACTGCTCCTGCGGGTGCGCCCAGACTCGATGCCGACCGCTGGTGCGCCGTAGCGCCGCGTCTTGAAGGGTCGTGGTGGCCCGCGTGGCACGATTGGCTGCGGGCACATTCAGGGCCCCCAGTGAACGCGCCGTCCGTGGGGTTGCCGGGCCGTGGCCCGATAGCCGACGCGCCCGGCCACTATGTGTTGGAGAAATGAATGGATACGCTAGCTCCCTCCCTTCTCGCCGGCCGCAAGGGTCTTGTCGTCGGCATCGCCAACGAACACAGCATCGCCTACGGCTGCGCGCGGCTTTTTCGTGCACTCGGCGCAGAGCTCGCCGTGACCTGGCAAAACGACAAGGCAAAGCCTTATGTGGAGCCGCTCGCGCAGGCGCTCGATGCGTTTGCAATGCCGCTTGACGTCGAGCAGGCTGGCGCCATTGAGTCAGTTTTCGCCGCCATCAAGGAACATTGGGGCCGTCTCGACTTCGCGCTACATTCAATCGCCTATGCCCCGCCTGCCGACCTCCGCGGCCGCGTCACCGACAGCTCCGCGCAGGGCTTTGCGCGCTCGATGACGATCTCCTGCCACTCGTTCATTCAAATGGCGCGTCTGTGCGAGCCACTGATGGACCGCGGAGGCAGCCTCGTCACCATGAGTTACCTGGGCGCGGAAGAAGTGGTGCCGCACTACGGCGTGATGGGTCCGGTCAAGGCGGCGCTCGAAGCAAGCGTGCGCTATCTCGCGACTGAACTCGGCCCACGCGGCATTCGTGTCAACGCTGTCTCCCCCGGGCCGATTGAAACGCGCGCGGCATCAGGCATTCCGGACTTCGAGCAATTGCTCGCCGACGCGCGCCAGCGTGCTCCGCTGCGCCAACCTGTCCGGCTAGAGGACATTGCCGGGCTGTCTGCCTTCCTGGTTAGCGATGCTGCGCTTTCGATCACAGGCGACACGCACTATGTGGATGCGGGCTTCCACATTCTCGCGTGACACATGCGAGACGCCCCGTCTGGCCAATAACATGACTCGCGAGACCTACCATGCTCCCTCCTCTCCGATACGACGACCTCCAAGTCATACGAAACCGGACCTTTGACGAGATCGCCATCGGCGACAGCGCCAGCATCGAACGTACGCTGACCGCAGCCGATATCCAGCTGTTCGCCGCGATGTCCGGCGACATCAACCCGCAGCACATGGATGCGGAGTTCGCGGCGTCGACACGTTTTCACGGCGTCATCGCACACGGCATGTGGGGCGCGGCGCTGATCTCGGCGGTACTGGGCACCCGGCTGCCTGGACCCGGCACGATCTACGCGGGGCAAACGCTCAAGTTCCATGCGCCCGTGCGGGTCGGCGACACGTTGACCATCGCGGTTGTCGTCACATCCCGCGATGAGGCTACGCACCGTTTGACACTGGACTGCACCTGTGTGAACCAGGACGGCCGCACAGTCATATCCGGCGAGGCCAATGTCATCGCGCCAACCGAGCGCATTGAGCGTCCTCGCGGCACGCTGCCCGAGGTGCGCATCACAGTTGGCGATGGCCTGCACCGGCTGCTGCAACACGTCCGCCCCCTCGGTCGCGTCCGCATCGCCGTCGTGCATCCGTGCGACGAACCTAGCCTCAGCGCGGCACTGGATGGGCAATCGGCCGGTCTCATCGAGCCGGTGTTGGTTGGCCCCCGAAATCGCATCCATGCACTTGCTGATGCAATGCAGGTTGACATCGGTGCGCTGACCGTCGAGGACGTGCCGCACAGTCATGCTGCTGCGGCGCGCGCGATCGACCTGGCGCTCGACGACAAGGTCGCCGCGCTGATGAAAGGCAGCCTCGATACCGATGAGCTGGTGAGCGCCGTAGTCGCTAGCGCACTACGCACCGGCAGGTGCATCAGCCACTGCTTCGTGATGCAGACACCCTCCTACCCAAGACCGTTCATCATCACCGATGCAGCCATAAACCTGGCACCGACGCTCGACGAGAAGGCGGACATCATCCGCAACGCAGTGGATCTTGCGCATGCGATCGGTGTAACCGAGCCGCGGGTCGCGATACTCGCTGCGGTAGAGACCGTAAATTCGCGGATGCCTTCGACGCTCGATGCCGCGGCCTTGTGCAAGATGGCCGACCGAGGGCAGATCGCCGGTGCGGTACTGGACGGACCGCTGGCGTTCGATAACGCGATGTCCGCTGCCGCCGCGCGAGTCAAAGGCATTGTTTCCCCGGTGGCCGGCTGCGCCGACGTGCTCGTGGTGCCGGACCTGGAGAGCGGCAACATGCTGGCCAAGCAGCTCGAGTCCCTCGGGGGTGCCGCCAGTGCCGGCATCGTGCTCGGCGCCGGCGTACCGATCATTTTGACGAGCCGCACCGACTCGCGCGAGTCCCGCATCGGGTCCTGCGCGATCGCACTGCTGCTGGCGAACCGCTCCGCTCCCGCGGCGGTCGCTAAAGCGGCAACCTGAGCTCGCATTAGACGCTGGGTGCGAGACCATCAGCAACCTTCCTTCCTGATCAGGAGCTGACAGTGAAAATCGAAACATTGGGTGTCGTCGGTGCGGGCACGATGGGCAACGGGATCGCGCAGACCGCCGCTGTCTCCGGACACGACGTGGTTTTGGTCGATATCAACGACGCTGCACTAGTCAAGGGGATGGCGACGTTGACGGCGAGCCTGGATCGGTTGGTCGCCAAAGGCAAGCTTGACGCGGCCGCGCGAGAGGGCGCGCTTGCGCGCATCGAGACCTCGACCGATTATGCGCGTCTCGCCGCTGCAGATCTCATCATCGAAGCCGCCGCCGAGGATTTCGCTCTAAAGACTCGCATCTTCAAACAAGTCGAATCCGTCGTGCGCCCTGAGGCCATCCTCGCCTCTAATACGTCGTCAATCTCCATAACAGCGCTTGGCGCCACGCTTGCCGCTCCCTCCCGCTTCATCGGCATGCACTTCTTCAATCCGGTGCCTCTCATGCCGCTCGTTGAGATTATCCGCGGCTTGCGGACTGGCGCCACGACTGCAGAGACGGTGCGCGAACTGACCGTGCAACTCGGCAAATCACCGATCAGCGTCAAGAACTCGCCGGGGTTCGTAGTGAATCGCATCCTAGTGCCGATGATCAACGAGGCGTTTTACGTGCTCGCCGAGAACGTCGCCACCGCTGAGGAAATCGATGCGGGCCTGCACCTTGGCGCCAACCATCCGCTTGGTCCACTTGCGCTCGCGGACCTCATCGGGCTTGACGTCTGCTTGTCTGTGATGGAGGTGTTTCTAAACGATTTCGGGGATTCGAAATATCGCGCATGCCCGCTACTGCGTGAATTGGTGGCTGCTGGACACCTCGGACGCAAAACGGGCCAAGGCGTGTATCGATACGATTGAGAAGGGATTTCTCTGCTCTCACGACGACAGCTCCCTGATCAGGGCTCGCGTGTGGTGCACGATCGCGAGCTACAACCGCCCTCGCTTCATAAAGGCCCGCACCGCTGGATGATCACAACTGACGAGCGTCCCGGCTGGAGGTTGCCGGGCGGGCTTGCACCCGCTGGAACGCGCCACCTTTTCACGGCGCGCACCCGCGAACGGCCGTTCCCCGTTGCAACCGGCCATAGCCCTCGTGTTGCATCGAAAGGCAGTTGTGGGTCGGACAGCACCCGCTGAAAGGAAGCCTTGCTGCCGGAAATAATTGGTTTCACAACTCACAGATGTCGCGTCATCGACGCCCTTCCGCTCGACGTTGAGGACACAAGCGGCACGAAGCCGCCC
>CAYPWK010000346.1:0-736 GCA_964414365.1 uncultured Burkholderia sp.
CCGCGATGGCGGTGAACAGCTCACTAAGCCATCTGAGACTGCGCATAAATGCCCGATTCAGTTTTTCGTCTAACTCAATCGTAATCATCGCTAGATCTCCTTGAGATTCACTGGTGGTCGAGAATTCGCCTCACGCGAGCGGGTTTTCCTCGAACAATCGGGCGACCATGGCCGAGTCGAGGTACGCGCGTATGCGCACGATTACACCGTCTTGGAAATACACGACCCAGCAGTAACGGTTATCGAACCGCATACCGTTCTTGGCCGTGGCCAGTGAATGAAGCTCGACGACCGCTTGATCGTCCTTGACGATCAGGTATTCCACGTGGAGTTGTGCGCCCTGTGGAAGGACCTGAGCGAGTTTGTCGAACGTGCCCGCAATGAACGCCTTCTTGCTAGGGTAGTGACCTGCGAGAGGGTGAGTACCCATCACGATCCAGTCGACATCGTCAGCAACGTGTTTGAAGAAGTCGGTGCCGTCGCCGGTCTCCAGGCCTTTGAAGATATTGCGAACGACGTCGGGCGTAATAGCCGTGTGAGTTTCTCTCTTAGATTGAGCGGGTGAGTCGCGCGTAATGGCCATTTGAGTCTCTCCTTTAGATTGGGCGTGTTGAATCGGTTACCGAGGGAGTTCTCCGAGGGAGGAGCCGGTTACCCTCTGACGGAGCGGTGCTTGGTCTGCGCCGCAGCACTCATCGATTCTGCTTTGACGGAGCTGAGCAGTTTCGTGAGATCC
>CAYPWK010000346.1:746-6395 GCA_964414365.1 uncultured Burkholderia sp.
ACGGCATCCTTGATTTCGCGGCTCAGCCCGATATCGACTCGGCCATCGACGAGTCTGTCGAATTTCTCGACCGAGTCCTCCCATGTGAATGGATGGGAAGCCAGGCCGGGATAGTCCTGAACCTCATGGTTGATCACCTTCCCATCCGTGAGTCGGATGGTAATTTTCGCCGGCATTTTCCGCGGATACAGATCGGTGTAGTCGTGGTTCGGCCGAACCGATACCTTCTTCAGCAAGCCCTGCACGTCCGGTTTGATGACGCGGTCCGGCTTGAATTGCGCTGGCATCACATCGCCATCGAGGAGCGCTACCGCCAGCAAGTACGGCAGGTTGTGATCCGCCTGTTCCTTCGTCCGGACGACCTTATCCACGCCGTAGAGGCCTCCACCGGCGAAGTCGTAGCAGAGTTGGAACACCTCAGCCTCGATGGAAAGCACCTTGCCGGGGTCGATTTTGTTTTGCCGGACGAGTTCGACCATGCAATGAATCGCGGACTGCGTGTGAATCATCGCGTTGTATTTTTTGATGGTGCTCTCGAGGACGCCCTCATACCCCAGATGCTCCCAGTCGATGTCGATTTTCATCCCCAAAAGGTGGTCAATGCCCAGCGAGCCCTCGATGACGTGCAGTGGCCCCTCCACGCCGCGGCTGGCGAGAAAGAGCGTATTCATAGCACCGAGTGCCGACTGCGCGGAGGCCAGTCCCTTCCACTGTGACAGCGGCTTCGCTCGAACCACGGCGAAGGACGCATCGCTAACCGCTGCCATCGCGATCGCATGGCCAATTTTCTGGTCGGTTAAGCCCAGCAGTCGTCCCGCCGCAGCGTTGTGTGAGAAGGCCAATTGCGACGTGTGGTCGAAGCCGCGGGTCATGAAGTTGGCGTGATCAACAAAGCGTGACTGCACGGTGTAGCCCAACGCAACTGCCAGCATTAGGTCGCGACCGCTACCTCCTACATAGTCGGCGATGGTCAGTGCCACGCCGAAATTGTCCGCCGTGTGACAGGTTTCAGATTGCGCAAGGAAGTTGTCCATGAAATCGACGTAGCGCACGAGCGCCGTGTTCCAAAAGGCTGCGTAGAGTGGGTTGGCACTACCGCCGCCGATGAGCTTGCACGGACCAGATCCACCGAACTCCGCAACTTGCTGGCGACACGCCTCGATGGGGCCTGCGCCGATGGCGGCAATGCAGCAACCGAGGCAATCGAGAATGTGAATCGGCAATTGCGCACGAGATTGGCTCGATAAGTCCGAGAACTCGGCACGGGCAGCATATCTTGCGAGGGATTCAACTTGAGTCATGACGACATACTCCGTGTACTAATGGTTTGCTTGCTAGGATGTAAATAGGAGGAAGATCCCCATCGTGATCACCGAGCCGATGACGCTGAGCAGCACAGTAGAGGCGGCTTCCGACTCTGCGACGTGGTACTTGAGGGCAAACATGATCACGATCGGCATGCATGGAATCGCCGCCGTGAGCACCGCCTCGTTGACAATGGGATTGCGATAGCCGAGCCATCGCAACGCGACGAGCACGAGCGCGGGCTGCAGAATGATTTTCAGGAAGACACTTAACAGCACCCTCCCACTGACTTTGATAGGGGCCGCGGCAAGGACAATTCCGGAGGCGAACAGGGCGACGCCACCAGATGCTTGCCCCAGCATAGATAGTGAGTGGACGATGATCTGAGGAATACGCAGGCCAGCCAGCACGAACACGAAGCCGAGAACGGGCGCCCAAACAATCGGCTCCTTGATTGTTTCGGAGAGTTTGGACGTGAGAATCGAGAGCTGCGACAGTTGATGGTTGGCCGGGGAGTTCCCCCGATGCGCAGCCATGCTCGTCCCAGGTGAGCCTCCTTCTATCGCATTCAGTGACAGCAGGAGAAGCGTGACCGGAACGACCGTCAGGTTGATTACGAGACTGGCGATCGCGATCGGAATGGCGCTGGAGCTTCCGAATAGATCTCCGAGGATGGCCGGACCTACGAAGGGTACTGCTGGCGCAGCCGCCGTCAGCGCGGCCAGCGCACAGATGTTCATCGGTAGGCGCAAAGTCCAGCGACACACTAGCAAAACCAATCCGTACAATCCGATAATGGACACACCTAACGCGATGACCAGAGGAATGTCCTGACTCAGTTGTGCGCGCGAGGTTGTCACAGTACCGGCAAAGAGCGCCAGCGGTACGGCATAAACCAGCACCATCCGATTCAGAATCGGCGCATCCTTTGGGCCGAAATCGTGGTGCCACGCCGCCACGAAGCCGAGCAGGATGGTGACGACCATTGGAAGGACCGCACCCAAGACAGTGTCTATCACGAGCGTTCCCCCGACGGCTTCATGAGAAATGGAGCGCACCGCGCGGCGCTCAGCGCCTGGATGAAAGCAATGAGTACCGATGTGATACGAAGCGTATTCATGTAACGGCCCTCTCAATTGGAAGAGTGCTCATTACAAGCGACTTGGTTTGATACATGGCGGATACAGAAACAATGCGGCTGTGAGAAATCTAACCAAGCACTGGGAAGCGAGTCGATTACAGGATGGTATCGACCGATACCTTCCTGTAAGTTGACACGACGAGTCCGCTACTCGATCCTGATCCAGTTAGAACAGCGCACAAAAGAATGCATGCGCGGGTCTCAGCATTGAGAGCCGAGTCGGGCAATTCAACCAGTGGGAGTCACTGTGATCGCGAGTCCGCTCAAAAAATGTTCCAGCGACTCGTGAAGCTCGGCGCTAACTGTAATGAGATGCCGGTGAAAACCTGGTAATTCGGTGCACCCACGCCATCGCGGTAGAGCGAGGGTTGTGCCTCAGCATAGACATTCAGTGTGTGGCCGCCCTCGAGCTGAATTACCTTTCCGAGGCCGAGCCCGACTGGGACGGCAGACGTGTGATTGCCCGTGTCGAAGGTCATGGGGGCCGACGAGCGAAGATAATATCCGTGAGGCAGATTGAAGAAGATCAGCGGCTGCGCGACCGTCACGTGAGAACTGGCTCCCGACAGCGTTTGCTGATAAGTCCCCAGAACACCCAGAAGACCCCAACTCTGAGGCGCAAGAATGATCCCTGCGGCGCCAGCCTGCAGCTTGATTGTGCCAAAATTGCGGCTAGTGCTCGTCGGAATCGCGATGAGGGGCCCAAGACCGAAGGTGACTTTCTGCGGCAGACCGACGTCAAACTTGCCGAGAGTGTAATTGTAGAGTTGTGTGTCACCGAGACCGGTACGCGGTCCACTTGTCGCCGTCGGGTTTGTGACTACCGACGGATTGATGTGCATGATTTGCTGAACGCCAGCGATTGTGAACGGAATCAAGCTTCGCAGCGCCCCGTTCTCGGCACCGCCGCCCAGCTCGTTCAAGGACGGTGCGTAATAGTTCCAGTATTGCAGGGTAAACCTCGGCTCCGCCGGATTGTTTGCTGCATTGGAACTGCTGCTCTCGGAATTGTCTCCGGCATCGGCTTTGTCGGGGGTCTCAACATTATCAGCCCAAGCCGCTACCGGGGAGATAAGAAGGCCCAATAAAACCAATGCACGCGTGCGGTCGAGGACAGACGACCTGAGTGCGCCGCGCACGAAGTCTCGCTGCGCGGCAGCAGTGATCATCGCTTCAGTTCTTAAACTGCGCCGCGGGTGTTGCTTGAATGCATCGTCAATTCCGCTGGTATGCATCGCTCATCCTGTATTCACAGCAATAGTGAGACTGTGAGAAATTCCACCAGACTCATGGAATCGAGTCGATTGCAGGAAGGTAGCGATCGATTGACTCCTGTCAGTCGGCACGAGTGCATCCCTGCCAGGCCCCGAATCAAATGGGCCGGCCCAATACCTTCCTACAATCGATTCGCCTCGCTGCATCTGGTGCGATCGCACTTGCGCTTTACGCAGTCCGATTCAGCCGGAGGGAAGTACCATGGTAAGAACAGTTGCGGATCAATTTGCTGAAGTACTCGCAACGGCAGGTGTGAAACGGGTCTATGGCATCGTCGGTGACAGCCTGAATGGCCTGACAGATTCGCTGCGTCGTCAGGGAAAGATCGAGTGGATTCATGTCAGGCATGAGGAGGTCGCGGCCTTTGCGGCGGGTGCGGAGGCACATTTGACTCCATGGCCAATGCCATGGCGCAGTCAATCGGCGCGCAAGCGGCCTTTCCCGACAGGCAGGTCGTTTCTTTGTCCGGTGATGGAGGTTTCGCCATGCTGATGGGCGACCTTTTGACGCTCGTGCAGCGACGGCTGCCCGTCAAAGTCGTCGTATTCAACAACAGTGCCCTGGGCTTCATCGAGATCGAGCAGAAGTCTTCCGGATTCATCAGCACGGGCACGGAGCTCGAGAATCCGAATTTTGCGAATATGGCCAAACAGGTGGGCATCCGCGCAATCCGGCTCGAAGATGCAGGTGAAGTGGAGGAGGGCATCGCCGAATCCCTCGATCTCGACGGACCGGTTCTGGTGGATGTTGTCGTCAATCGCACAGAGCTGGCGATGCCGCCCTCCATCGCCGTTGAGATGGCAAAAGGCTTTACCCTCTACATGGTGAAAGCCATTCTCAGTGGCCGAGGCGACGAGGTGATTGACCTCGCCCGAACGAATCTCTGGCGTTAGGGAAAAATCCTCATGAACGGCGTGAGCTCGACGCATCGGTGGCGCACGCTGTTTGATGCAGGGGCATTCGGAAGAAAAGTGAGCGAAGCGATTCCCGCATTGGTCTTTGGCTTGAGGCTGTCGGCGTCGGTGTGTCTCGCACTGTATTTCGCGTTCTGGTTACAACTCGATAGTGCGTATTGGGCGGGGACTTCAGCGGCGATCGTCTGTCAGCCAAGCCTGGGTGCTTCGCTACGCAAGGGCTGGTTTCGGTTGATCGGGACGGTGCTTGGCGCGCTGATCATCGTGGTACTGACGGCCTGCTTTGTTCAGAATCGTGGTGCATTCCTCATTGCCCTCGCGCTGTGGGGAGCCGGGTGCACTCTGGTCGCTACGCTGTTGCGCAATTTCGCCTCGTACGCGGCGGCGCTCGCAGGCTACACAGCCGCCATCATCGCGAGCGCAGAGCTAGGAGCCACCGGTGGCCCAGACGCGCAAGTTTTCATGTTAGCCGTCTATCGTGCGAGCGAAATCTCCATTGGTATCGTCTGCGCGGGAGCCGTACTCGCCTTGACGGATTTCGGCGGTGCGCGGCGGCGTTTGGCTTTGCTACTTGCACCCTTGGCGGCCGAAATCACGGGTCGATTTGTAGGCGCGTTGGCTGAGGGTGGGCCGGGGCGGCCGGATGCTCAGCCCGTTCGACGCGAGCTAATCAGGCGGGTCATTGCGCTCGATCCTGCCATAGACCAAGCGATCGGCGAATCTTCTGAGCTTCGCTATCATTCTCCGCTACTGCAGCGCGCGGTCGACGGCTTGTTCGGCGCTCTGGCGAGTTGGACAGCCGTCGCGAATCACCTCACGCGCCTCCCGCAAAATCGTGAGTTGCAGCACGAGGTCGGCGAAGTAATGCAAAGATTTCCGCTGCGGGGGGGCCTTGAGTATGGCGAGCGGCGCTGGTTGGCAGATCCGCTCGGTATGCGCCGAACCTGTCAGCAGGCTGTACGAGCGCTGCTGTCAATGCGTGTGTATACGCCCTCCTTATCGCTGCTCATCGGC
>CAYPWK010000347.1:0-6384 GCA_964414365.1 uncultured Burkholderia sp.
TTATAGGAATTGCATCGGCGACACACCGGCATTTACAAACAACGCCCGCGGCAAACCATCGCCGCGGGGGTAATGAGCAATTGTCTTACCAGTCAAGCCGTGTGGATGGATTCATCCCGCGGCTTTCCTGTCTTTGCGATGGCATTGAGGATCGTTAGCAGCTTCCGCATACAGGCAACCAGAACCATCTTGTTTGGCTTACCGGTGGCGGCGAGCCGATGATAGAAGGTCGAGATCACGGGGTTGAAGCGAACAGCCGCTAACGTCGCCATGTACAGCATGCGTCTGACGGCAGCACGCCCGCCGAAGATCAATCAGATACATGGTCTGCTGCTGGAATTCGGCATCAGCCTACCTATCGGCCAAGCGGTCATCACGCGCTTGCCGGCAGTGCTTGCGGAGCATCCGCTGCCGCCCCGCCTGATCGCGATCCTTGAACGGACCCATCGTCAACTCCAGAGTTGAAAACATGGCGGCGCCTCGAGGCCGAGGCGCCGAGTCAGCTGCGAGACGGCTTACAGTTGGCTCATGCCACCGTCCGTGATGATTTCCGTACCGACGATGAAGGCCGATTCCGGTGCCGACAGGTGCAGCACCGTGGAGGCCACCTCCGCCGGTTGACCGAAGCGGCCCAGCGGGATCTGGCTCTGGATGTGCGCGGCGGTGGCCGACAGGGTGTCGGCGTCCATGCCGAGCTTGCCGTACAGCGGCGTCGTCACCGGGCCGGGGCTGACCACGTTCACGCGGATGCCGGAGCTGAGCAGCTCACCCGACAGCGTCTTGGCCAGCGAGATCAGCGCTGCCTTGCTTGCCGCATACAGAGATCCGCCGGCACCGCGCGGTGGTCGGGGCTGACTCTGCACGAATTGCTGCAGGCCGTGCGTACGGCATGCTTGGCGGGCAACCCACGCTGGCCGTGCCGAGCATGCGTGCCAAGACACTCGCACAGCGCGACACTCTGGGCGTCGGCTGGTTGCCGAAGCATCGTGTAGCCTCGTTGCTGGAGCGCGGCGAACTGGTGGAGAAACTCACCGCTGACCCCCGCGAGCCGAACCTGCTCTATGTCGGCTGGCGCAGCAACGAAGATGGCGAGGGTCGCGCGCTCCAATGGTGGCTTGAGCAACTGCGTCACCCGCGCCTGGCTGAACGACTGGTGCGAGGCGTCGATGCCTTTGAATAGTGGGCTATAACGATAGCAACCATTGAGTCAACATCACTACGGCAACCACACCGGAGACGGTCGCAAGCTGCGCACATCGACGAGCAGTTCTACTCCCGAGCCCTTGAGCAAGCCGATGAACTCGGTCAGGCTTCGGGTCGAATGTCCCATCGTGAAAAAGGGCTGCGACATCGCGGTTAGCGCTCAGCGGATCGGCACGTAGTGTTTGTCGGTCTGGAGAGCGATTGATTCCCGTTGCTTCGCAACGGTGCCGCCGCGTGTCGGGCCGATTCTCGACTATCCGGCGACAAACAAAGATGTCAGAATCGGCCGCGATACTCGACTACTCTCGGAGAATCCACGATGAGCAGCGAATCGGCGCCCGAGGGCGGGATGCCCGTCGATAAGCTGGCGGGGAATGCAAGCGGAACGGATAACGGTGAGTTGCTGGACGGCCCCGGCGTCCGGGATCACCCTCGTTACAACCAGATTTTCCCGGTCCTGAACGATGCGGAGCTCGACAGGATCCGGCGCTTCGGCACCTTGTCGCGCTACGCGAAGGGCGAACTGCTCTACCGCGCGGGCAGCCTCTGCCCCGGCATGTTTGTTTTGTTGTCGGGCAAAGTCCGCATCGTCGGCCGCGATGGGCTCGGCCACGAACGCCTTATCCATACCTATACGCAGCGCGGAGAATTCACCTCGGACGTGACTCAGCTCTCGAGCAAGCCGGCAGTGGTCGATGCGCATGTCGTCGAAGACGTCGAAGTCTTGCTGCTCCGGCCGGACGCCCTCCGCTCCTTGATGATCGGCGAAGCCGAACTCGGCGAAAAGATCATGCGTGCGCTGATCTTGCGGCGTGTCTGGGTGATCGAGAGCGGGCAAGGTGTCGTGCTTCTCGGTGCGGCCGGCAACCCGCGACTCCTCGCACTGCAGGGCTTTTTACGCCGCAATGCTTTTCCGAGCATGGTCCTCGACGCGGAGCAGGATGCGGAAGCCATCGCGCTGCTCGAGCACCTGACCCCGCAGCCCGACGATTTCCCGCTCGCGGTGTGTCCGAACGGTACTGTCTTGCGAAACCCCGACGAGGGGCAGCTCGCTTCCTGCCTGGGTCTGATCCCCGAATTCGATCCGGCTCATGTCTACGACGTGGCAATCGTCGGCGCCGGGCCGGCGGGGCTTGCGGCGGCCGTCTATGGGGCATCCGAGGGGCTGTCGGTCGCGGTATTCGATTGTCGCGCACCCGGCGGCCAGGCAGGAACCAGCTCGCGCATCGAAAACTATCTGGGCTTCCCAACCGGCATCAGCGGACAGGCGCTCGCGGGCCGCGCCTTCGTCCAGGCGCAGAAGTTTGGCGCGCATATCGGCATTCCGTGCGAGGTCAAAGCCTTGTATTGCGATAAGCAACCGCTCGTCGTGGAGCTGACCAACGGCAAGCGCGTCACCGCGCGCACGCTCGTGATCGCGACGGGCGCCGAGTATCGGCGCCCTGTCGTCGAGGGCCTCGCGCGGTTCGAGGGACGCGGCGTCTATTACTGGGCCACCCCGCTCGAGGCACGGCTGTGCCGCAAGGAGCCGGTGCTGCTCGTCGGCGGCGGCAACTCGGCGGGACAGGCGGCGGTGTTTCTCGCGTCGCACGCGGAGCACGTGCATATGTTCATTCGCGGTCCGAGCCTCGAGCACAGCATGTCGCATTATCTGATCGAACGCGTGACTTCCTTGCCGAACCTGACGCTTCACACACGGAGCGAACTGACCTCGCTCGAGGGCGAAACGCGGCTCGAGCGCGTCCACTTCCGCGGCGCCGGCGGCATGGAGGCCAGCGTGGCGATCCACCATCTGTTCGTCTTCATCGGCGCGGAGCCGAACACCGGCTGGCTCGACACGTGTGGTGTATCGGTCGACGGCAAGGGCTTTGTCATCACGGGCGCCGGCGCCGCGGGCTCGCCGTTGATGCCCTTACAGACCAGCGTGCCGGGCGTCTTCGCGATCGGTGACGTTCGTTCCGGATCGACCAAGCGCGTCGCATCGGCAGTCGGCGAAGGGGCCGCCGTGGTGGCGCAAATTCACGGTTTTCTGGCCGAGAGGCAGGGCGAGCGCGCCATTCATTGAAGCATCAGCCTCTCGCGGCCGTAAAACATCATCATCACGATTTCACGAGCCCGAACACCACCTGGCGAAAGACGTCGGCCGGCAGTCGGACGCCGATTTGCGCGAAATAGTCGTGCGGCTGCAGCACCGAAAGAATCGATTGCAAAAGCGCGATCAGGATCACGCCGGCGATGGTGCCGAGATAAGTGCCGCGGCCGCCGAGCACATTGGTGCCGCCGTGCACGATCACCGCGATCGTAGGCAGTAGATACGGGTCGCCCATCGTCTGATAGGAGCGATTCGCCCAACCGGCGAGCAGTACGCCGCCGGCCCCCGCGCAGGCGCCGGAGAGCGCGAAGGCGATCCGTGACCGCCGTCCGTGAGCAGGAAGATACAAGATGGTCACCCCCACCCTACACGCGGGTTACGCTGTAGGGTGGTTTTTTTTTGAGAATAGCCTGGGATTCGCTACGCGTTGTGTACGCGGCTCGCCGCGAGCTTTTGCTCGAGTTGCGCGAACGCCTTTGCAACGGCTTCCTCGCCGGCAAGGATAGCCGCGTTGCGCTGCCCGAAGTCGCTGCCGCTCATCGCGGCGAGGTTCGGGCGAATCACGAAGTCAGCGTATTTTTCGAGCTCGTAAGTCTTGATCGTCTGGCCCATGATCGTGAACGTCTGGAGCAGCACGTCGAATGAGCTTTGCGTGAGCGCCGATTCAGGGTTCGCGGAGATATCGACGGCAAGCACGAAGTCGGCGCCCATTCGTCGCGCGAACGCAGCGGGCACGGGGCTTACGAGTCCGCCGTCGACATACTCATGTCCTCCGATCGTCACGGGCTCGAAAATCGACGGCACGCTGCACGAGGCGCGCACCGCGACGCCGGTATTGCCGCGCTCGAAGAGGATGGGCTGCCCTGTGCGCAGGTCCGTCGCGACGATGCCGAGCGGCTTCGCCATCTTTTCGATCGGCCGGTTGCCGAGCGTCGTATTGACGTAGTTCTGCAGCGCGACACCTTGCAAAAAGCCGCGTGCGCGAAACGGGGTGGCCCAATCGCTGATCGACGCCTGATCCATCGTCAACGCGAGCTTGTTGATCGCGATGCCGTTCATCCCGGAGGCGTAGAGCGCGCCGACGACTGACCCCGCGCTCGTGCCGCAGATGATGTCGGGGTGGAAACCGCGCGCTTCCAGCGCCTTGATGACGCCAATATGGGCGAAGCCACGCGCGGCGCCGCCGCCGAGCGCGAGGCCGATCCGCATGGGGCGAGGGGGAATCGGCGTCACGGGCGGCACCGTCGGTGCGCCCGGCGCAAGCGCGGCAGTCGTGTCCCCCGTCGTTTTCGAGGGCGTCGACGCGCAGGCGCTGACGAGCGCCGAGGCGCAGGCAATTGAGAAGCCGCGGCGAGAGAGCCGAGGCAGGCGAGATGAAGATGAACTCAACGATGTCTCCAACGACGATCCAATGCGTTGCGCGCCAGACCAGCGGGACGTGCAAAAAGGCCAGCCGCGGGCGTCATCCGCTGTAGTCCGCTGTGCGTGCGACCAATGCGGACTGACGCGCGGGCACATCATAAGGCAAACGCGGACACGCGAGCGTCGCGTATCGAGTCCCTGGTGAGTCACTGCGGCGAGGCGCAGTTGCACCGCACGTTATAATTGCCGTCTCTTTTTCGTCGCCCGCATCGCCGCTTTCGCGCGCCACTCGCCTATGTCCATCGTTCGCACTCGCTTCGCCCCGAGCCCCACCGGGTTCATCCATCTCGGCAACATCCGCTCCGCGCTTTATCCATGGGCATTCGCGCGCAAGATGAAGGGAACGTTCGTGCTGCGTATCGAGGATACGGACGTCGAGCGCTCGACCGCCGCTTCCGTCGACGCGATCCTCGAAGGCATGGCGTGGCTCGGCCTCGATTACGACGAAGGGCCTTACTACCAGATGCAGCGTATGGACCGCTATAGGCAGGTCATCGCGCAGATGGTCGAGGGAGGACTCGCCTATCCTTGCTACATGTCGACCGAGGAACTCGACGCGCTACGCGAGCGGCAACGCGAGGCCGGTCTTAAGCCGCGTTACGACGGCACCTGGCGGCCGGAGCCGGGCAAGGTTTTGCCGACGCCGCCGGCTGGCGTCGATCCCGTCATCCGCTTCAAGAATCCGCTGGCGGGCGTCGTGGCCTGGGACGATGCGGTGAAGGGGCGTGTCGAGATCTCGAACGACGAGCTCGATGACCTCGTCATCGCGCGGCCTGACGGTACGCCGACGTACAACTTCTGCGTCGTCGTCGACGATATCGACATGCGCATCACGCATGTGATTCGCGGCGACGATCACGTCAACAATACCCCGCGGCAAATCAATATCATGCGCGCGCTCGGTGCCGAGCCGCCCGTCTATGCGCATTTGCCGACCGTGCTCAACGAGGCGGGTGAGAAGATGAGCAAGCGGCATGGCGCGATGAGCGTCGTGGGCTATCGCGACGCGGGCTACCTGCCCGAGGCCGTGCTCAACTATCTCGCGCGGCTCGGCTGGTCCCACGGCGATGCGGAGATCTTTACGCGCGAGCAGTTCGTCGAATGGTTCGATCTCGAGCACCTCGGCAAGTCGCCGGCGCAGTACGACCATAACAAGCTCAACTGGCTCAACAACCACTACATCAAGGAAGCCGACAACGCGCGGCTCGCCGATTTGGCGAAGCCTTTCTTCGCCGAACTCGAGATCGACGAAGCGACGCTTTCGAGCGGCCCCGACCTCGCCGGTGTCATCGCTCTGATGAAGGATCGGGCCACGACGGTGAAGGAGATCGCCGACAACTCGGCGATGTTCTATCGCACGCCCGCGCCCGAGGCCGAGGCGTTGGCGCAGCACGTGAACGACACCGTGCGCCCGGCTCTTGCGGACCTCGCTGCGGCATTGCGCTCCGTCGAATGGACGAAGGAGGGCATCGCGGCCGCAATGAAGGCGACGCTCGCCGCACACAAGCTCAAGATGCCGCAGCTCGCGATGCCGGTGCGACTTCTCGTAGTCGGCACGACGCATACGCCTTCGATCGATGCGGTGCTTGCACTCTTGGCTCGGGAAGTAGTGGTGGGGCGCATCGAGAAGGGCTTGTCGGGCTCTTGATCGCGTGAGGGGTACCGGC
>CAYPWK010000348.1:0-6362 GCA_964414365.1 uncultured Burkholderia sp.
TTTCGGCCGGTATATCGCGCTCGATTTCGGCATCATCGGCGCGCTTTCGGACTTCGACAAGAACTACCTCGCGCAGAATTTCCTCGCGTTTTTCAAGCGCGACTACCACCGCGTCGCGACGCTACACCTCGAGTCGGGCTGGGTGCCGCCGACGACGCGCGTGGAAGAGCTCGAGAGCGCAATCCGCGCCGTTTGCGAACCCTACTTCGATCGGGCGCTGAAGGACATCTCGCTCGGGCAGGTGCTGATGCGGCTTTTCTCGACCTCGCGGCGCTTCAACGTCGAAATCCAGCCGCAACTCGTCTTGCTTCAGAAGACGATGCTGAACGTCGAGGGGCTCGGACGCTCGCTCGACCCGGAACTCGACCTTTGGAAGACGGCGAAGCCGTATCTCGAGCGCTGGATGAACGAGCAAGTCGGCCTGCGCGGTTGGTATGAGCGGCTCAAGGTCGAAGCGCCGCAATGGAGCAAGACGCTGCCGCAGTTGCCGCGCCTTGTGCACAACGTGCTTGCCGACGTGCGCGACGGCTCTCGATCCTCGAATGACGTCGTGATGGAAATGTTGCTCGTGGAGCAACGGCGTACGAATCGCTTGCTGCAGGCGCTCCTGCTGTTCGGCGTGGCGGTCGGCGTCGGAGCCGTCGTCGCGCGCTTTTGGCTCGTGGTGGCGTATGGTGCCTGATGCCCCGTCGTTCGAATCGCGCGATCCCGGCACGGCGGCGTTCTGGGACGAGCGCTTTCGCAAGCGTTATACGCCGTGGGATCAGGCCGGCGTACAGAACGCGTTTCGGGCTTTCGCGGCGCGCACCGAGCCGCGGCCCGTGCTGATTCCCGGCTGCGGCAGCGCGCATGAAGCACTCTGGCTCGCGCGGGCCGGCTGGACCGTTCGAGCGATCGACTTTTCGGCCGACGCCGTCGCTGCGGCGCGTGCTCAGCTGGGAACATTCGCACCTCTCGTCGAGCAAGCCGACTTTTTCACCTATCGGCCGCCGTTCGATCCCGGATGGGTCTACGAGCGAGCGTTCTTCTGCGCGCTGCCGCTTGCGCGCCGCCGCGACTACGTCGAGCGCATGGCGGCATTGCTCGCGCCGGGCGGACTTCTCGCGGGCTTCTTCTTTTTCGGCGACGCGCAGAAGGGGCCGCCATTCGGCGTCGAGCGTCGCGAACTCGATACGCTTCTTGCGCCGCATTTCGACCTCGTCGAAGACGAACCTGTCGACGATTCGTTGCCTGTTTTCCAGGGCCGTGAGCGCTGGCTGACCTGGTGCCGCCGGTGATGAACGCACGCGAGGCTTGAATTCGGGCGCGCCGCCCCCATTTCAGCGCTGCCGCTGGGCAGCGGTCGGACATCCGGGCGTCAGCCGAATGCGGCTATAATTCAACGTTTTGCAAGTTTTGAACCGTTTTCGTCGGAACTGACGGGAAGAGAATCATGCCGATCTACGCTTATCGTTGCGAATCGTGCGGCTTCGAGAAAGACGTCCTGCAAAAGATCAGCGATGCGCCGCTCACACAGTGCCCCGAATGCCTCAGTGATACGTTCCGCAAGCAGTTGACCGCGGCCGGGTTTCAATTGAAGGGCTCCGGCTGGTATGTCACCGATTTCCGCGGCGGCTCGAGCGGCGGGAAGGGCGGCAACGGCGCCAATGACGCGAACGCCGCCGATAGCGGAAAAAAGGAGGCCGCCGCGTCGAATGCCGGCGACACGGCGACCGCGCCTGCCAACTCGTCGAGCTCGGCGAGCTCGACAGCCGCCGCGCCCAGCACATCGGACGCATAACGCGAACTTCGGGCGGAAGGTATGGCCGGCACGCCGGCGAACACTCCGTTCGGGCGCCGTCGCGGGCTGTTGCCGCTCGACATGCAATAGGCGGCCCGCAAGCCGCGCCGAATTTTTTCCCAGCGCTCGGCTAACGTCCCCCAAAAGGGAACGTTTTCGGGGCGTCCCCACAGGGGACTACCGTGGGGGGGCAACGGTTCAGTCCCGAGGCAGCCGAACCGCCCCTGCAGGGCAGGCGAACGAGGTGAGCGTGAAGGCTCAAAAAAATTTCTGGCGGTATACATGAAAAAGACGACGCTCAAATCCGTGTTCCTTACCGGTCTGCTCGTAATCGTGCCCTTGGCCGTCACGCTTTGGGTGCTCGGGCTCATCATCGGCACGATGGATCAAACACTGCTGCTCCTGCCTTCCTCGTGGCAGCCGGAGAAGTTGTTCGGGTTTCATCTGCCGGGCATCGGCGCACTGCTCACGCTTGCTTTCATCTTCATCGTCGGCCTCTTCACGCAGAACCTCGTCGGTCAGAAGCTCGTCACGTGGTGGGATGCAATCGTTCGTCATATCCCCGTTGTCGGGCCCCTGTACACGAGCGTGAAGCAGGTCTCCGACACGCTGCTCTCGAGCAGCGGCAATGCGTTTCGCAAGGCGTTGCTGATCGAATACCCGCGACGCGGCTCTTACACGATCGCGTTCCTGACCGGCACGCCAGGCGGCGACGTGGTCAATCACCTGCAGGAAGAGCATGTGAGCGTCTACGTTCCGACTACGCCGAACCCGACGTCGGGCTTTTTTCTGATGGTGCCGAGAAGCGAAGTCGTCGAGCTCGACATGACCGTCGATGCGGCCCTCAAGTACATCGTCTCGATGGGCGTCGTGGCGCCGGCCGTGCCGACGCCGGCTCCGCCGCTGCGGCGCCCCGTCGAGCCACCCCTTTAATGCGAAAGTGCGCCGCGTACGCGTTTCGCTCACTCATGCAAACGAAAGACGAACACCATGTCGATGAGATCTGAATACTGCGGTCTGGTGACCGAACACCTGCTGGGCCAATCCGTCGCGCTGTGCGGATGGGTGCATCGCCGGCGCGATCATGGCGGCGTCATTTTCATCGACTTGCGCGATCGCGAAGGGCTCGTCCAGGTGGTCTGCGATCCGGACCGCCCCGAGATGTTCAAGGCGGCCGAGGGCGTGCGCAACGAGTTTTGCATCCGCGTTGTCGGGATCGTGCGCAACCGCCCCGAAGGCACGACCAACGCGGGCCTGAAGAGCGGCAAGGTCGAAGTGCTCTGCCATGAGCTCACGGTGCTGAACGCATCGGTTACCCCGCCGTTCCAGCTCGACGACGACAATCTCTCGGAGACGACGCGTCTCACGCACCGCGTGCTCGACCTGCGCCGCCCGCAGATGCAGCAGAACCTGCGTTTGCGCTACCGCGTGGCGATGGAAGTACGCAAGTACCTCGACGAGCAAGGCTTCATCGACATTGAAACGCCGATGCTCACGAAGAGCACGCCCGAAGGCGCGCGTGACTATCTCGTGCCGTCGCGCGTGAACGCGGGCCAGTTCTTCGCGCTGCCGCAATCCCCCCAGCTCTTCAAGCAGCTTTTGATGGTCGCGAACTTCGATCGCTACTACCAGATCGTCAAGTGCTTCCGCGACGAGGACCTGCGTGCCGACCGCCAGCCCGAGTTCACGCAAATCGACTGCGAGACCTCGTTCCTCTCCGAGCAGGACATTCGCGACTTGTTCGAGAAGATGATTCGGCACGTCTTCAAGGAAACGATCGACGTGGCGCTCGACGATCCGTTCCCGGTCATGCAGTACGCCGAGGCCATGGCGCGGTTCGGCTCGGACAAGCCCGATCTGCGGGTCAAGCTCGAGTTCACCGAACTCACTGACGTGATGAAGGACGTCGAGTTCAAGGTGTTCAGCGCGCCGGCGAACATGAAGGATGGGCGCGTTGCGGCGTTGCGCGTGCCGAAGGGCGGCGAGCTTACGCGCGGCGACATCGACGGTTATACCGAGTTCGTCCGCATCTACGGCGCGAAGGGTCTCGCCTGGATCAAGGTCAACGAAGCTGCGAAGGGACGCGACGGTCTGCAAAGCCCGATCGTCAAGAACCTGCACGACGCGGCCATTGCGGCGATCCTCGAGCGCACGGGCGCGCGGGATGGCGACATCGTTTTCTTCGCGGCCGATCGCGCGAAGGTCGTCAACGACAGCCTTGGCGCATTGCGCCTGAAGATTGGCCACTCGGAGTTCGGCAAGTCGAATGGTCTCGTCGAGCAGGGCTGGAAGCCGCTCTGGGTCATCGATTTTCCGATGTTCGAGTACGACGAAGAAGAGGCGCGCTATGTCGCCGCTCATCACCCGTTCACGAGCCCCAAAGACGAGCATCTCGAGTATCTCGAGAGCGATCCGGGCCGATGCCTCGCGAAGGCCTACGATATGGTGCTGAACGGCTGGGAAATTGGTGGCGGCTCGGTGCGGATCTATCGCGAGGATGTTCAAAGCAAGGTGTTCCGCGCACTGAAGATCGGGCCCGAAGAGGCGCGGGCGAAGTTCGGCTTCTTGCTCGATGCGCTGCAGTATGGCGCGCCGCCGCACGGCGGCATTGCGTTCGGTCTCGACCGCATCGTGACGATGATGGCCGGCGCCGACTCGATTCGCGACGTCATCGCCTTCCCGAAGACACAGCGTGCGCAATGCCTGCTGACGCAAGCGCCGAGCGCCGTCGACGAACGCCAGCTGCGCGAGCTCCACATCCGTCTGCGCCAGCCGGAGCAGCCGAAGGCCTGACGGCGCATGCCGTTTTGTCGAAAGAAAAAGGCGCATCAGCGCCTTTTTTCTTCTCGAAGCCTACGATGGGAGAACCATGCAAAAGCCGCCGAAGATTCCGGAGTCTGTTCTCGTCGTCATCTACACGCCCGAGCTCGACGTGCTGATCATCGAGCGCGCCGATCGCCCGGGCTTCTGGCAATCCGTGACAGGCTCGAAAGACCGCCTCGACGAGCCGCTCGCCGAGACGGCCGTCCGTGAAGTGGCGGAGGAAACGGGCATTGCGATCGGCGGCGCCGAGGTGCCGATGAGCGCGCTCGTCGACTGGGGCCACGAAATCGAGTACGAGATCTACCCCGTCTGGCGGCATCGGTACGCCGAAGGCATCACGCGCAACGTGGAGCACTGGTTCGGGCTCGAGGTGCCGTATCGGATGCCGGTGACCCTGGCGCCGCGCGAACACACCGCCCATCTGTGGCTACCCTATGCCGAAGCCGCGGCGCGCTGCTTTTCCTCATCGAACCGCGACGCGATTCTCCAGCTGCCGCAACGCGCGCGTGCGCGGGGTGCATGAGCCGGCGGCGTACGCGCCGGCTGGCGCGATTCGGTGCCGCCCTTCTTTCCCGCCGTGGCCTCGTGCGGCTGGCGTTCACCGCCGGTAACGATGTTCGCCTGCTGAGTACGGGTGAGGACTACTTCGCCGCGCTGATCGCCTGCATCGATGCGGCGCAAACGAGCGTCGCGCTCGAGACCTATATCTTCTGCGACGACGACGCTGGCCGACCCGTTTCCGACGCCTTGCTCCGCGCCGTGAGGCGTGGCGTTCGTGTGCGCGTCATCACCGACGGCATCGGCACAGGGCGCCTGCCGCTTTTCGACGAATGGATCGCTGCCGGTGTCGAGCATCGCATCTACAATCCGCACCTGTTCGGCCCTTTCGGCTTTTCGCGGACGCACCGCAAGATCGCCGTCGTCGACGCGCGCTTCGCCTTTTGCGGCGGCATCAATATTGTCGACGACTATGACTCGAACGGTGTGCGCCTGCCTTTTCCGCGCTGGGATTTCGCCGTCCAGCTGCAGGGACCCGTCGTTGCCCAGGTGAGCACTGCCTTCGATAGCCAATGGGGGCGGATCCAGGCAGGCCACCGTCTTCATCCTCTGGAAACGCTTCGTTCACGGGAGTGGCTCCCGGCGTGGGCGCGCGGCCGGCGCGGCGCGTCCATTCCGCTCGGCGCATCGGCCGTGGCCTTCGTTGCGCGCGACAACGTCGTCAATCGGCGCGCGATCGAGAAGGCCTACCTCGTCGCGATCGGCCGCGCGCGGCGCGAAATTCTCGTCGCCAATCCCTATTTCATGCCGGGGCGCAAGATCCGCCGTGCACTCGCGAGCGCGGCGCGGCGCGGCGTCGATGTGCGGCTCGTCGTCGGCCGCAAGGAGTTCGTCCTGCTCGATCACGCCGTCCGCTACCTCTATCGAGCGTTGCTCAAAGCAGGCGTGCGCATCGCCGAGTACGAAAAAACCATGCTCCACGGCAAAGTTGCCGTCATCGACTCGAACTGGGCCACAGTCGGCTCATCGAATCTCGACGCCCTAAGTCTCGTTCTCAACAACGAGGCCAACGTCGTGCTCCTTGAGCATCCGGAAATCGCCCTCTTGCGCGAGGCGCTGCTCGCCGCCTTCGGCGAAGCGCGCCCGATCGACGCCGCGCGGTATGCGGCGCGCCCGTTCCTTGAGCGAGCCCTGAATGGGGTCGCTTACATCGCCTACCGGGCCGTCATGAAACTCATCACCGTCGGCGGGTACGATTGAG
>CAYPWK010000349.1:0-6339 GCA_964414365.1 uncultured Burkholderia sp.
TAATCCACATCTTGCTGCCGGTCAGCAGGTAGCCGCCTTCCACTTTCCGTGCGCGCGAAGCCATGTTTCCCGGATCGGATCCATGGTTCGGCTCGGTCAGGCCGAAGCAGCCGATCCATTCGCCAGTGGCGAGTTTCGGCAGGTATTTCCGCTTCACGGCCTCATTGGCGAATGCATGGATCGGCACCATGACCAGCGAAGATTGAACGCTCATCATCGAACGATAACCGGAGTCGACGCGCTCGACTTCACGGGCGACGAGCCCGTATGACACATAGTTGAGCCCCGCGCCGCCGTAAGTCTCCGGAATCGTGACGCCGAGAAGGCCGAGGGCGCCCATCTCGCGGAAGATCTCCGGATCGGTGCATTCATGGCGAAATGCATCGAGCACCCGTGGCGCGAGGCGTTCCTGACAATATGCACGCGCCGACTCACGCACCATTCGCTCTTCTTCCGTCAACTGCTGGTCCAGAAGCAGGGGGTCGTCCCACCGAAAAGCTGCCGATTTATGCTCAGATTGCATTCCGAACTCCGTAGAAGAAACGAACATTGCTTAATCTAGCGCTGTGATGGCGCACCAGGCAAACGATTTCTTTGCACGTACCTGTGCGAAAATGTCACTTCGTCTTGGACTAGAACGCCTTAAGGAATCGTCATGCGTCGGAAGGTCCCGTCCACAGCGGCTCTGTCCGCATTCGAATCCGCTGCGCGCCATCAAAGCTTCACGAAGGCCGCGGACGAATTGGCTGTTACGCAAAGCGCAATCTGTCGTCAGATCGGCACGCTCGAGGACTTTCTCGGCCTGAAGCTCTTTCGACGCACGAGGCGCGGCGTTGCCCTTACCGAAGCGGGAGTGGCGTACAGCCGAAAAGTGAGCTCGCGCCTCGACGAGATGGAGCGCGACACGCTGGACCTGATGGCGAGAGGCGGGCAGGGCGCGACGCTCGAGCTGGCCGTCGTCCCGACGTTCGCCACCAAGTGGCTTTTGCCGCGTATGCCCTCGTTCATGGAGGAGCACCCCGAGATCACCGTCAATTTAACGGCGCGCACGCGCCCGTTTCTTTTCGACGATACGGAATTCGATGCGGCGATTCATGCGGGCCGCGCCGCGTGGCCGGGAACAGAAGGTCTGCTTTTCATGCATGAAACGCTGATCGCCGTGGCGAGCCCGAAGCTCGTTGCGCGGGGCACTGCGCTTCGCACCGCGGATTGGGGACGCTACACGTTGCTGCAGCAAAGCACGCGGCCCTATGCGTGGCGGGACTGGCTTGGCTCGCAAGGCCTGGAAGTCGAGGGGGACATGGCGGGCCCTCGTTTCGAGCTATTTTCGATGCTGGCCGAAGCCGCGGCCTCTTCTATCGGTATCGCGCTGATCCCGCGCCTGCTGATCGAGGATGAGTTGCGGCGCGGCGTGCTGATCCAGGTTTCGCCGTATGAACAGCAAAGCGATCGGTCCTACTACCTGATCTATCCGGAATCGAAATCGCACAACGGCGCGTTGGCGGCTTTCCGCGATTGGATCGGCGCTCAGGCGCAGCCTTATGCGCCGCGGACCTAGCGCCTGCGATGAGAGCTAGAACGCCTGGCGCGAATGGGTTCGATATGCGCGCGTTATGTCCGCTCGGAATCCCGGCCAGCGGGCAACTGTGCCTCCCATGGCGCCGTGCCAAAACGCCGGCAATCGACGCCCCATGGCAAACGGCGGTACTATTCCCATTCTTGGCGGACGGTTACAGGACGTAGCATGGGTTTCGAGCAACTGGCAGTACTGAAGCAGCAACTGAAAAAGGAAGCGCAGGAAGCAAAGGAAGCGAAACGGCCGGCTCCGAAGCCGGACCGGCCCGCGAAGCCGGGCAGGCGCGCGCAGCCTGGGGGATCCAAGGCGGCCGGCCATGCGGGCCCGAACAAGGAGCCGGTTGATCCGGTGCTGCATTCGATCGGCAAGTTGCAGAAGCGCTTTCCGGCGGCATTCCCCAAAAAGCCGGCGCCGAAGGTGCCGCTCAAGATCGGGATTCTGGCCGACCTCCTTGCTCACGCTGCAGAACTGAGGCTGAACGAGGCCGAGATCCGCCTTGCAGTTAGCACCTGGTGCCGCGGCAGCCGTTATTGGGCATGCCTGACCGATGGAGCGGCGCGGGTGGATTTGACCGGCGCCGCCGCAGGGACGGTGACCGCGCGCGACGCGGCATTCGCGCGCAGGCAAGCGAACGCCGCGCATGGTTCCCGTCGACAAGCCCGAGGCACCCCGGCCGAGCCCGACAAAGCGGCCGTATCGCAACCCGCGCCGGCTGCGGAAAGCGCTGCGTAACTGCGGCCCGGCATTCGTGGCGGCTGGGCCGCCGTTAGTATCACGAGGGGCCACGCCATCATTGCAGGCGGATTTATCGATCTCGCCGCGGGGTTGCCGAAGCCTTGCGTCGCATCGCTCGGTAAGTTCCTGCACTGCTGAGGTACGCGCATATGAGACGGATTGCGCAGGAACGTCTCAAGAATGCATGGCGAAACTGGTGTTTGCGCCTGTCTTTGCTCTGCGCACTATGCGTGACGCTGGGCATTGCGGTGGTCATCCCCGGCGCACCCTCGAACGCGGAAAATCATCCATCGCTGGGTAGTCTGCCATTGCAGCACGTGGCCGATATTCCGCTGCCTGGCCGCGCCACCCGTCTAGATTACGAAACCTACGATCCCCGCCGCCATCTGCTTTTCATCGCGCACCTGGGTGACGGCGAAGTGATCGTTTTCGATGTGGGCTCATCGCGCGTTGTCGCACGCATCCGCGATGTATCGTCGGTGCACGGCGTACTCGCGGTTCCGGAACTATCGCGCGTCTACGCATCGGCAACAGGAACGGACGAGATTGTCGCTATCGACGAAGCGACCTTCAAGATCGTCGCGCGCATACCCGGCGGCCGCTACCCCGACGGTATGGCGTACGCACCGGAGGTGCATAAGCTCTATGTGTCCGATGAAACGGGAAAGACGGAGACGGTCATCGACGTTCGCACCAACCAGCGTGTGACGACCATCCAGCTAGGCGGCGAAGTGGGCAACACCCAATACGATCAGGCGTCGCGCCACATCTTCGTCAATGTGCAGACGCGCGGCGACCTCGTCGAAATAGACCCCACGGTCGACCGCGTGGTTGCTCGTTTTGCACTGCCGGGCGCAATGGGCAACCATGGGCTCTTCATCGATTCGGAAGACAAGCTTGCCTTCATCGCTTGCGAGGGAAACGCCAAACTGCTTGCGTTCGATATTGGGGCGAGGCGGGTTGCTTCGTTCAATGTCGGCGGCGACCCCGACGTGCTGGCGTTTGATTCGTCTTTAAGGACCCTGTATGTCGCGGGCGAGGCCGGCATCGTTTCGATGTTCAGCGTCAAGGGCGGCGTCGTCGCTAAGCTCGGCGAAGGCCGTCTGGGGCCGAACGCGCATGTCGTCGCGGTCGATCCGGCTACGCACCGCTCCTATTTCCCGCTGAAGAACGTGAACGGGCGCCCGGTGTTGCGCGTGATGGAGTTCCGATAGGCCAGGGGATGCAGCGAGCCGTGGCGCCGCTGCCAGCTTGCAACGGGCTCGGCGCCGCATCAATATATGTCCTGCGTTCGCTTTTTCCTCTCTCATTTCAATGCTTGGTGCAAGCGCAATTTCATCCGGGTCTCGTACGGCGTTCGTACGTGGGCTGCTCGTTGCACTGATGATCGCGGGGATGATCCCGAGCGCGCGAGCTCAGGCGGGCGATACAGCGCCTGCGACGATCGAATCCGACGTTCATCGGTTCGTCGTGCAGCACGACGGCACGGTCGAGGAGTACGACGACACGACGCTGCGCGCGAACACGGCAAGCGGCGTCGATGCGATCGCGCAGCACTATGTCTGGTTCGATAAGGACACCGAAAGATTGGCGCTCGTGGCGGCCGAATCGATCGATCCGGACGGCAATGCGCATCCGGTCGGGCCCGACGCGATTCGCGACGTACTCGAGCCGCGCGCGGCCGGTGCGCCGATGTTCGAGGACGGTGTCCTTCGCACCGTGATCTTTCCCGGCGTCGAGCCAGGATGGCGCATCCACGTTGCGTTTCGCAAGTCGCGTATCAAGGCGATCGAGCCCGGCTCGTTCGCTTACTTCGTCGAGCCGGCGCGCATCCCCGTCGACGATCAGCAGCTGATCTTCGATTTGCCGGCGGACATGCCGCTTTACGCCGATGCGCGGGGCTATAGTTCCAAGCCGCCCGTGACCGAGGGCGGCCGTACGCGCTATGAATTTGATTATCGTCACGGCGCTTATGCGCCAGTCGAGCATGGCGCGGTCGGCTACGCTCAGTACGGCGATCGGCTGATGGTCACGACGGTGCCTGACTTCGCCGCGTTCGCCGAGCGCTATCGTGAAGGAGCGGTCGACCCGACCGCAAACGACCCAACTGTCGTCGCCTTCGCGCGTGCGCTGACCGCCAATGCGCCGGACACCTGGTCGAAGGCGCGCGTGCTGTACGACTGGGTGCGCGCGAATATCCGCTATGTCGCGCTGTTCGTCGGCGACACTGCGACGCGGCCGCACCATGTGATCGATATTCTGCGCGATCGCTATGGCGACTGCAAAGACCACGTCGCGCTTTACGCCGCGCTGCTGGCGGCGGTCGGCATACGCAGCGAGCCGGTCCTGATCGCACTTGGCCCCGTCTATTCGTTGCCTTCGGTACCCGGCTATGGAGCGGGCGCGATCAACCATGCGATCGTCTGGATTCCGGAGCTTCAGCGCTTCGCCGATACGACGGCTGGCGGCGTCGCCTTCGGCGATTTGCCGACGAGCGTCATGGACAGACCGGCGCTGCTCGTCGACGAGGGCATGCTGGTGCGGACACCGGCCACGGAGGCGCGCTCGCGCGATGCGCGTGTGCAGATCGACATCGACGCGAGTGGTGCGGGGCACTACGCCTATCGTGTGGAGGACAGCGGCTTCACGGCCGAGCTCGAGCGCAACGTCTTCCGACGGGCGACACGCGAGCGTATGCAGCAGATCGCCTATGAGCGGCTGCACAACGCGGGTCTGCGGGGCTCGGCGACGATTGCGACCGACGACGTCTCCGCCACGGCTGGACCTTTTGCCGTCACGATGACGGGCACGCTCGATCACGTTGTCTGGTCCGACGGCATGACTGGCGTTCCCGCGCTTTCCAGCCTTGCAGGGGGGATCGCGACGCAGGTTGAAGACTGGCTTTCGGTGCCGCAGCGCAGCCAGCCTTACATCTGCATCGGCGGCACGTTCGAAGAAGAAGGGCAGATTAGCCTGCCCCCGAACGCAAAGATAGTCTTTGTGCCGGAAGCACGGTCGATAAGCGCCGGAGGCTTGAACTATGCGTCCGACTACATCTTCGATCGAGAGACGCACGTCGTCCAGGTCACGCGCCGGTTAAAGGCGGATTTCGGTAAACAGGTTTGCAGTCCAGAACAATTCGCGCGGATGCGTGCCGCGCTCGAGCAAATCGAGCGCGACGCGCTAGCGCAAATTGTCGTCCAAGGCGGCCGCGGTCGTCGCGACTAGGCGGCGCACAGCGGGCGATGCTTCGCCAGTCGGCGCATGCCAAACACTCGCCATACTGCCGGTTTACGGACTCGCCGGGCGCATGCGGACTGTTAAGCGCCTTTGTCTTCCGACGGCGGTTTGACCTCCGATAGGTCGTCTTCTCTTACCTCGGCCTGACGCACTTCTGTTCCGTCCTCTCCAGTCTCGGAAATATCGGTTTCGAACGTGCCCTCTTCACTCGTGCCCGCGTCATCCGTACCCGCGTCGTTCATCCCGGCGTCCCCTTGCTCCTCGTCCGCATCGTCCGGTTGTTTTTTGGTCGATTCCTGCTCGTTCGTCGCCATGATTGGCTCCTTGCATGTTGAGCGCCCTCTCGCCGCGCCACCAGCCATCGCTTTCGCCGCGGGTCTCGCCGCCGCGTTTCGATGGCGGCTCGTACGCTCAACATGTGAGCATCGAGCATGCCGGGTTCAGCTTGTATCTTTCGATGCGCCGGCTCCCCACTGAGTGAAGCGTCGAGGCCCGGCCCGCGGAAGTCCGATTCATCGCGTTTGCCCGCCCGTCTAGCGCCGCATGTGGCGTTCTCTTTTTTGCCGACGCTACCGACGGGATGCGGCAGCTCAGCTAGTCGTGGGCGATGGCGTGATCGTCGATCGCAGCGTTGTCGGCCGGGAGAGCCTGCAGGAAGGCGGCTACCGACCGCATATCCTGTTCTGACATGTTATCGGACACCGGCTTCATGGCTTCGCCGCGCGGTCTTTGCCCGCTGTGCCGAAAGACCAGCAGCTGCTTCACGATGTAATCCGCATGTTGGCCGG
>CAYPWK010000350.1:0-579 GCA_964414365.1 uncultured Burkholderia sp.
CTATATCGAAGCCAAGCAGATCGCCGCGGCGGCACACGGCGAAGGCGTCTGATGCCGGACCGCGCTCGGCTTGCCATGCTGCCGGCGTTAATCGAGTCATTGATTGCGAAAGTGAGTTTCGTCGGCCGACGAGCTTCTGCAAAAAGCAGAGATTCCATTTCAACAATGGCCCAGCAAACCGGAACTTGATACGCGAATCGCTCACCGCGATATCGGTGGCCGGCCGGCCTTGACCGTTTCAACGCGTGCATAACTGCCTCGGACGAGCGGTGCCAAGGAAATAGCGCTATCGGCAATGACCCACTATGATCATATAAAAATTCCTCGTTTCGGCTTTTTGGTTTCCTGGCATGCAATCCAGAATCTGTCAGATTTTGGCGCTCGCTCTGATAGTGACGCTGGCTGTGGTGGCTGTCCTGTCAGTTGGCCTGCCCCACCCGATGACCCATGCATGGATTTTCCTTGCATGGTTCGCACTGCTCCTCTCCATACAAACGCCCAGGACCCGCCCCGTCCTGCTCGTCTTCAGCGGCTTCGTCATCATCCGTTACATCGCGTGGCGTTTCGAAGCCTTTCCGA
>CAYPWK010000350.1:589-6320 GCA_964414365.1 uncultured Burkholderia sp.
CCTGCCTTCGGCGCTCGCCGCAGCGGCCCTGCTCGCGGCTGAACTCTACTGCATGGGCGTCGTGCTGATGGGCTACTTTGTCAGCGTCCGACCGCTCGAGCGTCGGCCACTTCCGCTGCCGGCCGATCCTGCCGACCTTCCGGTCGTCGACATATTCATCCCGACCTACTCTGAGCCGCTATGGGTGGTTTCTCCGACGGTATGCGGTGCGTTAGAAATCGATTACCCGAAGGATCGTTTTCGCGTCTACGTACTCGACGACGGCTTTCCCCGATCCAGAACCGCAAAAACTCCCGCGCAGCGCCAGGCGCTCGCCGAACGTGCCGAGCAGCTGAAAGCACTGTGCAAAAGACACGGCGCGATCTATCTGACTCGCGAATCGAACGAACATGCGAAGAGCGGTAATCTGAATGCAGCGATGCAAAGCACATCCGGCGAGCTGATCGCGATTCTCGACGCGGATCATGTGCCAACACAGGACTTCCTGCGCTCCACGGTCGGCTTCTTTACCCGCGATCCGAAAACGGCTCTCCTCCAAACACCGCACTTCTTCACGAACCCAGACCCGCTCGAGAAGAACCTTGGCCTCTTCAACCGGATGCCCGCGGAGAACGACCTGTTCTACCGTGCAGTTCAACCGGGGCTGGATACCTGGAATACGTCGTTTTTCTGCGGCTCGGGCGCGCTCGTCCGGCGCTCGGCCATCGAGGAGATCGGAGGCTTTTCGACCGATTCCATCACTGAGGACGCGTCGACGTCGGTCAAGTTGCATCAGCGACGCTGGCGATCGGTCTACCTCGGCCGGCCAATGGTGGCCGGGTTACAGCCTGAAACCGTCTCGGGATTTCTCGTACAGCGGATCCGCTGGGGTGTCGGCATGATGCAAATCCTCATCAAACAGAATCCGTGGCTCGTCCGCGGTCTGTCGCCTGCCCAGCGATTCTGCTATTTTTCAATTGGCCTGTTCTGGTTCTTTCCATTCGCGCGACTCGCGACCTTTGCTGTTCCGATCATCGGCATCGCCTTCAAGCTGCAGATGTATCCGGGCGGGACGGAGAGCCTGGTTGGCTACACGCTTCCCTATCTCACGGTGACAATATTGACGGCTGAACGGCTGAACGGACGCTTCCGGCGGATCTTTTCGTCCGAGCTCTATGAAACGCTCCAGGCGTTCTACATGCTCCCGGCCCTTATCGGCGCACTCGTGCGTCCCAATGCCCCGACGTTCAGCGTCACACCAAAAGGCGAACAGACGCAAACCGACTTTATCAGCGAGTTTCGCCTGCCATACTACGGCATGCTCCTTATAAGCACGCTCGGCCTGATCTGGGGCATCGTCCGGATTATCCAGGAGCCCGACGCCCGCCCCATCCTCACGGCAGGCGTGCTCTGGGTAGGCTTCAACCTGTTCCTGAGCTTCGGCGCAATCGGCGTTTTGCTGGAAAAGGCGCAGCGCCGCTCGAGGCCACGCATCGCGATGGACGAGGCCATCACCATCGTGGGTGAGTTCGGCGAGAAGCAGGTGCAACTGCTCGACGTCAACGAGTTGGGCATGCGCATACGCGCGCCCGAAGGGCTGGTACTGGATCGCTTTGAACTCCGTTTTGGGCAATACTTATTAGCGGCACGCGTGATTTCTCCCATCGATCAGGCGCGTCGCGAATATGTCGCGCTTTATGAGCCAAGGACGCCCGAGGAAGAGCGGGCGGCCGTTGTCCTCGCATACGGCGATAGCGAACGCTGGCGGCGGCTCTGGAAGCAGCGGGAAGCGTCGTCAAACCTTGCGCGCTCCCTCCTGGGCATGCTCGCCGTTTCGCTCAGGGGCGCTCACGCGCATGCCCGCCATGTTGGCCGCAAGGGCTTTCGTGCTTGATCGGCTCGTTCGCCTCACGGTCGGGTGCCTGCTAGGCCTCGGCGCACTCACTGCTGGCGCGCAAACCGTCAGGAAGCCGTTCTCCGCGCTCCGTGTCACGGGCGGTGCCGCCGCCGCGGCGCATGCCCTTGTCGTTGAGCTATCTGCGCGAGAAGCACTGAGTGGCGTTCATCTCCATATCGCGTCGGATGTTGCACCGGAGTTCGGAGCCCGGTACGTCGTTTGGGTCAACGGCGCGCAGGTGGCGCAGGCCGATGCGAACGGGGCGGCGCAGACCATCGCGCTTCCGCCCGAAGCCTTCGTGCCAGGCACCAACAGCGTTCAATTGGCACGCGTGCCGCGCTATGCGACGATCACCGGACAGGCGGCGTACTCCGAAATCGCGCCCATAAACGATGCGCGCTCATCCATATCGCTGGACTTTGCCGGGCTGCGCCGCAACCTGTCGCCGACCCTGGCGCAGCTTCCGCTGGCCTTCGACGCTCGGGCATGGATGCCGCGCAACGTGACGGTCGCGCTGGGACGCCAGCCACCGTCCGCCGAGCAACTGCGTGCCGCGACGCTCGCCGTCGAAAGCATCGCTGCCCGCATGAGAGTCGATATCGCGGTCGCGTATGAAGGCGAGAAGGCCATTATCAATCGGGGCCATGCCGGTTCATGGGTAATCGACGAGGACGCGGCGCGCGCAGGCGACCTGCTACTCGTCGGCACGCGCCATGCGTTGGCGGATAGGTTGCCCGAATCCGTTGTCAAGGCCATCGACGGCCCCTTTCTCGGCGTCTATCCGGCAAACGAAGGCAAGGCGGTCATGGTCGTGCTCTCGGGTGTCACCGACGCCGATTGCGTGCGCGCCGCCCAGGCGTTCGCCGATACGACGACGGCGCTTCCAACCCGGTCCGCCATGACGCTCGACAATTCGGCGACCGTTCGTGCGCCACAATCGCATCTGGCCATATCGCTCGCCCAAGCGGACGCCGCACTCGTGGGCGCCGCGTTGAACTTTGCCGCCATTTACGTCCGCGCAACCGGTGTGCTGGCGGATGTCAAATTCACGTTCTCCGCTGACATTGCAAACTCAGACTTTTTTTTAGGCCCGGCCACTTCGCTTGACGCGCGGCTGGCTCGTCAACTGCCCGTGCTTCCAGCTTTGCAACCTGGCCAGGCCGTATCCCTCACGGGCAGTTCCAGGGCGCACCGGTTCGTCGCCGTGCTCGGCAGCAATGACACGTCGGTGGCCCGTACCGTCGACCTATTGCGCCAACCTTCGAAGTGGTCACTGCTTGCTCAACGAGCGACGCTCTTCGATACTACGACGGGGTCGGCGAAACCACTCGCCGTAGCGAGCCGCTCCCCCGTTGCAACGCTCCGTCTGCTTCTGGCCGATCCCGTGGTGTTCTGGTGCGTGCTGACGGCACTGCTCGCACTTTCGTATATCGTGCTAAACAAGGCGCTTGCGGACCAGGTGAAAAATCGATTCGACCGATCCTGATTTCCCAACGCGCCGCCGAAATGATGAACATGAATCGCACGCTGATCGCGCTAGCTGCCGGCATGTTTTTCACAGGGTACGGTCTCGCCTGCGCAGCGCAACCGTCCCTATCAATGCACCCGGACTTTGCTTCCGCGACGCCTGCGCGGCAGCCTGATGCATGGGGCGACTCGCCCGGCGCGCAAGACTCTCTCAAGCTGGTCCAGCCACCGGCACCGCAAAGCGCCGTTAAACCGAGCAAACGCCAGGCTGCGAAGCCCCTGAATGACCATCCGATTGCAAGCCGCCACTCCGCGCACCAGAAGACGGAAGACTCGGCGTGCTCTAACCTGTCCGCAAAATGGAATCGCGGGCAGGCGCTCGCGGAGTCAGGACGGACAGCGCAGGCCTATAGACTCTATCTGGAGCTGCTTCGCGCCTGCACGAATCCCAGCGAACTCGCGGGTACAGCGTGGAAGGCTGCGAAAGCGCTGCCGCCGGCGGAGTTGGATCGCCTGATCATGGACCCTGTGTTCGACCAGCCCTCCCTACAACAGGTCGGCACCGATTTGCGGCTACAGCGCATGTACGCGGAGAACGATTCAGGACACGAAGCGAACGCGCTTGGCTACTCGAGAGCGCTTCGCGCAAATCCCGCTGTTCACCTGGATGCATCGGCACTGGAAGTCTCCGGCTGGCTCGAAGAACGCGCGCACGACGATAGTGCCGCGCAGACGCTGTTCCGCGAGGCACTGAAGACGGCCAAGGACCCGTCATCGGCACGACTCGGGCTCGCGCTGTCGCTCATGCATCAACAGCGGCTCGCGGAAGCGGAGGCCGAGTCGCGCGAGCTGACGACGCAAGAGGGCAAGCGCTTGCATGCTGCCATCGAGCTCTCTCTCGCCAAGGACTCGCATGACGCGGCACAGGTCGACGCCGCGCTCAAGCTGGTCGACGAAGTCGGCGACGGGGCCGAGCCTGCCACGCGTGCGCTCGGGGGTTGGGCGCTGCTCAACAGTGGTCGTCCCGTGCAAGCCGAACAGATTTTTTCGAAGCTTCATGAGACAGCGCCCGAGAACGACGAATACATACAGGGTCTGGTGTTCGCTGCGGCCGCGAACCGCGACTATGAAACGATCGGCACGCTCGTGAACCGAGGCCCCCGAAACATGCCCCCGGTGGCCCGCCAGACGCTGGCCGATCACGACGAGCGCCTGGGGCTGTACGATCGCGCGCGAGCACTGGTCGGCCATCCGTCCGAGGGGCAGGAGCCCTCGCTGCAGTCGCTCATCACACTGGATCGAAAATCCGGCACAGCCGGCCAGGACAAGCTGACTGTGTGGACCATTCCGCAGCTTTCGGTCTCGATGCTAGTGTCCCCGTCGTTGAACGTACGCATTGAGGGCACCGCGCTTCGATTGGATGACGGGGTGCAGCATGTGTGGGGCAGGCAACTGGGCGCGACGGTGCGCACCGAAGTTGGGCAAGGTGTGCTGTTTGCCGGTGCTGCGCTGGAAAAACCCGGCGAAGCGCCGATCCAGGTACTCGGCAAAGTTCAGTATCAGCGGATTGCCGATAGCGAAGATGAGTTCCTGCGGGTAACCTTGACCCGTGACAGCATCTACGATTCGCTTCGCGCATTCGAGGGCGCACCCTCCTCCAGAACCGGACCGGCCATTTCATCTGCAGTTGAAGTCGCCGCGCGGCTGGCAATTGGACGCAGCGCATTTCATGTGGGTGAAACGTTCTCTGGAGGTACTGTCACGGCAAGTGGAACGGCCGCCAATCCGTTCTATGCTGTTGCTCTCTCGTTTACCCGGGACTTTGGGGCAAAGGGCTGGAGCTGGCTCAATGCCGGCCCAGACATACGCCTGAGTTCATACCGCTATGACGCCAACCGGTTCGACGGTCCATATGGCGGCTACTGGAGCCCTAAATCGAATCGTGAGGCCGGCCTCGTCTTCTACGCGCAGTCGGATGAGGGACGCCGATTTCTGTTCAAGACAGGTGGCCGGATCGGGTACGCGACTCGCGAGCTCTTCTCGGGCCGCGCGTCGGGCGCCTTTGGCGAAGACACGACGACGGTAGCGGGACTGCTTGCCCGTCATCTGATCATCGGTACTGGCATCGGGTATCGCGCTTCCCCGGGCTACCACGACATGAGCATCTTCGCCTGGCTGAAAATTCCGTTCGAACCGCGTGGGCATCTGCGCGCGGCCGATCTCGTGACGCCGCGGAGTTTTTAACTTTTTCGTTCGGCGTGCGCCGCGGCTGCTTCGAACCGCGGGCGGCCGGGTGCGGCAGCGACTTGTCGCGCAGCACGAGCATCGCACATCGCCAGCGAGCGGTACAATAAATGTCAATTGAATCGCTGCTGACCGAGAACGGGA
>CAYPWK010000351.1:0-6305 GCA_964414365.1 uncultured Burkholderia sp.
CTACGGCATTCCGTGGAAGGGCAATTACAGCAGCTGGCTCGACCAGAAAGAAACGCGGCTTAAGCAGGAAGAGGCATCCGAATCGGCGCGGCAAAAGGCGATCAAGAAAGAGCTCGAGTGGGTGCGACAGAATCCGAAGGGACGCCAGGCCAAATCGAAAGCGCGTATCGCCCGCTTCGAGGAGCTCAGCAGCCAGGAATACCAAAAGCGCAACGAGACGCAGGAGATTTTCATCCCTGTCGGCGACCGGCTCGGCAACGAGGTGATCGAATTCCGCAACGTCAGCAAAGCATACGGCGACCGGCTGCTCATCGACAATTTGAGCTTCAAGCTGCCAGCCGGTGCGATCGTCGGCATCATCGGGCCGAACGGCGCGGGCAAGTCGACGCTCTTTCGGATGCTAACGGGCCGCGAGACGCCCGACTCCGGTGAAATCGCCACGGGGCCGACCGTGAAGCTGGCGTATGTGGACCAGAGTCGCGACGCGCTGGACGGTACTAAGACGGTCTTCGAGGAGATTTCGGGCGGTGCGGACGTGCTGACGGTGGGCAAGTACGAAACGCCTTCGCGCGCCTACATCGGTCGTTTCAATTTCAAGGGCGCCGATCAACAGAAGAACGTCGGCAGTCTCTCCGGCGGCGAGCGCGGACGGCTGCATCTCGCCAAGACGCTGATCGCGGGCGGCAACGTGCTGCTGCTCGACGAGCCGTCGAACGACCTCGACGTCGAAACGCTGCGCGCACTCGAAGACGCCCTGCTCGAGTTTGCCGGCTCGGTCATGGTGATTTCCCACGACCGTTGGTTCCTCGATCGCATCGCCACACACATTCTCGCGTTCGAAGGCGATTCGCAGGTCGTCTTCTTCGCCGGCAACTATCAAGAGTACGAAGCGGACAAGCGCAAGCGTCTCGGCGAAGAAGCGGCGAAGCCGAAGCGTATTCGCTACAAGCCGATCATTCGCTGACGACAAGGCCGAGCTCACGCAGCCTCGCCTGCGTAACGTCGGCGCTCGTGTGATGCACGCCGTTCCAACCCAGTGTGGTCGCGGCGTGCGCATTTTTGATGTTGTCGTCGATGAATACGAGCTCGTGCGCGGCGATACCGGGCAGGTGCCCTTCGATGCGCGAGAACATCTCGGCGTAGATAGCCGGATCCGGTTTCACGAGCTTCACATGCCCCGATACGACGATATCCCGGAAGCGCCGCAGTACCGGAAAGCGCTCCCACGCCCACGGAAAGGTTTCGGCCGACCAGTTCGTGAGTCCGAAGAGCGGCACGCCGGCCGCCTCTAGCTTGTCGACGAGCGCAACGCCTTCCGCGATGACGCCGCCGATCATCTCATGCCAACGCTCGTAGAACGCGCGAATCAGCGTCTCATGCTCGGGAAAGCGCGCAACGAGTTCTGCGGTGCCCACCTCGATTAACTGCCCCCCGTCCTGCTGGACCACCCAGTCCATCGTGCAGACTTCGCTGAGAAAGCGCCGTCGCTCGATCTCGTCGGGGATCAGCTTGCGATAGACGTACTCGGGGTTCCAGTCGATCAGGACTCCGCCAAAATCGAAAACGACCGCCTTAACTGCCATGTGAGCTCTCCAATCATGATTCGTGGGGGGCACGTGCGTCGTTTCGACCACTGCCGGCGCCGTGCGCCACGCGCACGCCTCTTGCCGCGCCTATCTCAGATCGCTCGCGTGCGCGCCTCTAGCCACGCTCTCGCGTCGCCCGACACATGCGGCGACACGCGCGCGCGCACGGTCTCGTGATAGGCATTGAGCCAAGCCCGCTCGTCGTCTCGCATCAGCTCGAGCTCGATGCAGCGCGTATCGATGGGGCAAAGCGTCAGCGTCTCGAAATCTAGGAAAGCGCCGAACTCGGTTTCGCCGGCCGCGCGTGCGAGCACGAGGTTTTCGATCCGCACGCCCCATCGGCCAGGGCGATAGATACCCGGCTCGACTGACGTGATCATCCCCGCTTCCATCGCCGTCCACGGCTCGGCCTGCGCATAGTGCGAGATCACTTGCGGGCCCTCGTGCACGTTGAGGAAGTAGCCGACGCCGTGGCCCGTACCGTGTCCATAGTCCGCACCGGCATCCCAGATCGGCGCGCGCGCAATCGCGTCGAGCATCGGCGAACGAATGCCTTGCGGAAACCGCGCGCGAGAGAGCGCGATCATCCCTTTCAGCACGAGCGTGAAATCGCGCTTTTGCGCCGGCGAGACGGCGCCGACGGGCGCAACGCGTGTGATATCGGTCGTGCCGCCGACATACTGACCACCCGAATCGATGAGCAGCAACCCGTCGCCGGTCACCGTCGCATGCGAGGCCTCCGTCGCGCGATAGTGTGGCATCGCGCCGTTCGCATTGAAGCCGGCGATTGTCGCGAAACTGCGCGAGACGAAGCCAGGGCGGCGCGCCCGCGCATCGGTAAGCCGCTCGTCGATCAGCAGCTCGGTGACAGCCTCGCGGCCCAGCGCGCCTTCGAACCAGGCGAAAAATTCGGCCAGCGCCGCACCGTCCTGCTCCATCGTGGCCCGCACATATTCTGCCTCGCCGGGCGTCTTGCGCGACTTGGCGAGCGTGGATGGATTGACGGCTTCGACGACCTTCACCGTCGACGGCACCGCTTGCATCACGCCATAGGTGATGCGGCGCGGGTCGACGAGCAGCGTCGATCCGGCCTCGAGCGCAGCGAGCGCCGCCGGCGCGCGTTCGTAGGCTTCGATCAGAATGCCGTCGCCCGCTAGCGCGTCGGCGACGTCGCCCGGCACTTTGCCGGCGGCAATGAAAAGCGTCACCGAGTCGAGCCCGATCAGCGCATGCCCGACGAATACGGGATTGAAATCGACGTCCGCGCCGCGCAAGTTCGTGAGCCACGCGAGATCGTCGAGCGTCGAGACGAAGTGCCATTGGGCGCCGTTCTCGCGCATCGTCCGGCGTATCGTCTCCAACTTCTCCGCGCGCGCGACGCTCGCGTAAGGCATCGCGTGCTCGTAGACGGCGTCGGCAGGCAACGCTGGCCGGTCGCTCCAGACCGAATCGAGCAAATCGAGGTCGGTGCGCAGCGACATGCCACGCGCCTTAAGCGCGTCGATGAGCGTGCGTGCGGCGGCGAGAGCCAGCACAGCACCATCCACGCCGACAAGGGAGCCGGCCGCCAGACGCTCCGCGAGCCACTCGACATGCTGCGCCTGTTGGCCGCTCGTGATCTTCATCAGCGAAATACCGCTGTCGGCAAGCTGCGTCTCCGCCTGCGACCAATAGCGACTGTCGGTCCAGACACCCGCGAAGTCCGCGGTCACGACAAGTGTGCCGGCTGATCCGGTGAAGCCCGAAAGCCACTGGCGTCCCGCCCAGCGCTGCGGCACATACTCGGACAGATGCGGATCGGACGACGGCACGATATAGGCGGCGAGCCCTTCACGCGCCATCGCCGCGCGCAGCCGTGCAAGACGCGACGAAACGGCTTCAGAGGACTTTTCATGGCCGCCGGGGTTCGTCGGCGCAGGGGGTTCGGAAAGTCGGACGTTCATGAGTTCACCGGAATATTAACGACGAGAGGCCAGAGCAGCGGCCACGGCGACGGCAACGAGCGCAACGGCGGTGCAGACGGGCCATTCGAGCACTCCACCATCGTAAAAGAGGCCCGACACACTGCCCGCCATCTTCGCGGCACCTGCCGCAACCACGCCGACGAGGAATGCGACGAACCAGCGCATTCGCGTGGCTCGATAAAGCGGATGCAGCCGCAAGCCGGCGAGGCCGATGACGGCGCCGAGTACAACGATCCCCGGCCATCCCATCAGCGTTGCCTCGCCACGATCGTTGCCTGAGTGATGGCTGGAGGACGGAGCGGACCGCGCAGTGGCATAGAAGATCAATGTCTTTGGTATTAATGGACTGGCTTCCGGCGCTCGGCGGCCTCGCGATCGAGATTGCTGCACTGCGACAATCGGCCGCTCCCCGAGCGGCGCGGGCACGGCAACGTCGATCGGCGGGGCACGGCGCCCCGTCCAGCGCAAGGAGCCGAAAGCATGGAACCGCTATAATAACCGCCTGAAATTAGACCGCCGCCTATCTACCGAGCGGCTATATTCCCCGCGTATGCAACTGCTCACGATCGGAATCAATCACCACACGGCGCCCGTCGCGTTGCGCGAGCGCGTGGCGTTTCCGCTCGAGCAGATCAAGCCGGCGCTTGCGGCATTCAAGTCGGTATGGGTGGCCGACCGCTCGGGCGGCGAGCCCGAGGCAGCCATTCTATCCACCTGCAATCGCACGGAGCTCTACTGCGCGGCAGACGATCTTTCGACGCGCGATGCGGCCATCGACTGGCTTTCGAGCTATCACCGGATGGACGCGGAAGAGCTCGCGCCGCATGTATACACGCTGCCGCAATCGGAAGCGGTGCGGCACGCGTTTCGCGTCGCTTCGGGACTCGATTCGATGGTGCTCGGGGAGACGCAAATCCTCGGACAAATGAAGACAGCCGTACGCACGGCGTCCGAAGCCGGCGCGCTCGGCACCTATCTGAATCAGCTCTTCCAACGCACGTTCGCCGTTGCGAAGGAAGTGCGCGGCACCACCGCCGTGGGCGCCCAATCGGTCTCGATGGCGGAGGCGGCGGTGCGGCTCGCGCAGCGGATCTTCGACAAGATCTCGAACCAGCGCGTCCTCTTCATCGGCGCGGGCGAGATGATCGAGCTCTGCGCGACGCACTTCGCGGCGCAGGAGCCACGGGAGCTCGTCGTCGCGAACAGAACGGCCGAGCGCGGCGCGAAGCTTGCGGAGCGCTTTCGCGGCCACGCGATGCCGCTTTCGGAGCTGCCCGCGCGAATGCACGAGTTCGACATCATCGTCTCTTGCACGGCCTCGACGTTGCCGATCATCGGCCTCGGCGCCGTCGAGCGTGCCGTCAAGGCTCGCCGGCACCGGCCGATCTTCATGGTCGACCTCGCGGTGCCGCGCGACATCGAGCCGGAAGTTGCGGAGTTGCAGGACGTGTTCCTTTATACGGTCGACGATCTCGGAGCGGTCGTGCGTGAAGGCCACGCATCGAGGCAGGCGGCCGTGGCGCAGGCCGAGGCGATCATCGAGACACGCGTGCAGAGCTTCATGCAATGGCTCGACGCGCGCAGCGTCGTGCCGGTGATTCGCCATATGCATACGCAGGCGGATGCACTGCGCCGGGCCGAAGTCGAGCGCGCACTAAAAATGCTCGCGCGCGGCGACGATCCCGCCAGCGTGCTCGAAGCGATGTCGCAGTCGCTCACGAACAAGCTGATTCACGGCCCGACGCATGCGCTCAACCGCGCCAGCAGCAACGAGCGAGCGACGCTCATCGAGTTGCTTGGCGGCGTCTACCGACACTCGAAACCCTCGGATTCGGATCATTAGCGCCGCCCGCCTTGACCCGCCGCGCCGCGGCGGCAGCCAGCCACGGCGCCGCCTTTTCTTCGAATTTTCTTGCCTCTGGAGCCGAGCTCCAATCCCATGAAAACGAGCATGCAACAAAAGCTCGACCAGCTGACGACACGGCTGGCCGAACTCAACGATCTGCTGAGTCGAGCGGACGTCACGTCGAATCTCGATCAATACCGCAAGCTCACGCGCGAGCACGCCGAGATCGGCCCCGTCGTCGAGCAGTACACACACTGGCGCCAGGCGCGCAGCGACGCGGCCACGGCGCAGGAACTCTCGGCCGACGCATCGATGCGCGAGTTCGCCGAAGAGGAAGCGCGTTCGGCGCGCGAGCGCATGGGGCAGCTCGAGCAGGAACTGCGAGCCATGCTGTTGCCGAAGGACCCGAACGACGAGCGGAACATCTTCCTTGAAATCCGAGCGGGCACGGGCGGCGACGAGTCGGCGCTATTCGCCGGCGACTTGCTTCGTATGTATCTGCGCTACGCCGAGCGGCAGCGCTGGCAGGTCGAAATGATCTCCGAGAGCGCGTCGGACCTCGGCGGCTATAAGGAAGTGATCGTGCGGATCGCGGGCCAGGGCGCCTACTCGCGGCTGAAATTCGAGTCCGGCGGGCATCGTGTGCAGCGCGTGCCGGCCACCGAAACGCAGGGACGCATTCATACGTCGGCTTGCACGGTCGCCGTCATGCCCGAAGCCGACGAGATCGGCGAGGTCGAGATCAATCCGGCCGATCTGCGCATCGACACGTTCCGCGCCTCGGGCGCCGGTGGGCAGCATATCAACAAGACCGATTCGGCCGTGCGTATCACGCACTTGCCGACCGGCATCGTCGTCGAATGCCAGGACGATCGCTCGCAGCACAAGAACAAGGACCGCGCGCTGAAG
>CAYPWK010000352.1:0-6282 GCA_964414365.1 uncultured Burkholderia sp.
GCCGCGAGCCTTTCGCTGCTTCGCTCGAGCTGGCGTCATCTGGACTGGGGCTGGCTGATCCCTTTGGCTGCGACGAACCTTCTCGTCACGCCGCTTGGCGTCTGGATGCTTGCGCGCTTCGACACTCGCACGCTGCAACTCATCATCGCTTTATCGTTGTTGCCGTTAAGCCTCTTGCTTCTTAGCGGATGGTCAGTCGCACCGCGCAGCCGCGCAGCCGGCGCTACGCTGCGCTGCTTGACCGGGGCGACGTCCGGCCCATGAGCGGCGTTGCGGCGATTGGCGGCATATCAATCGCCGCGATGATCCTGCTGATGAGCGAGGAGGCAGTGCGTCTGCGCGCCACGATGATTGTGCTGATAGCGCTGATGGACACGTGGGGGCTCACGCTCGCGTGCGTCAATGGTATCGTGGGACGCCAGACGTTCGCTCTCTTCGGCCTGATGGCTCCCGCCATGATGCTCGGAATTCAGCTCGGTCATTGGTGTTTCAGGTTGGACGAGCGGAGCATAGTCGGTGAATCGCGGTTTCGCCGCCGCGTCTCGTGTCTGCTCCTCTCACTGGCTCTGGCAGGGCTGGCGAAGGCCGTCGTACAGTAAAGTCACTTTGGCCGTAGTCGGGACCTTCGCGGCAGCTTCGAGAACACGACTATTGCGCCCAGCAGCAAGCAATATCAAAACCGGTTCAATCATCCTGCACCGGATGCAAGATGCCTTGGGGGCCCACATCGAAAACCGAGCCACGCCAGACTACGCGCGTCGAAAAGAAACTCGCGACGAGGATCCCCATCGACAAGATGTCGCGAACCGGCAGCAGCCATAACCCATGACGGCGTCTGTACACCGCCGCGTCCGCCCGCAGCTTCAGCACCATGCGCGCGAGCAGCGCAGCGAGCACGAGCGGCCACGACCAAATTGCGCCACCGGATAACGCGGCCGTGACCAATGCGAGCGGGAGCGGGTGCGTGACCATCGATCCGAGGTGGCCGATCGGATCCATGATGCGCAGCGAACGGACCCACCGAAGCTCGTGCGTGATGAGCGCGGAGAGAGTCCGTTCGTCGCAGGTGTGCCAAATGACGATCGGCGGCACAGCGGTTTGCTCGCCCGCGGCGCGCACCGCCTCGCCGATCGCATTGTCTTCGACGAGGATATGCCCAAAGCGTGCAAAGCCGCCGATTTTCTCGAGCGTCGCTCGCCGCGTGGCGATCGTCTGGCCGAAGCAAGGCCGCGCGATGCCGAGCGCAAGACCCGTGACGACGCTCGGCAGAAAGTTGTAGTTGATCCATTGCGCGGCCAGACGCGGCCACAGTCCCGGCGCGGGGCGGCCGCGGTAAAGGCAAGTCACGAGACCGACGTTCGCTTTTTGCAACTCGCCGACGACCCGGCGCAAATAGTCGGGAGAAACGTGCACGTCGCTATCGGCAAACACGAGCACGTCATGCACGGCGTGCGGCATCATGTTGATGAGGTTGCTGACCTTTCGATTCGTCACCTGCCTCCGTGGATCGACGACGACCGTAATGTCCGCGTGGGGAAAACGCTTCTTGAGTTGCTCAACGGCTTTTAACGCAGGGTCCTCGCTGTCCTGAACGCCGAACAGGAATTGTATGGGCCCGGGATAGTCTTGCAGACAGAAGCTCGCGAGACCATCGAGGAGTCCCCATTCCTTGCCGCAGAGCGGCTTGACGATCGTGACGGGGGGAAAGCTCGTGGGATCTGATGCGGGCTGCTTGAAGAATCGCGAAACCAGTACGGCCGCGGCGAGCGTATAAGCGATGCCGACGATTGCGCTTACTCCGAAGAAGACTGCTATTGCTTTGAGTACGACCTCAGCCGCGGGAGCGTCGGTGTAGATCACGCATGCAAATGCCGCCGAAATGGCGAGCGGGCAGGCAAGCCATAACAATTTGGAGCGCTTCATATCGCCGGGCTCCCGGGAATGAGGTAGGCAGGGCCGCCGCCAGTTCGGTTTGTGGCCGTACGCAGGCAACACCGCGTGCCCCACAGGGTGTTCTTCTGCAAAATGCGTGCACGTCCCGTGGTGCGCGCCGCAGAGCTCGGGCCGGGTTTACGCCAAGTCGTTCGCTAACGCCAAGTGCGTAACGCTTTAGGAGGCGATGAGCCCCGCGCGGTTGTCACTTCGCGGATTTAGCGCAACGGTTGCAAGGAGCTGCGAATTTCGGGGATGGCGCCAATGGCGAGCAGCGCGAACGTCTTTGCGCTCAATGGCAGTTGGTTGCGCCCGGGCCGCCATGTCGGGCGGAGTGTTGGTCGGCACATTCGTCGTGTTCGATCTGCACGGTGACGTGTTTGATCTTGAAGTGTGTCGCCAGTCGGCGCTGAACCGCCCTAACGACGTCACGCGGGTCCGCATCGACAGTAGGATGCACATGCAAGGTCAGCATATGCTGCTCACCCGTCATGGACCACGCATGGATGTGATGCGCATCGCGCACGCCCGCCACGTTTTGCTCGAGATCCGCCTTGATATCGCGCAGATTCACGCCCTCGGGCGTGCCTTCGAGCAAGATATGGGCGGACGACTTGACGATACCCCATGCGCTCTTGAGGATGATCAGCGCGACGAATACAGACAGAATCGGATCGATGGGCGTCCAGCCGGTGGCCAGGATGATGCATGCCGCGACGATGGCGGCGACCGAGCCGAGCATATCGCCAAGCACATGCAGCCAGGCTCCGCGCAAGTTGACGTTTGCACGATTGCCGCCATGCAGGACCATGAACGCCGCGATGTTGGAGGCAAGGCCCGCGAAGGCCACGATAAGCATGGTCTTGCCGACTACGGGCACCGGTGACGCAAATCGCTGGATCGCCTCGAAGACGATCCATCCGGCGATGACGAACAGCGCGCATCCGTTCACGAACGCGGCCAATATCTCGAGGCGCTTGTACCCGTACGAGAGATCGGCGGTGGCCTCGCGCTGCCCATAGTGGATCGCGATCCAGCTGAACCCGAGCGCAGCCGCATCGCTGACCATATGGCCTGCGTCGGCCAGCAGAGCCAGCGAGCCGGCAATCAGACCGCCGACGATCTCGACGATCATAAAAGCTGCAATCACGATGAAAGCCCAGCCGATTCTGCGCTGGTCCGTTACGCCGTGCAGGTGGTCATGACCGGCGTGACTATGGCCGGCGTGTCCATGTCCATGCCCATGCCCCGCGTGGATATCCTCATGGTCATGATCATGGCTCGCATGCGAGTGGTCTCCATCATGGTGATGGTGGGCCGCATGGGCGAGACCGTGGTCGTGATCGTGTGCCATCGGGCAGTCGCTCGGTTAGACTCAGGAATGCGATATTTTATACACATATAAACATATGTTGATGTGAAATTTCGGAGTTGAGATGCAGCCCTTCGAGTTGAGCGACGACCAAGTCACGGAACTGTCGGAGATGTTTCGGCTGATGGGCGATCCCACGCGGCTGAAGATCATTGCTTCCTGCCTGAGCGCCCCGATGTGCGTGACCGACATTGCGGCAAAACACGGTCTTTCGCAGCCGCTCGTCAGTCATCACCTGCGGTTGCTGCGCGCGGCTCGCGTGCTGCGCGCCGAGCGGCGCGGGAAGCAGATCTTTTATGAGGCGGCCGACGAGCACGTGAAACGCGTCATTGGTGACATGGCCGACCACGTCTGCGAGCATCCGCCCTCGGAGTTCGAGGAGCCGGCAAAAGAGGGGTGAGGTTGCGGACGCGCACTTCTGCGCGTTAGTAGAAGCCCTCTATTACCCTTACATTCGCCCTTCGTTTCTTACAATCTTTCTGGTACATTACGGCCCACTACAAACGTCAGACGAAACAGGTACTCGGCTGACGCAATAGAACAACGAGGGCCGAGAAGAATGAAGCGAGGCTGTTGCATTCGCCGAGGCGGCGCCGCGTGCGCCGCCTTTTGCTTATGGGCGATATCGATGTCGGGTGCCTTGGCGCAGACGACATCGGCCGAGAAGAACGCGCAGGAAGAATTGCGGCAGCAAGAACGCGAGCGTGCGTTGCGAGCGCGGCAGGAAGCGACGCCCGACGTGCGGCTCGAGCGGCCGGTCCAGGCCGCTTTCGAACGGCTGCCTGAGCACGAATCGCCGTGCTTTCGGATCGATCGCATCGTTCTCGTCGGCGATGCCGCCGCAAAGTTCGAGTGGGCGCTCAAAGCAGCGGACCCATCTCACGATCGCGCAACGGGCCGTTGCCTCGGTGGCGAAGGCATTGGCTTGACGATGAAGCGCGTGCAAAACGCGATCATCGCGCGCGGCTTTGTCACGACGCGCGTGCTGGCGGCACCCCAAGACCTCAAAGATGGCACGTTGACGCTGACGGTCATTCCGGGCCGTATTCGCAACATTCGCTTTTCCGAGGACAGCAGTCGCCGTGCGACAAAATGGAACGCGGTGCCCGCGCACCCCGGCGATATTCTCAATGTCCGCGATATCGAGCAGGCGCTCGAAAACTTCAAGCGCGTGCCGACGGCTGACGCCGATATCCAAATCGCGCCGGCCGAAGGCCCCGATGCGAAACCGGGCGAAAGCGACCTCGTCATTAAATGGAAGCAGGACTTCCCATTTCGAATCACGTTATCGGCGGACGATTCGGGCAGCAAATACACAGGCAAGTACCAAGGCAGCGTCACCGTCTCCTATGACGACTGGTGGACGCTCAACGATCTTTTCTACGTCAGCCTCAATCACGACCTCGGCGGAGGCTATAGCGGCGGCAAGGGCACGCACGGCTACACGGTTCACTACGAAGTGCCCTACGACTATTGGCTGCTCAGCTTGACCACGAGCGGTTACGACTATCGCCAGTCGGTCGCCGGCGCGTATCAGAACTACGTCTATAGCGGCAGCACAGAAAACACCGAGGTGCGTCTGTCTCGGCTTTTCTACCGCGACGCTGTGCGCAAGACGAGCCTGTATGTCGCGGGCTGGCTGCGCAATTCGCACAACTACATCGACGATACCGAAGTGGAAGTGCAGCGGCGTCGTATGGCGGGCTGGGAAATCGGTCTGACGCATCGCGAGTTTATCGGCGCGGCGACGTTCGATGCCGATGTCGGCTATCGGCGCGGAACGGGGATGCTGTCTTCTCTCCCGGCACCGGAGGAAGCGTTCGGCGAGGGCACGTCGCGCTCGGCGCTGATCGCCGCACACGCACAGTTGAACATCCCCTTCCAAATATCGAAGCAGCGCTTTCGATACGCCGCCGCGTGGCGCGCGCAATGGAATCGCACACCGCTCGTACCGCAGGATCGTTTTCAGATCGGTGGACGCTACACCGTGCGCGGCTTCGATGGAGAAAGCACGCTGCTAGGCGATCGCGGATGGCTCGTGCGTAATGACTTCGGCTGGACAGTTGGGCGTACGGGGCAGGAGCTTTATATCGGCGTCGACTATGGCGAAGTGGGCGGACCGTCGACGCAACAGTTGATCGGCACGCATCTGGCCGGCGCCGTCATCGGCCTGCGGAGCGGCTACAAGCATTTCTACTGGGACGTCTTCGCCGGTCGTCCCATCAGCAAGCCCGACGGATTCCAAACCGCAAGCACCACTGCGGGGTTCAACGTCAGCTGGTCCTATTGAGGGGCGATGCATGAGATATGGATCGCTCGACATCATCGCCCCGCGTCTTTTGCGCGCCTCCTGCAACGAGGCCGAGGCGCTCGGCAGCGCCGTATGGCTCTGGATGCATTCGGCCTCACATCGTGATGCGCCGCTAAAGGTCTTGCCGGCGGTGCTGCTGCCGGCCATCAAGCGTCGACAGTTCGTCCTCGCGGTTGAAGCCGGCAAACCGGTGTTCTACCTCTCGTGGGCCAGCTTGAGCCAGGAAGCGGAAGCGCGCTATCTGACCAACCCGCCCGAGCGGATGCCCGAAGCCGATTGGGCTAGCGGAGATCGGTTGTGGCTGCTCGATTGGGTCGCGCCGTTCGGCCACACCCGAGCGATGCGTCACGTCGTTGCGCGTCTTTTTGCCGATCGCTGCCTGCGCTCGCTCTATCACCGTGGCGATGAGCGCGGACTGCGCGTGATGGAGTTCAAGGGCATCGCCGTGATGAAGGAAGAAGCACGCGCCTGGTTCTTCGATCATCCAATCGCAGGTGTGCTGCGATTTCAGGAGACAACAATCAATGAATAAGTACCTCTACCGAATCGTATTCAACAAGGCCCGTGGCCAGTTGATGGCCGTTGCCGAGGATGTGGCGAGCGACGGCAAGGCCCCCGGCACATCGCGCGCGCCGAGCGCGGCCAGAAACGTTGCGGCGACCGTCAT
>CAYPWK010000353.1:0-6281 GCA_964414365.1 uncultured Burkholderia sp.
ACGCAGGACGTCTCGACGCTCGAGAACCCGGCCATCCTCGAGCAATTGGCCGAGGCGCGGTGAGGTAGAGCGCTGACGTCGCGCAAGGAGCGGCCGTCGCCGAATGCTTTGGGGTCGTCATCATCCGATGCGCCCCAGCGACGTCGGCGCTACCTCCCATCGACCGTCACACGGTCATATCGCCCTTTCTGATCGAATGCGGTAATCGCATAGGCGCCCGGTTGCGCGAACTCGAACATCCATCCGCGCCGGGCCGTCGCCGTCGTTCACTGCAAGGAGGTGCGATGGTTTCAACCGCTAGTTCGGGGCCCGCATGGGTGTGCGCCGCCCCCTCGCCAGATGTGGCGCAACCGTCTTTCAACGTTCCGACTGGAGCCGTCGACACGCATGCGCATGTGGTTTCGGCAAACCTCGACGTTTATCCGATGGTTGCCGAACGCAGCTATACGCCGCCGCCCGCGCCCGAAGAAAATTATCTGGCGATGCTCGATGCCTGCGGTATGACGTATGGCGTACTCGTGCAGATCAGCGTCTACGGAACCGACAATCGCTACCTGCTCGAGGTGCTGCGCCGCCATCCGCAGCGCTTGAGGGGTGTTGCCGTCGTATCGCCAGAGGTGTCGGACGGTGAGCTCGAAGCGATGCATGCCGCCGGCGTGCGCGGCCTGCGCCTCAATGTGCTATTCGGCGGCGGCATCGGCTTCGCAGCCATGGAGACGCTTGCGCAACGGATCGAAGATCTGGGATGGCATTTACAGTTCCTCATGGACGTCAAGACGCTGCCCGAGTTGATGCCGCGCATGACGAAGTTGCCAGTCCCGGGCGTCATCGATCACATGGGGCATACGCCCGTCGCGGGCGGCATTGGAGCCCCGGGCTTCGCGGCTTTACGTCATCTCGTGAGGGATCACGGGTATTGGGTCAAGCTGTCCGGCGCATATCGCATCAGCGAGCAATCGCCGGCGTTCGCGGACGTCGTTCCCTTTGCGCAAGCGCTCATCGACGACGCGCCGGATCGCGTGCTGTGGGGCAGCGACTGGCCGCACGTCTCGCTTACCGCGGACCGGATGCCTGACACGGGCCGACTTCGCAATCTCATCGCCGATTGGGCGCCAGCCGAGGCGACTCGCCGCAAAATTCTCGTCACGAATCCTGCGCATCTGTACGGCTTTCCCGAAATTCATTCCTAAATGGGATAAGCCGGAATCCCGGATTTGGCGGCAGTTCCTTTGATTCAGCGAGTAACTTCTATTTTCAGGCGGCAAATGCCTGACTCGTCTGCTTTGCGCGCTCGATTTTATCGCCGTGGAGATGCGGGTTCGTAGCTCCTATAGCTGCCTCATGCGGGACGCAAAAAACAGCGTTCTCGTCAAATTCAGAAAAGTCTTAGGCCGTTCTGTCCCCCGGGTCAGCTAGGATCGCATGGGACATTTCGCAAACGTTTGGGGGGAGGCTCCTTGACAGCGAGCACGGCCATTTCCGACGCGACTGCGCGCGCGGGCGTCAACATCCATCAGTTCTACAGCCTGGACCTCATGGGGCTTCCCGTGGCCGCGCTGGCGGACATCTATGAGTTTGACGGCGCGCGCGGGATCGGCGAGCCGACCCGGTACACGATCCAGTTCACCCATCCGCGGCATGACTTGTCCCGCAGCGAATTTCTAAACCGGATCGGCGCGTTCGTGATCCAGCCGCCGCCTCGTGACCGCTGGAGCGAGCCGGAACGTGCGCGCCGCGTGCAAGGCGTGGTCACGGGTTTCGCGCTGAAGGACACCAACCGTGACGAGTCGCGCTATGAGATCGTGCTGGAGTCGCGCCTGGCGTTGTTGGGCAACACGCCGAAATGCCGATTTTTCCTGGACATGAGCATTCCCGAGATCATCGAGCAGATTCTGCGGGAGCACGAGTTCAACGCGATCTTTGCCCACTTCGAGTTCCGGCTGCACCGGAGCTATCGCAAGCGCAGCTTCGTGATGCAGTGGGGCGAGGATGACTTCTCGTTCATTACAAGGCTCTGCCGCCGTTCGGGCATATGGTTCGTGTGCGAGGAAGGCGAGCGCTGTGAGCTGGTGCGCTTTTGCGACGACTATGCGCACTACCGCCGCGATCCCGCTCGCCTGACGGTTGCGTACCGTCCGCATAGCGGGCTGGAAACGCGCGGCCTCGAATCGGTCAGCGCGCTCGAAATGCGCGCGAAAATCTTGCCGGCAAACTACACAGTGCGCACGTTCAGCACCGAGGCGCCCGTGTCCGAGCCGATCGAGGCGGCCAGTCCGATTCGCGAGGACCGCACAACGTATGGCGAGGCATATACGTGGGGGACGCCGAACCGGGGTGAGGACGAGGCGAAGGAAGAGGCACAGTTGCGCCGGGAGGCGGCGCTGGCCGAACAGGTCGAGTATCGCGGCAAATGCGACATGCTGGATCTCACTGCCGGCGGCGTGCTGAAGCTGTCGAATCGCGACCTGCCGGATGCAAAGCATGGACTGCTGGTGGTGCGGCTGAACTGCCGCGCGTCCCGCAAGGAGCCATACCACGTGAAGTTCGACGCCATTCCGTCCGACCGCCAGTACCGGCTGCCGTTGAAGGAAGAGACATGGCCGAAGATTCACGGAGTCATCACGGGGACGATTGCGTCGTCGGGCGGCTGGCGGGACCCGTATTTGGACAAGCAAGGGGAGTACATCGTCCGTATTCATTCGGATCGCGACAAGCGTACGCCTGGCCTCCAAAGCTGCCCCATGCGGCTCGCAAAGCCGTTTGCGGGACCGGGCCAGACCGGTTTTCACTTCGGGCTGATCGAGGGCACGGTGGTCGGCGTGAGCTTCCTCTGGGGCTGTGTCGACTTGCCCTTTATTTCTCACGTGCTCCATACCGCGCAACACACGGACCCGATCGTCGCGGGCTCTCCGTGGGGCACGCGCAATACGATCCGCACGCGCTCGAACAACACCGTCGAACTGGACGACCGGGATGGCGAGGAACACATCAAGGTCGCCACCGAGCATGGCAAGACGCAGCTCAATCTGGGCCATACGGTGGACCGCAACAATGAGACCCGGGGCGAAGGGTTCGAGCTCCGCTCGGACCTGAAGGGGCATGTGCGTGCGGGTGGCGGGTTGCTTATCTCGACCGACGCCCAGCCGTTCGCGCGAGGGCACCTGACTGACATGGAACCTGCGGCGGGTCAGTTCCAGCTCACGCAGGCTCAGGCACAGGAGCTGGCCGGCGTGGGCCTGGCGGCACAGGCAGAGATCGCGGATCTGAAGGCGGAAAACGCATGGCTGAAGGACGAGCTGAGCGGCCTGAAGCAGGCCGTGATCGCGCTGTCCGCGCCGAACGGAATCGGTATGGCAACGCCGGATCGCGTGCTTGTCTCCGCTGGCAAGGATGTGAGCGTGGCGACGTCCTCAAGGTTCAACGTTAGCGCGATCAGGCACGTCGCAATCGCGGCGGGCGAAGTGCTGTCGCTGTTCGCGCATCGATTCGGCATCAAACTGCTTGCGGCGCGCGGCAAGGTCCAGATTCAGGCGCAGAGCGACGAAATCAGCATCGCGTCGGCACAGGATACGACCATCACGAGTTCGAAGGGCCGCGTGGTCATCGAGGCGAAGAAAGAGCTGCTTTTTAAGTGCGGCGGGTCCTATTTCCGCATGACCGCGAACGGCATTGAGGACGCGACACGGGGGGATCGCAAGTGGCGTGCGGCCGCATTCGATCGCAGCGGGCCGGCGAGCCTGCCCGCCGATCTGCCGGTGCTGCCGGTGCCCGCCGAGATGGAATGCGCGCAGCGCGCGAGCCGCGCCGGCGTGCCCTTCGCGCGGATGTAATCCCTTCGTCACTGATCATTTCCGCATGGCCTTCAAACAAGATGACCCGTTGCTGGTGCGCTTTCGCGACCAGTACGCCGCGTATAAAGCGGCCCACTCGCGCGCACAGCTCTATGCGTTGCTCGACCTTTCGGCGATGTCGGGCAACTGGCAGCATGTCCTGTCTGACGCGATTCACTCAATGCCGCGCGTGCCTCTGTACGGCAACACCGGCCTGGACGACCTGGCGGCGACCGGACCGTTCCTCATCACATGTCCCGCCCCCGAGGGTGACGAACCGCTGCGCGCTTACCGGTCACTACTGGGACTGACCAGGCGCGATAGCCGGTTTGTGTCATGGCTATGGGCCACGCACGAAGTCGAACCGCTCGTTGACCATTTGCAGACGCTGTTGCACGCCCGGCTTGGAAAGGACGGCGAGAACGCATGGTTCTTCTTTCATCAACCGGCCTACCTTCCCGTGCTGCATCGGACGCTGCCCGAGGACACACGACGCTACCTGTTCGGCCCCTGCCTTGCATGGTGGTGCTTGGACTATCGCGGCGAACTGGTCGAGCTGCCGGGCGAGAACCTGCGGATTCCGGCGGCGTGGGACGCGCTGCCTGTTCCCAAAGAGGTGGTCGACGCGCTTCAGCGCGCGGGTGCGCCCGTCCAGGTGCGTGCGTGGCTGCAACGTACGCGTCCCGATGTGCTCGATCACACCGCTTATGCAAACGACCAGCTACGGCAGCTAGCACCACTGATTGAACAAGCATTCGGATATGGCCTCACGGACAAGATCGACCAGGGCCTCTATGCCGCTGCGGGCCTGCTGTACGGTCGGCAGTATGACGATCATCCCGCGCTGCGGGCCATCCTTGCGCAGTATCGGAGCGGCAAGACAACGCTGATCGATGCCTATGCGGCATTGGGTGATGGCGTCTGGCGCGAGGTGGCCGTAACGGCCCAACAGCGTGCGGCGGAAGCAGCGGCCCAGGCATATCAAGCGGAGCTTCGGGAATACGGCCACGCGTCCATGCGGGTCAAGGTTTTGAACCACACCAATCTGCGGAAGCGGGACATCGAGCTCCAATCGACCCGCGGCCTCTTTACGACCAGCACAAGTCTCGGTGACATCGATGCGAGTGGATTCGAGCCGACCGAGATTGAGGTCGCGTCCGCGCGGGTGCCGATTCCGGGAACGCCCGTCACCGTGAAATGGATTGGCCCGATGGGTGAGAACTCCGATGAGGCCATGGTGACAGGAGAACTGCCCCGTGCCGAAGACGAAGGGCTGGCGATCGTCAAATTCGCGCGCAACTGGCGCGTCTACGTGAGCATGCATGCCGAAGAACCGAAGCCGAAAGCGCGGCTGTGGTAACGGAATGAGGAAATGACTTGAAACGAACGATTCAACTGATGGTGACCGTGCTCACGGCGGTATTACTCAGCGGGTGCATGTCCACTGCGGTCTCGATCTGGTGTGCGAAGCAACGTATGTCGGACCCGTATTTCAATTGCTGGAAATAGCCACACGATTACGGAGAAGAAAGTGCTATTCAAGTCGCAGCTAAACAACGCAACACAGACATTTTTCAGGAACCAGCCGGCGTGGGTACTGACCTTTCGCGACGATGAGGGTTACGAGTGTATTGGCAAGGAACGCACCGAGGCCGGTCCCACGACCACGTGTTACCTGTCGCCGCTGGAGGCCTCCATCGAGGCAGTCTACCTTGGCAAATACTATCGCCGGCATCGCGTGAATTTCGCGTGCGAATTCGATATCGGCGCGTATCTGGACGGGCGCGGGAAGTCGCTGGTGGCCGCCATGTGTATCGGCTGGCCCGCGCATGAGGGCCGCCTGCTGCTGCACCCGGACGGCAGGCCGGGCCGCTCCTGCAGGCTGATGCGGCAGCCGCTCGGCGTGCCACCCGCGTTCGAGGTCGATGAAGCCACGCTCGCCGCATATCACCGCTTCCGCAACTGTGCCGGGCTGTTTGCCTCGGAGGAGACGGCGCGGGCCGTGTGCGCGTGGCCATTGACCCGGCTTCATCACGTCGCGACGAAGGCGGTCGCCTCGATCGCGACGCAACGCATGGCAGATCACTGGAAGGTCGCGACTCAACTGGCGATGTTCGACCCGGAGGGCATGCAGTGGCGTTTCGTGCCGAACTCGTTCGGCGACCAGGCACTGTGAGGCACGACGCGACGATAGTCACCCGACACAAGGAGAACCAGTCAAAGAGATGGATGGGGCGCGTATTCGTTGCGGCGATGTTGGGCGTGCTGGTCGGTTGCATAACCGGCCAACCGGCGGGCTATGTCGATGCCTCAGCGTGGAGTGCGAACTACACCGAGGACTATATCCAGGACTTCTGGATTCAGGCTGCTGATGGTAAGCACACTGGAGCGGGCGGAGTCCAGGTCCAGGAGTTCTCGCGGGGCGGAAAAGGCGGGCGTGAGTGCTGTTCG
>CAYPWK010000354.1:0-4676 GCA_964414365.1 uncultured Burkholderia sp.
CCCTCGTCACAGGCTGGCTGAGTTGGCGGCCGTGCTGCTCATTGGTCGGGTGATACAAGCAAACATCATCGCACTCTGGATCAGTCGTTCCGGCTCTCCTCAGCCCGGTGACCCAGTGTTGACCTTAATGTATCGCCTTGCCGGCACCTGTCGCCCACGGATGTGATCGGGCTGTCCTCAAACAATGCGGTCTCGTCTCCGCATAAGATAGTCCAGGCGCGCGATATTCTCCTGGGTCGGATGTAATCGAGTCGCTACTGTAGGCAGCAACGGCTAAGCTCCAGGCGTCCAGTCGGACCCCTGTCGCTCGTTCTTATCGGACCAATACACGCGTTGCAGCACCCAGGATTGCACAAGCGGATGCTTGGGTATCACTATCCCGCGGCGCTCGCACGCGCGCCGCGTTTCAGGCCTGTTCGCGCGAACCGAGATTGCCGGCGCACATTGGCTAGACGAACTTCGCGAGCTTTGGGTGAGATACTGTGATACGGATTTGCGGCGGCTAATCCTTGAGGCGCATCGGGCGCGCAGGATCTGCCGGCTCGGGACGGACGCTGTGACGAGGACGTTTCTTGGATGCAATTATTCGGCTGCGCAACTGTCTGAAATATCGGGTTCAATGCCTCACGCGCGGACTATCCTTGCCACAGGTGCCACGCATTTAGGGTGAAGACATGGTCGCCAAGAATCGACTCGTCGCCGGCAAGTTCTATTGGGTCGTCCCCGAACCCGCCCCGGTAGCTTATAGCGCATGAGAAGACGGACCGCAGCCCGCCCGTTTCGTTGGCCGCGACTCCAACGGTGCTCCGCTTTGGAGTTGCATTGACCGCCAGATCGCCAGCCCTTCCAGCGCTGCCCGCGACAAAAAGAGCCGCTGAACGGCCGCGAAGCATCACTGAGCAGTCGCTGTCCCGGTCGCTCAGATGCCCGCTCTGACCGGCAATCGGCCGTTCGATGGTGGTTCATCGGCCAGGGTGGGGCCGCGCTGAGCAAGGCTTGCTCGGGCCGGTTCGTCTAAGTATGTCAGCCATCATCGGCAGTTTCCGAATGACGACGATCAATGTTCGTCAGATCGGTACTAGACGGCACCGGATTCCGCTAGATGATAGATCGCTGCAAAAAAGCATCTTGACCGACAATCGCAATGCGCTAGAATGTACATACCATGTGCATGTACATAGAGTGACAGATGGCAGCAGCAACTGAACGGATCGTCGTACAGGTTACGCCGGTTCAAAAGCGAGCAATCGCAAGTACGGCCAAGAAGCTTGGCTTGAACGTGAGCGAACTGATGCGGCAGGCGGCGCAGGGCTTCACGCCGTCTGAGGACGAACAGGAAATTCTTGCCCTGGTGGAGCGGGTCAACGCGTCCACCCAGGAAGCAAACGACGCGCTCGACGATGCTCTGTCGTATGTCGCCGAGTCGAACAAGCGCCTCGCGGCGATGGCTGGAGGCAAGAAGTAAATGGGCGTGACCGACAAGGTGTGGGATGCGCTCACGACGGTAATAAAAATGAATGACAAGGTGGTGTCGCTCGCCGGTACAGTAAAGGAGCAACAGGCGAAGATCGAAGGGCTTACCGAACGCGTTATTCGGCTAGAAGCGACGCTGGAACTGATGTTGAGGGCAAGCGGCGACCTGAAGAAGTTGCCGCGTTCCTGAGCAGGAAAATATCGGGCCAATTTCAGCCGCTGATCCGAGCAGTCAGGTGGACATCGGAACGTCCGGTCTGCCCATCTTCGGGCGTTCGGGGCGCTGCCAACCGTCCCAGAACTGCAGGCGAAAAAGCCTGGCGCCCGCAGGACTAGGGCGACGAAGCGAAACGAGCCCTCGTATCAGTTGAATGGACTGGCCTTGACTCGAAAGGCGACGCACGGGTGGCGTCAGCGATCGGCAAGACGGGGCGATCTCGACCGCGGATTCAGTGGGGGTGCACGTCAGACTCGCCGTCTGTTGAGCATCGGTTTCGATGTGCCGGGGTCCATTCGATGGCGCGCCAGATGGCTCAGGACCGCCGCAAAATGATCCTTGTGACCCAATGGGCTATGTGCCGACCGTGGCGCTCGTGGCGATCATCCGCCACGACCGTCACCACCCAGCGCTCGCGCCAAGCCTCGACGACGAGACGTTCGATTTCCTCTTCGCAGGCTCGATAGGATCGTTCCTCGCCGCGTTCGGTGCGGAGGTCGAAACCTTCAAAGTCGCCGAAGCGATCATAGCAGACGCCCGCGATCTTGCCGGTCGACGCGTCATGTCGGTGGTCGGGGCGGCCACCTTTGCCGGGAAAGCCACCTAGAGACGGCGAGATCGTGCCCGGATCAACACCCAAACCTTCGACCTTCGCTCCGACCACATCGATGTGGCGCTTCCAAACCGGCCGCCAGCGATACGGTGCGGGCTTCGCCTGCAGGCGCCACTTCAGAATTGCAAGGGTGTTCTCCTCGATGGGCAGCATGATCTCGGCGTTGGTGACCGGAATCGAACGTTGAACGCGCCGCACACTTGGCGCCAGGCGAAGCCGCTGTCTCCTGTCGACCCCGGCGCAGGCCCTCGGGGCTTGCTCTTGGGCAGGGGATATTGCGAAGGCGCGGTGTGCGATTGAGGCCGAGGATCTTGCGAAGGAGGGCTTTGAATTTGAGGCGGGGGCGGGGGCGGCAAAGAGCCGCGCCGAGTAGTGACCCGTCGGACCATGATGTCGAACACTTCACCGGAGGTAACCGTCGACGGCAGGTCGATGGTCAAGAGTCCGGCAAAGTTTCCGCTCGGCACATGCGGGACGGGAATGTACGTGACGCCGCGCGTCGTCACGCACTGGATCGTGTTGGTGTCGGCCTTGCTGAGGAGGCGGCTCGAGTAGATCGAATTGGCAAGCGAAAGCACCGTGCTCGGAGTTCAATGAGGGCCAGTAGATCGTCGGGATGCTCCCGGGAGGGGTCTTGCCCCAGTCGATCATCAGTTCGTCGGGGTAAGCGACGGGCTGCCCCGGCAAGGGATGAGCGCCTTGCTCGGCCGAATATCGAACGCCTGAGGCGCGACGTGCGTCGCCCGCGAGTTCGGGTTCTCCGACAGCGTGATCTGCAAGTTTCTCTGGGCCAGTTGGTCCCAGCTAAGCGGGCTCGGCGTGGCGCCGGTAGCGGTCGTAGTCGGGATGGGGGCATCGCTATAGGCGATCTCGGCGACGATGCAGTGGTGAGTGCCGCCGAGGTTCGCGTTGCCGGCGGAGTCGTAGATGTCTAGGAAGCAGCCATAGTAGGCCCGGCTTTGGTCGGCACCGGACCGAAACGACCGATGGAGCAACGACTAATTGAATGGCCGCTTCCTTTGCTCACCCTCGGCCGTCTGTTTTCTTCGGAGGGTGGCCTCGTCAGCCGCCCGTCGGCGACATATGTCCCAGCACGGCCGCGATCGCGAGAACGACCAACATGACGAGCGCTTCGACGGACAGCCAGGCGTTGAAGCGGCCTTGCGCAACCCTCAAACCAGAGTCGTCCGGCCGCGCCTGGGCGCGTAGGTCGGGCAGGACCACCACTCGGTTCCAGCCGCCCAAAGCCACCGCCGCGGCGACGCACGCAAGCTTCGCCGAGAGTATCCGGCCCCAGGCCATGCCGAAGAGCGGCACGCTTGCCTGCGCGGTGTCCTGCATCACGTTGTAGAGGCCGGTGACCAAAACGACGATAAGTGCGACCGTTGCCAGATGCGACAACTCGGTGCAGAAAGCTGCCCTTTGCTCGACCCCTCCGCAATCGGTCGGCGCGGGCCGGCGCAGCACCACCGCCGCGACGATGACGCTGCCGGCCCATAGCGCCGTCGCGCACAGATGCACGACGTGGACCGCTTCTCGTGCCGAGAAGTCGCCCGCGTCGGCCGCATGGCTGGCTGCAGCCTTGCCTGCCGCCCACGCGACGAGGCCTGCGGCGAACAGCGGCAGGCCGCGACGGTCGAAGAGGCGGCTCAGTGCCGCCAGCAGCGCACCGATGAACCCAATAGACCACGCCACGCCGTAATGCGACTCCGTGAGCACGGCGGTGGCCGCGGGGCCTGCATCGGCAAGCGGCGAGCCGCTCATCACGGCTGCCTGCAGCCAGAGGTACGCGAGGGCCGTGACCGCCAACGCGATCGCAAGACCCGCCTGCCAACCACGCAGCGTGGCCGGCGCGCCCATGCCGCTCCGCTTCCCCATCATCGCGCACGCGAGCGCGCCGGCTGCCGCCGCGAACAGCATATTCTGCATGGCTGCCACGACGATCTGCGCGGCGACGAGCGGCTCCACGGTCACTTCGCCGTGAAGGTGTAGTGCCCCGACGTGCGATGCCCGTCCGCAGAGACGGCGATCCACGAGACGGTGTAGACACCCGGAGGCAGTAGGTTCAGCGCCACCGACATGTGCTTGTTGTTCGACGGGTCGACAACGGCCTTGCCGCTGGTGACAGCGTTGCCTTGCGCGTCCGCGACGGTGATCGAGCTGAACGCGGGCTCGAGCCCGTCGCTGAAGTCAATCGCGACATCCTTCTGCGAGGGCGGAACGGTCGAGCCAGCCCCCGGCGCCTGATGGGTCGGGTAGGCGTGTGCGTACGCGAGCTGCCAGCCGGCGATCAAGAGCGCGGCAACGGCGGCGCTTGCGGTCGTGTGCAGGTTCATGAGAATACTCCTCTTGAGTCAGAACAGCGGCTTGCCG
>CAYPWK010000354.1:4776-6277 GCA_964414365.1 uncultured Burkholderia sp.
GTCGAAGGCACTCATTTTTAGTCTCCCTTCCCGAACAGCGGTTTGCCCAGCGAGTGGGGTAACAAGTCATCCAGGAAAAGATGCGCCTGCAGCAGGAAGCCGACACCCACGCCGCTTGCGTGATTGATAGGAATGACCGCTTCGGCACCCAACTGGCCCCAGCGGTTGAGCCAAATCACGCCGGGATTGATACTGCCGGTCGTGTGCCCCGAGCATGGGCTGCCCGTGCATGTGCTCATCGGAAATTCGACGACGGGCACCAAATTGCTAAACGGCTGCTTGAGTCCCACGTCCTGCACGAAGGTTTGCAGATAAGGCAGGCTGTATTGAACGGTGACACCCCAGTTCAATGAGTTGGGATCGGCACTGTTGAGCGTCACGCGCGGCCCGACGGTTCCAGTGATCGCGATCGGCTTGAGAAATTTCAGGGCGTCCGGAAGATCGCCGAAACCCTTGCCGACGTAAAGCATGGGTGTAATGGCTGAGTGTGGATTGGCAATCGACTTCGCCCCGGTCCCACCCAGTTCAGCGAACGCTCCGACGGACGCCATGAACTCATGCCTCTCATTCACGTAAAAGCGATACTTCGCGCCGACTACCCAGTTGTCGAAGCCGCGTGCCGAGCCGCCATTGGGCGCGTTGATGTTGACGTAAGTCCCTGTGACAGACAGAGCGAAACTGGGCGTGATCAGCTTGTCCCATTCGAATGTCGTCGTATTGGTGTTGATATCGCTGCCATCATCGGTCTGGGTTTTGACATGGCCGAATTCGAAATTGACTTCATCCGAGACGCCTGGATCATCGACTGCCAGCGTCGAGGGAAATACGCGGTTGCCGGCAATCGAGTGAGCGGCGGCAAGGCTTGGCGCAAGCGCACACAGCACAACGGCGCCCCATTTAAGTGTGGTTCGCATAATCAAGTCCCGATTTTCAATTATTAAGATGTCGCCGCGACAGACGCGCGACGACCAGCGATGTCGTTCAACGACATCGCGAGAAAACCTCAATGAAGGTCAGGACAAGGCGGGAGGAGCCCGTGGCTGCGCCAGCGTTACGACTGCGTACGGACGGAACGTCGCAGTGCAGACGGGTGGTGCAAACTCAGCGGGCTGAATTTCGACGGCGAACCCAACGGGCGCGCCAGGCAGTGCTGGCGTGTGCGCGATCAATCCACAGTAGGGGCATGCGTCACAAAGTAGCGAGGAATCGGAACCATGATGGTGCGCGGCGGACCCAGCATGAGCAAGATCGATCGCGTCGGCCGCAAAATGCGGGTGATGCCCATGATGATGCGAGTGATGCCCGGACTGCGCGCCGCGCAGCACCTGAGATATCGTGGGCGCGATCACGCTCAGCAGGATCGCGACCATCCCAAGTAAAGCCCCGATCTTCTGACGGTGGCGGCTGAGCATGGCAGACCAACGAAACATCGACGCGAATAGTATGCGGGCAATCCGCATCGGTTTACTGTGGGTTTCCGATCGGTGGAAACCCGTAACGA
>CAYPWK010000355.1:0-2493 GCA_964414365.1 uncultured Burkholderia sp.
TGATGTGGTCGGTCGCGCTGCTGCCCGAATCGGTGGTGAGGGCCACGCCGGGCGCCGCGGCCGAGGTGTCGAGCGTGAAGCTGAAGGTCGTGGCGCTCGAGACATTGCCGGCCACATCGATCTGCCGCACCTGCACCGAATTCAAGCCCTCCACCGCGCTAAAGCTGGTGCTCCAATGCGCGCCGTTATCGGTGCTGTACTGTACGGTGGCGCCGGTTTCCACCCCGGTGAGGTTCAGCGTGCCGACGTTGGTGATGTGATCCGTGGCGCTATTGCCCGAGTCCGTCGCCAGTGCGACGCCAGGAGCCGTTGCCGCCACTGTGTCGAGCGTGAACGAGCAGGTCGATGTTGCGGAGGTATTCCCGAGGACATCGATCTGCCGCACCTGCACGGTGTTCAAGCCTTCAACGGCATTGAAGCTGCTGCTCCAATGCACGCCATTGTCGGTGCTGTACTGCACCGTGGCGCCAGACGCGATCCCGCTGAGCGAGAGCCTTCCGTCCGAGGTGATCCAATCGTGAGCGGAACTCCCTGTGTCATTTCCCAATGTCACCACAGGCGCCGGTGGCGCAATGTCGACATAAACCGTCGCCCAACTGAGCGTGCCGTTGCCAAGCCGGATCGCATAGTTGAAGCTGTCTTGCGCGTAACCCTGCGTATTGAAACTGTTTGCAAGCCACGTGGAATCAATGTGGCTGGCGTCGTATCCGACCTTTCCGTCGGAAGTAATCCAGATGTGCGCGCCATGTGCGCTGTAATCCGTACTGACGGCTTCGGCGCGCGCCGTGTCCTGAGTGAGGAGGGCGCTCTGTTCCAGCGACAGCGTCGTTTCCGTACCGCTGTCGACGGAGTAGAGCGTCTTCGCTGCTCCGCCGAGATCGTTGGCCATCACGTTCAGGTAGACAACGCCGAGCGAATTGTCGGTTATCCCCGTTTGAGCGGATGTATAAACGTCGTTGTTTGCCTGCGGCGTATTGCTGATGGAGACAGTCGTTCCATTGGTGATGGTCGCCATGAATTTTCCCCGTGTTGTTAGTGCCTCGGGCAACTCATCTCGGCGAAGCGATGCCGCCGAGGCCCTCTGCAAATAAAAGTGAAATCCGCCTTACTTCAGCGCTCGCGCAACGCAGTTTCCTTAGTCTTGATCACGGGCTTGAGCAGGTAATGCAATATGGTTCGGCGTCCAGTCTGGATATCCACGGTCGCAATCATCCCCGGCACGATTCGCACAGGCTCGCGCTGGCCGCTCGGCTTGCTCGTCTTCGTGCGAACGAGGACGCGGTAGTAACTTTCCGGCTTCTCGCCGGGTCTGTCGGGCACTAACGTATCGGCGCTGATATCCTCGACCGTGGCGGGAAATCCGCCATAGATCGAAAAGTCGTAGGCGGAGAGCTTGACTGTGGCGTCCTGTCCTGGATGCAGGAACGCGATATCGGAAGGCTGCACGCGCGCTTCGATCAGCAATGTCTCGTCGAGCGGCACGATCTCGAGCAGGTCCATGCCTGGCTGAACTACACCACCCACGGTGTTGATCTTGATCTGCTTGATCATGCCCCTTACGGGTGCCCGCACGATCGTGCGCGTGACACGATCTTCGAGCGCAACGTTCGCAGCGCTCAGCGCCCCTTGCTCGGCGCGCGTTTCGTTCAATTCCTTCATCGCGTCCGCCCGGAAATGCGCAGTCAGCTCATCGATCTTTTGGCGCGCTTCACGCCACGCAGCTTCTAGCCTTGGCATGGCGAGCCGGGTTGCATCCAATTCGCCCTTCATATCGTTTGCCTGGCGTTCGAGCCTCAGCACTTCCACGTCGGAAACGGCACCCTTTTGAACGAGCGGGCTCGTCAGCTCCAGTTCCTTAGCGACAAGGCTGTAACTGTGCTGCAGTTGCGCTTCGCGCGAACGCTTCTCCGCCAGTTCCTGCCGATGTTGCTCCGCCTGTTGCTTGAGCACGGCCAGGTTGGCTTGCAGTTCCCGCTGACGCGATTCAAACAACGACTTTTCTTGATTGAGCAGCGACGGATCGGTTTGCTCCAATTGCGGGGGAGCGACGAACGGCATGTTGTCCGCTTCCGCAGTGAGTCGTGCGATTCTGGCGATCAACGCAGCATCCTTGGTTTTCCCCTCTTTGTACGACGATGCAAACCGCGTGTCGTCTATGCGCATCAGGGGCTCGTCCTTCTGCACCACTTGCCCGACGCGGACCATGATCTCCGAGACGATGCCACCATCGAGGTTTTGCACCACTTGAATACGGCGTGTCGGGATGACCTTTCCCTCGCCAACGATGACCTCGTCTACTTTGGCGAGCGACGCCCAAGTCAATGCGGCAACGAAGAACACGAGCGTCGCCCAGAGGATCCAGTGAGTGAAATAACGCGGCCCTTCCATGACGGCCGCGCAGCGCTCACGCATGAATGCGGTATCGTCGGGCCGCGGACGCAGCGCGGCACCCATGCGGATTGCCAGTTCTGCGAGCGTGCCGCGGTGCACGGA
>CAYPWK010000355.1:2593-3699 GCA_964414365.1 uncultured Burkholderia sp.
AGACGGTTGACGAGCGTCAGCAGGGAGGCACGATGCGTGATCAGCACGAGCGTACGCCCTTCGAGCTCCGGGGCGAGCCTCGCTTTGAAGAGTTCTTCGGAGCGGTTGTCCATTGCGCTGCTCGGCTCGTCGAGCACGAGAATGGGCGGTGTGAGCAACTCGGCGCGCGCGATCGCAATCGCCTGCCGTTGGCCGCCAGACAATGCTTCGCCTCTTTCGCCAACGGGCAAGTCGAATCCATTCGGCAGACGGTCGACGAAGTCGGCTACCCCCGAAATCCGCGCCGCACGGAGTACGGCGGCGTCGTCCGTGCTCGGTGCGCCTAGCACGATGTTGTCTTTCACCGTGCCATTGAAGAGCATGACATCTTGGGGAACGTGCCCGATGCCGCGCCGCAGTTGCGCGGGATCGAACTGGCGCAACTCGACCCCGTCGATGAGTACATTCCCGGAGGCAGGCGGGTACAGGCCGAGGATCAGTTTTTCGACCGTGGTCTTGCCTGAGCCGACGCGGCCAATGATGCCGACACGTTCTCCGGCGGTAATCCGGAACGAAACGCCATCAAGCGCCAGGCCGGTTTGGCGAGGATACGAAAATTGGACGTTCTTGAATTCGATGCTGCCGCGCAGCGCGGGGCGGTGCACGAAGCGCTTATCGGCCGGGCGCTCGACCGGCAGATGCATCAACCGCTGTATCGATGCCAATGCTCCGCGCGACTGATGGTAGCGGGTCAGCAGCGACGCGACCTGGCTCATCGGAGCCAATGCACGACCGGTGAATATGGTGCAGGCAATGAGACCACCCGTGGTGAGCTTGCCGTCGGCGATCATATAGACGCCGAATACGACGACGATGAGATAGGTGACTTGCTGCGCGAATGCCGCGAAGTTGACCGCGGATGCCGAAAGAAATCGTGAGCGCAGGCCAAGACGGGCTAACTGGCCGACCGTCTGCTCCCATAACGCTTGCATGGGGCCTTCCGCGACGTTGATCTTGATGGCCTCGAGCCCGACCAACGATTCGATCAATAGGGCTTGCCGTTGCGCCGTGTGGCGCTGACTGACCTCGACCGTCTTCGCGAGCGGCCCTTGCACAGACAGGCCGAA
>CAYPWK010000355.1:3799-6274 GCA_964414365.1 uncultured Burkholderia sp.
AGCATGACGCCGGCCGCCAAAGCCCATAACGTCTCGTGCGTATGGTTCGGGACCACCCGGTCATAAACGTTCATCGTGAAAAGCGGCATGGCCAACGCGAATAGATTGACCATCAGCGATGCAATCATCACTTCCGCATAGAGCGGCCATGACTGCGTCACCACGCCCCAGAACCAGTGGGTGGGGCGGGGCACGGCACTATCCTGATCGCGCTCGTGAAATCGGTGAGCAGGGCGCGCAAAGAGCACGAGGCCCGAATAGCGCTCCTGCAGCTCGGCCACGCTGATTTCTTGTTCTCCATCGCCCGTCTCGGGGAGGATGATTTGCATGCTGCCGCCGCTCGTCCTGCGCAACAGCACGCAGGCCTGCTTATCGTGCAGGAGAAGGACAGCCGGCAATACCAAGTCCGTAATGGTTTCGAGCGGACGTCTGTTGAGCTTTGCCGATATGCCGACGCGAGCCGCTGCGCGGATGAACAGTGCCGGCGTCAGGCGCTGATCGATCAGCGGGAGGCCTGCAATAAGCGTATCGGCACCCGTTGGCTGGTTGAATAGCCGAGTGAGCGCAATGAGACATCCGAGCAACGGATCGTTCTCGATTCCGGACGTCGGGGGAACGTCCCATTCTCTCGCGGCGTGCTCGCTCGCCGGCCCGGCGGCGGCTTCCGATGTAGCGGGATGCATTTAAAGCGTGCGCGCGAAAACGGGATAAGCCCGTTGATTCAGCGATCCCCCGAGCGCTGAAAGTCCCGCTGTGAAGGCGTCAGCCTTATACATGACATCTCCCTTGGTCCTTATGGCTCTTACGCCCAACTTGTTGCCCCCTAACGATGGGCGCACTGCTTAAGCAAGTAGTACGCCATTGACTGTGCACGCAGCGGCCATGCGGGACCAACCGCAAGAAGAAGGGTAGCCAAGCCAAAAGTTGGCGATTTCGTCTCAAGTTCGAGACGAATGGGAGACCAATTGAACTGTGAGGCCGGCAAGCAGTTGGCGGCAACCGCCTATAGCGGAGGTTCGAGCGAGGTGGACGGACCGAATTTGGCGCGTCCGACACGTCTCAGTTCGGAGACGATTTGAGCCGCGCATCTGGATGGAACCATCGAGGCGAACGGGCCGTGGGCGATCTTCCATCTGTTCGATATCAGGGTAAACGCTTGCGCGCGCCCGATGCGGCTCGGCTCATGCCAAGCGCAAGCACCAATGTAAGCCGACATCGCGGCAACATCCGCCAAATCGATGATGCCGATATAAATTGATGAATTTGACACTTATTCGGCGCGAAACCTAGACTCGTCTCAACACTGACGAGGCGGGATCACATGAGCGAGATTCATCTGCCGGCTTCACTCGAAAGCCCGGCATTGACCGAGAACTGCGCGGCGCTGACATTGCCGTCATTGCTGGCGGCACGGGTATCGCTCAACGCGGACTCGCCGCTTTTTTCGGACCGCACCGAGCGCTGGACCGGCGCGCAAGCGCTCGAAAGAGCGGCACGCCGCGCGGATGCGCTGGCCGCTCAGGGCATTCGTCGCGGCGATCGGGTCGCGCTCCTTTGCACCAATCGCAGCGAATTCATGGAGATCGTGCTCGGCTGCGCATGGCTCGGCGCAGTCGTCGTCCCGATCAATACGGCATCGCGCGGCTTCCAGCTCGACCATATTCTGCGCAATTCCGGCGCGCGGCTCCTCGTCGCCGAGGCTCAACTCGTCGACGCAATATATGCGCTCGATATCGGCCGTCTCGCGATCGAAACGATTTGGCTGATCGGTGACGCGACGGGCGTGGAAACGTCGCATACGGTTCGCACGATACCGCTGCCGCCGCCTGGCGAAGTCATTGCCGCGGCGCCGCTTGCCGATGCGGACCCGCTCGCCATTCTGTATACGTCGGGCACGTCGGGCCTCTCGAAGGGCGTCGTCTGTCCGCACGCTCAGTTCTATTGGTGGGGCAAGCATACCGCCGACTATCTCGGCGTTGTGTCCGGCGACGTCCTCTATACCTGTCTGCCGCTGTTTCATACGAATGCGTTGAACAGCTTCTTTCAGGCGCTCACGCGCGATGCCGAGCTTGTCGCCGACCGACGTTTTTCCGCGAGCGGATTTTTCGACGCCCTGGTGGCCACGCGGGCCACGGTCACTTATGTGCTCGGTGCTATGGTGCCGATCCTGCTCGGCCGACCGGTTTCGGGGAACGAGCGTGCCCATCGCGTGCGAATCGCGCTTGCGCCCGGCGTACCGGGTCACTTCCAGCATGAGTTCACTGAACGTAGTGGCATTGCGTTGCTCGACGGCTATGGCTCGACAGAAACGAACTTCGCAATCGGCGGCACGATCGATCAACAGCGTCCGGGCTTCATGGGCAAGCTCACTGCCGGCTTCGACGCGCGCGTCGTCGACGAGAACGACTGCCCGGTGCGCGATGGCGAAGCGGGGGAGCTGATTCTCCGTGCCGACAAGCCCTGGGCGTTCGCGAG
>CAYPWK010000356.1:0-6265 GCA_964414365.1 uncultured Burkholderia sp.
GCATGCGCGGCCAGACGACTGGGCTCGTTGGAGCGATCACCGTGGCGCTGCCGCGCAAGACCGTCTCGCCGTTCTGGTTCGCGCAGGACGTGTCGAGGACGACGATGTGCTCTTGCCGTTGCTTTTCCCTAACGATCACCGTGGCAGTGATAATGTCGCCCGGCACGACGGGGCGTTTGAATTTGAGGGACTGCTCCAGGTAGACCGTGCCGGGTCCGGGCAGCTTGGTGCCCAGCACTGCGGAGACGAGCGCCCCCGTCCACATGCCGTGCACGACGATGTGACCGAACATGTCCTGTGCGGCAAACGCTGCATCGAGATGAGCTGGATTGACATCGCCGGATACCGCGGCGAAAAGTGCGATGTCGTCTCGCCCCGCTGTGCGTGTGATCGACGCGGATTCGCCGATCGTCAGCTCGTCGAACGGGCGGTTATGCAAGAGGTTATCGTCCATCTATGACCCGTCACCTTTGGAGGACATACGTACCGGGCGCCGCCTCCAGGATCGGCGTGGCGGCGTCGGGGAGACCCATCGGCGGCGGCGATAAGCGCTTTACCGATGACTGTTCGTCAAGCCATTCGATCCATGCCGGCCACCAGGAACCATCGTGCACTTGCGCCGCGGCGGCCCATTCGTCGGGCCCGACTCGCATGTCGTCGGCCTCGGTCACGCTCATTCGAAATTGGCGGTGCCGATGGCCGGGCTCGCTGACGATACCGGCGTTATGGCCACCGCTAGTCAGAACAAATGTGATGTCTGTATCAGTCAGGTGGTGGATTTTGTAGACGGATCGCCACGGCGCGACGTGATCGCGTTCGGTTCCGACTACGAACATCGGCACGCGTATGTTGCGCAACGAAACCGGGCGGCCGTTCACGATGTATCGGTCGGAGGCAAGATCGTTTTCGAGGAAGAGGTTGCGCAGATATTCCGAATGCATGCGGTACGGCAGGCGGGTTGAGTCAGCGTTCCAGGCCATGAGGTCCGTCATCTCGGAACGTTCGCCAAGCAAAATGCCGGGTGCGGCAATGAGATGGATGAACCAGTCCGCCAATGCCAGCGTGAGCGCGGCCGGAGAAACGCCCGCCGTCGCGCGTGCAATCATCGCCTGCTTTGCGTGATCGAGCGAGCGGAAGGGGTTGTCCGATACGCGGCCCGGTCTCGGCTCTATCGTCGCGTCGCAGGTCGTCGGGTCGGGTCTTCTTCGCAAGTCCATTTCTTTTCATTCCCTTCAGATTGCGCGTGGATGACGGCCGCATCAAAATCGGCCGCGCCGGCAAGTCGATTTACACGGCTGTGAGTCAGGCTACGTCATCGGCGAAAACACTCGATTCGGGCAGCGTCTGTTGATCGTCGACGCACTGCACGATCCAATGGCCTGATTCGGGCTTCGCCGAATCGTCGGCATACCAGCGAGCGATGCCTGCTTCACCCTCGAACGGGCCTCCATCCACGCCGAATGCCATGCCTTCCAGCGCGAAGACAGGCTTGACCCCATCCGGCCCGCAGACAAGCGTTATTCCCGCATCGGTTCGCAGTCGACCCCATGAAGGAAGCGACAGGCGGAAATGCGCCTCGCGCGACCATTCGAGCAAGGCGTCGTCGAGCCAAAGAATTGCGTAGGCACGAGGATCGACATGATCGAACTGCCCCAAGTGAACGGTAATTCGCATCACATGCTCCTGATGGACATGTCGCCGCGATCTGCGGCCTCGGCCGGCGTTACTGGCGCATGACCCAATCGACAAGGGTATGGGCGTCCTCTCGCGATAGCGGGCCCCCGCGCTCATAGGCGGGAGGCATCGGCGTATCGCCCCAATGTGCCTTTCCACCGTTGCGCAGCTTGTGCTCGAGCATCGTGCGTGCGTTCGGCCGATCTTTGTAGCGATCCGCGATCTGGTGGAACGAGGGTGCAAGAAACGGCGCGTCGACGGTATGGCAGAACATGCAGTGCTGCTGGTCGATCAACTCTGTGGGCTCACGCTGCGCGCTTGCCGGCAAGTGCCATCCCGCGATGAGCACGCAAGCCATGCCGGCCGTCAACCGCCTCTTCAACGCTTTCATCGGCTATCCCCGATTCGGCTTTCGCCGTTATTGCGAGAACAGAGACTCATCGGGACATAAGAACGGGTACGGTCATCGTTTCAAGCACCGTGCGTGTCACGCCGCCCACCACTCGTTCCAACGCGCGCGCGTGAGCGTAGGCGCCCATTACGAGGAGGTCGGCATGCAGCGTGCTCGATTGCTCGAGCAACGTTGCGCCGGTGGTCACGCCTGAAAGGCGCGGTGTTGATGCGAAACCCGCCCGTACCCCGTGCCGCTCGAGATAAGCGGACACGTCGATGCCGGCTGGCCCCTCGCTGTCGGGATGCTTTTCAACCGTGGATATCGTCACAAACCGCGCGCGCTTCAGAATTGGCAAAGCATCCGCGATCGCGCGAGCGGCCTCGCGACTGCCATCCCACGCAATGACAACGTTTTGGCCGAAAGACGAAATACGACTCGCGCACGGCAGCACAATCACCGGTCTTCCCCCTTCCATGATGAGGTCTTCCACGAAATCGCGGGCGATGTACGAGTCTTCGTCGTCGGGGTCTTCCTGGCTCACCACAATGAGGTCGGCATGGCGCGCGTGCAGCGTCGCGGCATCGATCGCGGAGCCCGCCGGAGCGCGCCATTCGAATGCGCAGCCCGCACGCCCAGCTGCCGCGACGAATTGATCGTGGGCGTGGCTCATTTGCTCGGCGCCTTGCGCTTCGAGCGCGGCGAGATTCAACGGGCCCTGGCGGTGAAGCAGTGGCCGAAACATGTCCTGGCAGACAACGTAAAGTCCGATCAGACGAGCGCCGTATCTGTTAGCCAGATCGAGCGCGAAGGCGAGGCGTGTATCGTTGTGTCGGCTGTTGTCGATGTGGACGAGCAGAGTCTTGTAGGTCATGGCGTCACCTTCTCGGTTTCCGATCCTTCCGTCACGCGAGCCGCTTCATCACTCTCGGCGCGGCCAGGAACCATCAGCACCGGACAGGACGCCATCCGGGCGACACGTTCGGCAACACTGCCGAGCACGAGGCGGCGGATGCCACGCCGGCCGTGCGTGCCGATGATCAGAAGGTCCACTTGCGCGGTGCTTGCTTCTTGCAGGATGCGCTCGGCGACATCCATCCCAGGTTTGTCGATCTCAACGACGCGCGGTGTCCCGCTCACACCTTTGCGCTGCATCGCCTCGAGCAGGTCCTCACGAAGCTGCTCCCCTTCCTGCAATAGCGCCTCGCGCACGATCGACGGATCGCAACCGGGTGCCTGATAGGCGATGATCGGAACGTCGACCACGAAGAGCGGGATGAGCTCCGCGTTATTGTCGCGTGCGGTCTTGAGCGCGAAATCGAATGCGCGTTGCGACGTTGGGCTGCCGTCTATCGGCGCCAGAATTCGTTTGTACATATCAGTTCCTCTTCGCCGCTCAATGCGACGTTCGATTAATTAAGCCTTGCGGAGTCCACGATGAGCCGGATCAATGCGACATCAGCACAGGAACCGTCATCGAATGCAGGATCGAGCGCGAGGCGCCGCCGAGCGCAAGCTCACGCCAGCGCGAGTGCCCGTAGCAGCCCATCACGATCAAGTCCGCACCGAAATCGGCGGCGCGCGAGAGCAGCATTTCTCCGACGGTTACCCCGCGCACACCTTCGATCTGCTCGGTGATGACGTTCGCTCCGTGGCGAGCGATGACCTCGGCGATGTCGGCGCCGGGAATGCGGGTCGCGGGAGGTTCGCCTTCCAGCGCATTCACAGTCAGGACGGCAGTCTCTTCCGCGCGGATAAGGAACGGCAGCGCGTCATGCAGCGCGCGTGTGGCCTCGCGGCTCCCGTCCCACGCGAAGAGTACGCGAGTGCCGATGGCTGGGAAATCGCCCGCGTAGGGCACAATGAGCACTGGCCGTCCGGCGGACAGCACGAGGTTCTCCGCGAATTGCTCAGCGATGAACGACTCCGGATCGTCCGGATTAAATTGCCCGACGATGGTCAGGTCCGCAAGGCGCGCGGCTTCAGGCACGACTTTGTTCGCGTGCTCGATCGAACTGCGCCACTCGCCGTGAATTTTGGCGTGCGTGATCCCGTCGTTGAAGCGCTGCTTGAGCTCCGCCTGCCGTTCTTTGCGGAATGCTTCCTCGTTGACGAGGTAGTCGGCGGCAGCTGCCCTGACGTAAAAGGACGGCACCTCGGGCCTGAAGACGACGAACAGACCGGTGAGGTGCGCCTCAAAGCGTGTCGCGAGCTTCAGCGCAAGTTGCAGTCGCGGAAGTGCCCGTTCGCTCGCATCGAGGTGAACGAGAATGTTTCTGTAACTCATCGCAAAGCTCCCAAGAGAAGAATGAAGCGCACCAGCGGCGCTCATTTCGACTTTAAGCAATGTGCACGCAGACGGCTTGATGGAAGTCAATCGAACGTGGACTACTGCTGCGCCTTTCCCGGCGAAGCGGAAAAAGACGGTGTGTTCGACGATGGTTGCCTGCTTCGAGCTGTGTTGACGGAAGTCAACTGTCGGTCGACGGGGGCGCTTAAAGTAACTCTCACGGAGTACGACTTTCAGCGCCTCGACGCTTGTGTGTGCTCCACCCCTCGTGCCGCAAACGTCCTTACCAAGGAGAAGACGATGTCCGACAAGCGAATTGCTTTCGTCACCGGTGGAATGGGTGGGCTGGGCGCCGCGATCTGCCGCCACCTGCTTTCCATGGACATGACGGTAACTATGTCGCATTCGACCCGCAATGATCATGTCTCGACATGGCTCATGCATGAGCGCGACGCCGGCCGCCGGTTCCATGCCTACGAGATGGACGTCGCCGATTTCGACTCGTGCGCCCAGTGCGCGAAGCGTGTGATCGCGGACCATGGTGCTGTCGATATCCTCATCAACAACGCTGGAATTACGCGCGATGCGACATTCGCAAAGATGACGAAGGCGGACTGGGACGCTGTGATGCGCACGGATCTCGACGCGATATTCAACGTAACGAAGGCCTTCATCAGTCCCATGGTCGAGCGCGGGTTCGGACGCATCATCAATATCGGTTCCGTCAATGGATCGCGCGGCGCGTTTGGACAGACGAATTACGCGGCTGCGAAAGCCGGCATTCACGGCTTCACGAAAGCGTTGGCGCTCGAAGTGGCTAAACGCGGCGTGACGGTCAACACGGTCTCCCCCGGTTACCTCGATACGGCCATGCTTGCGTCAATTCCGGACAACGTGATGAAGGAGCGCATCCTGCCGCAGATTCCGGTGGGCCGGCTCGGACGGCCCGAGGAGGTTGCGGCGCTCGTGGCATTCCTCTGCTCGGACGACGCGGGCTTCGTCACCGGTGCCGATCTGGCGATCAACGGCGGAATGCATATGCATTGAATTACGGGCCGCGTACAAAGCGGTGGTGGGAATGGGGGAGGCCGGGTAGGAGCGCCAAAGCATTCTGGTGCGACCTTGATGGCTGTCAATGTACGCAGTGCCGTCTTCGTCATGCTGTGTCATGTACGGCGATGGTTGCCCGCTACCAAGGCATCGCCGTTTTCGCCGGCGTCGGCGAGCGTTCGCGCGAAGGCCATGAGATGCTCGTGGAGATGCGGCGTTCCGGCGTGCAAGGTCGTACGGTGGACGTCTATGGCCAGATGAACGAACCGCCGGGTGCGCGCTGGCGCGTACCGCTTGCCGCGCTCACCATCGCGGAGCATTTCCGCGACGAGCGGCACCACAACGTGCTGCTGTTGATGGACAACGTGTTCCGTTTTGTGCAAGCAGGCGCGGAAGTATCAGGCCTGCTGGGACGGATGCCCTCTCTAACGATAAGGTTGCCGCGTTGAGTATTGAAATCCGGCACGTCCGCCAGGATGAGTTTACTTCCGACATCGTGGAGCTGGCGAGCGTTGCGCTTCCTCGCCGTGAAGCGGGGTTGAACCGGCGCGTAAGTCGATTGCCGGTCGGAATATTCGTTGACCGGCGTCAACCACATCATTACCAACCATTCTAGAGTGAAGGCATTGGGAATCGCGCAAAACCGGTTAGGTCGCTCTGCTCGTATTGTCCCAATCGTTCGCTTTCTACTGCTTGCTGTCGTTTTGGACCTGTCGTTTCGGACATCAGACGGGAGATCTACCATGGAAATATCATTCCGCGACCTGATGACGGTCATGCACGGCATGGGTTTTGGGGCACTCTTCATGCTCGCTTTCTCGGGCGCGATGTCGGAGCTTTACCGGATGACCGCGCCGGGC
>CAYPWK010000357.1:0-4301 GCA_964414365.1 uncultured Burkholderia sp.
AGGATCGCCGGCCTCATGCGGCAGAATTCGCGCGCGGTTAGCGAGCAGCTTGCGTGCAAGCATGTGGTCCTGCGGCCGGTTGATGCTGTCGACGGCGATCAGCATTGTGTCGCGGAAGTAAAACAGCGAAAACCTGCTGTCTTCCACCGAGCCGCGTATTGCGAAGTCGGTGAACCCTGTATTCACGCCCGCCATTTGCAGCTTCAGATCATACTGATCCGACCAAAACCACGGCAGCGCGCGATATGGCACCGGCCGTCCAACGATGGTTGAGGCCGCCGTTCTCGCCATATCGTTCGCGTTCTGTACTGACTCGATCCGGCAAGCAGACGCACCAGCAGGCGCCCAGTACGGCACGAACGATGCACAATCGCCCGCCGCGACGATGGCCGAATCGCTCGTGCGCGCATACACATCGACGATGATACCGCCCGCAACCTCGAGCCCGCATTCGGCAGCAAGCTCCGCGTTCGGTATGACGCCGATCCCCACGACGACAAGGTCGCAAGGCAGGCGGGTGCCGTCGTCGAGTTCGACCGACACCACGTCGCACCTCTCATGCAGGCTCACTACCTTGCGCCCCAACTTGAAGCAAACCCCGTGTTGTTTATGCGTCCGCAGCATGAAACCGGACATCCATGGAGAAGCAACGCGCGCCAGCAGCCGCTGCTCCGTCTCTACGACAGTCACGTCAAGCCCCTTGTGGCGCAGCGACGCGGCCGCTTCCAGCCCGATGTAGCCGCCGCCGATCACCACCGCGTGCCGTGCGGTACGGGCCGTTTCAGCTAGTCGCCTTGCATCGCGCAGGTCACGCAGATAATGCACTGCGCCGAGCTCCGCGCCCGGACAGCCGAGCCTTCGCACGCGCGCGCCCGTCGTCAGCGCGAGACTGTCATATCCGATGCGCGCGCCGTCGTGCAGCATCACCTCCTTTCGTTCGCGGTCGATGCGCGTGACACGCGTCGACGGCATCCATTGAATCTTCTCTTCGTCGAAGAACGCTTGCGAACGCAGCGGCAGACGCTCCTCCGCAACATTGCCTGTGAGATACCCCTTCGAAAGCGGTGGCCGCTGATACGGTGCATCCGGCTCCTCGCCGATCAACACAATATCGCCGTCGAACCCGAGCTCCCGAGCGGTGGCCGCGAGCTGCACACCCGCGTACGACGCGCCGACGATCACTACTGTGCGCTTCATGATTCAGCCCTGCTTCGCGGGAATCTGCACGACGAGGCCGTTCATCGCGGGCGCCATCACGAGCTGGCAGCTTAGGCGGCTCTCGGGCCGACGTTGCGCGGCGACGCCGTCCAGCAATTCCAGCTCCGATTCGTCGGGCGACGGCAATAGCGCCGTGGAAGTCGCATCGACATAAACATGGCACGTCGCGCATGACAGACACCCGCCGCATTCGGCGTCGATGCCGCGCACGTTGTTGTGGACCGCCGCTTCCATCACGCTTATGCCGACGGGCACGTCGATTTCACGGCGCTCGCCGTCGCGCAGGATATAGGTGACGATAGGCATGACTTTGCTCCTTGACGATGGGAACGCCATCAGAACGTTTCGAAATATTCCCGGTGTTCCCACTCGGTGACTTCCAGGTTGAAGCGGTTGATCTCCGCTTCCTTCAGCTTGCAAAAGTAGTCGATGAACGCGCTGCCAAACCCCTCGCGCAGGCACTCGTCAGCACGCAGCGCGTCGATCGCGTCGCCGAGCGTGCGCGGCAGCGCTTCGGCATGCGTCTCGTAAGGCGTATCAGCGGAGGGCGGCAGCGGGAGCTTGCGCCGCAGTCCGTCCAAGCCCGACAACACTTGCGACGCGAAATACAGATACGGATTCGCAGTCGGCTCCCCCACCCGGTTCTCGACGCGCGTGGCGGGGTCGTTCCCGCCGCCGAGCACACGCAGCATCACGCCGCGGTTGTCGCATCCCCAGATCGCGCGATCGGGCGCATTCGAATACGGTCGATAACGCCGATAGCCGTTGATGGTCGGCGTCGACAGCGCCGTCGCGCCCTTGGCATGCGCGAGTAGACCGGCGACATAATGCTGGCCCGTTGCAGAAAGCGACGCGGTGTCGTCGGCGGGCATGAATGCATTCTTGCCATCGCTCGCGTTGACGAGCGACTGATGCAGATGCCATCCGCTCGACACGACATTCGGTATGCGTGGCCGGCACATGAACGTTGCGTGGTAGCCGTTGCGCTGGCAGATCTGTTTGACCGCGCTACGAAAGAGGATCATGTCGTCAGCGCTGCGAATGCCCTTGGCCGGCGCGAACGTAAACTCGAACTGGCTCGGTCCGTACTCGACTTCGAGCGAGCGCACGTGCAGATCCAGCCCGTCGATGCCACGCCGCAGCATCTCCATGACGTAGTCGACGGCGTCGTAACGCAGCTCTGTGAGGTACTGATAGCCGTGCGACAGCAGCTCGACATCGGGCGGCAACCCAGGCTGGCCCGAATGTTCGGGTTTCATGTTCGCGTTGGTCACCTTGAAGACATGGAACTCGACTTCAAGGCCGGAAACAAACTGGAAGCCCTCATTGCGGAGCCGCTCTAGCGCACGGCGATACAGATGCCGAGTACCGAACGGCACCGGCCTGCCATTTGGGAAGTAGACGTCGCACAGCACCCACCCCGTATGCGGTGCCCACGGCAGGATGCGGAAAGTTTCGGGGTCCGCGATCATTAGCGTGTCGCAGGCGCCCTGCATCTCGGGCATATCGAAGCCACCGCCCGTCGTGAACACCGGGAATACCGTGCGATGCGACGTGTCTTTGGCAAGCAGCGTGCTGGTGAGCGTGACGCCGCAGGTGAGCGCCTTGATTGCTTCGTCGACGACGAGTGTCTTGCCGCGCAGCAGTCCGTGCTGATCGGGAAACGAAAAGCGCACCACTTGTACATCGCCCTCTTTCAGCCGTTCGAGCACGCCCGCGTATGCGGTATGTTGAGCATCCGTCCACAGGGCGTGGGTTTCTACAAAGGACATGTCAATTCACGCGGCTCAAGCACGCCGCGCGCTCCATTCGGGTTGCGGGTTGCATGCTCAAGCCTTCGGCGCCGGCCAAGGCGCTGCCTCGCGACGCTTGCGATCGGACGCCTTCCAGTAATCGTCCCAGCCATCCGCCGGTCCAATGCCGTCGATCGAAGCGGGGCCAATCAGATGCGCCGCCTGCTGCTCGTCGAGCATCATCAACGTCTTTTCGCCCGCTTGCGCCTTTTCGATTGCATCGATGAGCAAGCGCCGGTACGCGACGATGCCCTTGTCGGTCGTGCCCAGATGCTCCCGCGTGCGGTCCTGAATGGGCCCCTGCGATTCGACGGCCCATTGGTCATGCACGTTGATGTCGAACCCCATGCCCGTGTACGTCTCGTTCAGTTGCTCGTGCGCATTGAAGCCGTAGTGGTTGCGCTTGTTTTTGCGCGACGTGTAGTCGGGCAGCTCGTACAGCTCGAGTCGTTGCGCGCGCATCTGGGCCTTATCGGTCGGCGCACCGAAGCTCGTGAAAATTGCGTACCAGTAGCAGTTTTCATCGTCGACGGGCACGTGCCATTGCGTAATGGTCATCTCCGAACTCATCGGTATCACGAACGCCTGCGGGAAAACGACGTTGGTCACGCGCACATGCGTGCGCGTTTCGTCGAGCGGACGTTTCGCAATCAAACGCAAACCGTAGTCGGCGGGACTGACGAGAATCTCCGGCGATTCGAACTCGCGCAAGACCTTCGTGATCGGCATGTCCGAATCCGCGGAGGCACCGCGAAACTGTTTGCCGTAGCTGTCGCTCACGTCTTCGTCTTCGAAGAAACGGTGCAGGAAGGACGCGTGGGCAGGATCGATGCCGACTTCGAGCGCCTGAAGCCAGTTGCATTCGAAGAGTCCCTTGAAGGCAAACGTGTATTCGCCCGGCGCGGCGAAGCAGTCGAAGTTCGGAAAGGCGGGCGGCTCGCCCTTGCCGATGTAGGCGAACAAGATGCCGCTGCGCTCGACCACGGGATATGCGCTCTGGCGCACTCTTTTGCAGAGCGTGCTGCCGACAGGCTCGCCCGGCGTCGACAGGCAGCTTCCGTTGACGTCGAACAGCCAGCCGTGGAAAGCGCAGCGCAGGCCGCCCGCTTCGAGACGGCCCGCCGCGAGGTCCGCGCCGCGGTGCGGGCAGTCGCGGTCAAGCATGCCGTAGCGACCCTGCTCGTCCCTGAAAACGACGAAGTCCTGTCCCATCAGGCGGACCGCTCGCACCGGGCGCTCGGCGGGCAGCTCCTCGACGAGCGCGACAGGCTGCCAGTAGTTGCGTAGCAG
>CAYPWK010000357.1:4401-6264 GCA_964414365.1 uncultured Burkholderia sp.
GAAATGGAATCGCAGCAAGAACGCGTTCTGGTCTATTTGCGCGACTTGATCCTGAAGGGCGAATTTGCGCCTGGCGAACGCCTCGGTGAAGTGGCCCTCGCCGAGCGGCTGCAGGCTTCGCGCACGCCGGTTCGGCTCGCATTGACCACGCTCGAACAGGAAGGACTCGTCGAACCGTCGCCCGCGGGCGGCTATGTGATGCGGCGAATTACATCTGCGGAAATCGCCGACGCGATCGCCGTGCGCGGACACCTCGAGGGCATGGCCGCGCGCCTCGTCGCCGAACATGGGGTGCCGCGGCAGCTTTCGAACGCATTGAACGAATGCCTACGTGCGGGCGACAAGGTGCTCGCAAAGTCAGAGCTCGACCTCGATGATTACGCCGCGTACACCGACATGAACAACCGGTTTCACAAGCTCGTTGTCGAGGGCTCCGGCAATGCGGCGCTCATCCGCGCGATTGAGATGAACAACCGCCTGCCATTTGCCGCGGCGAGCGCCATGCTGCCGATGCAATCCGCTATCGAAGAGGGACGCCAATGGCTTTTCATGGCGCACCAGCAGCACCACAGCCTCGTTGAGGCGATGGAGCGCGGCGAGGGAACGCGGGCGCAGTCCCTCGCAACCGAGCACGTGCAGATCGCGCAAAGAAATCTGACCTATGCGCTCGAGCGACCAGACGTTTATGTGAAGCTTGCACCCGCGTTGCAGCTCGTCGCCGAGGCAGTAATGTAGGTGATTTGATCGGTAGGGCCCGGGTCCCTCGGTTCAGCCGTGACGATGTTCCGGATCGTTGCAACTGCACGCCCAGCTCCCCTGCAGCAGCGTGGAATGTCGCTGCGCACACCGGCTGTGCCGCCCACGACTTGAATCTCATTCATTTCCGTGAACATCAATCGCTTGTGACGAACTAGATGACGTGGCATCTTGAGCCCTCGGCAGCTCGCATTGGCCCGCCCCCCGTATTTTGGTTCTTGAGATGCTAGCCGCTCTTTCGTCGATGAAGCGGTCGACGGCAGTGGCCGTGAGATTTTTTTGGAGAAGCGTGATGGATTACGACATCCTCGGTATAAGGATTCCAGATAGCGCGATCGCTCGCGACGTAACAGAGCTCGTCCGCGATACCGAGAGTGAACTACTGTTTCGTCACTCGATGCGCGTGTATTTCTGGGCTGCATTGAAGGGCAAGCGTCAGAAGCTCAAGTTCGACCCCGAGCTTCTATATGCGGCCGCGATGTTTCACGACATCGGGCTTAGCGAGCGCTACGGGCAAAGCCAGCTGCGTTTCGAGGTTGACGGTGCAAATGCGGCGCGCGACTTTTTGCGCAGTCGCGGTATCCCCGAGAGCGACGTAGAGAGGGTCTGGATTGCCATTGCGCTTCACACCACCCCAGGTGTTCCCGAGCACATGCACCCTGAGATCGCGCTGTTGCAGGCGGGCACCGCGATGGACGTCGTGGGACGCGGGTATGACGATTACTCCGACGAAGAGCGAACCGCCGTGATCGCCGCCTGTCCGCGCGACAGCTCCTTCAAGCATGAGATCATCGACGCGTTCTATCACGGCGTGAAACATCGACCCGATAGCACCTTCGGCACGTTCAATGACGACTTTCTCGCCTTCAAGGACCCGCATTTTCAACGCGGCGACGTTTGTCGGATCATTCTCGGTTCACGCTGGGATCACTAGATCGGTACGCTGACTCCTGATCCGTCACTTTCCGACGTCGGCCGCGAAGCGTGCCGAGTCCGCTTCGAGACCGTGCCACGCCGGTTCACCTAGGGCATATCGCGCCCGTATGTCGCATGCATCATTGTTGCCCCGTCGCACCCGACGCTTCATGCTTCATGCCCATCGCATTG
>CAYPWK010000358.1:0-6255 GCA_964414365.1 uncultured Burkholderia sp.
GTAGACATCGACGGCACATTTGGTGGAGACGGTCATGAGAGAGATTTCTTCAAGCATCACGTTCGAAATCGAACCGGGCGAGACGATTCCGGTGATGATTGCGAACAGCACGCGGCTCAATGTCGAAGGCGCATCCGTCTGGGTATCGCGCAGCGACGACGTCGAAGATTATTGGGTTCTGCCGGGCTCGTCGCTGACTTTGCGGCGCGGCGAGCGGCTGTGGATGAGCGTCGACGGCGATCGGCCGGCGCGCGTCGCGTTCCACGGTCCCCTGGCGGCCCGCGAGCGTGTGCGCGGCGCGTTTGCCGCGCTGGCGGAACGGCTCGGCATGCACTGGCGCGGCGGGTTGAGGACGGTTTAGGCGGCACCCGCCCAGCCGGAGACGCCCTCGCGGGCTCTCGTGACGACGGTAAGAGGTTGGACGGCGGATCCCGGCCTGGCTTCGGCGAGGCCCGCCCGATTCCGGTAAACTCGCGGGATCATGTCTGCCGTTCCGCACCCCGAACCGCACGCGGCGACCCCGGCATCGGCCGACGCTGCGGCGTCCGTCCCGGGGTTGGTCACGCCGCCTTCTTGTCTGCCACTGGCCGAGCGGCTCGCGCCCGACCTCGCGCTCGTCTGGCGGGGGCGCGAAGCGTATGAAGTCAGTTTCGCCGCGATGCGTGAATTCACCGAGGCGCGCAACGCAGAAACGCTCGACGAAATCTGGCTCATCGAACATCCGCCCGTTTTTACGCTCGGCCAGGCCGGCAACCCAGCGCATCTGCTCGCGGCCGATTCGGCTATTCCGCTCGTCAAGGTCGATCGCGGCGGGCAGATCACTTATCACGGCCCTGGGCAGGTCGTCGCTTATCTGCTCGTGGACCTCCGGCGGCGCGGATTGCTCGTGCGTCAACTCGTCACGCTGATCGAGGAGGCCGTGATCGAGACGCTGGCGGCGTATAATCTCGCCGGCGAGCGCCGTGACGGCGCTCCCGGCATCTATGTGGCACCCGGGCCGATCGCGGGTGCGCACGCGGGCGCGAAGATCGCGGCGCTCGGCTTGAAGATCCGCAACGGATGCAGCTATCACGGCGTAAGCCTGAACGTGAAAATGGATCTGCAGCCGTTTCTCGCGATCAATCCATGCGGCTACGTGGGGCTCGAGACGGTCGACATGGCGACGCTCGGCGTCGCCGCCGGCTGGGACGACGCAGCCCGAACTTTGGCGGCGCGTCTTGCCGCGAACCTCGAGAGCGCTCTTGCTCATCGTCCAAAGACTGGATCTACCGAATGACTGACGTTACCGCCCATCCGAACGGGCCGGCCGCTCCGAGCGCTGCCGACGCGCCTGAAACCGCCGCCTACGACGCGACGGCCAAACAGAAGTCGCAAGCCAAGACAGCGCGGATTCCGATCAAGATCGTACCGATCGAAAAGCTGAAGAAGCCGGAGTGGATTCGCGTGAAGGCGGCGACGGGCAGTTCGCGCTTTTCGGAGATCAAGCAGATCTTGCGCGAGCACAACCTGCATACGGTCTGCGAAGAGGCGAGTTGCCCGAACATCGGCGAGTGCTTCGGCAAGGGAACGGCCACGTTCATGATCATGGGCGACAAGTGCACGCGGCGCTGCCCCTTTTGCGACGTGGGCCACGGCCGCCCCGATCCGCTCGATCAGGAGGAGCCGCTGAACCTCGCGCGCACGATCGCGGCGCTCAAGCTCAAGTACGTGGTGATCACCAGCGTCGATCGAGACGATCTGCGGGATGGCGGCGCGGCGCACTTCGTCGAGTGCATTCGTAAGGTGCGTGAGCTTTCACCCTCGACGCGCATCGAAATCCTCACGCCTGATTTTCGCGGGCGCCTCGATCGTGCGCTCTCGATCTTGACGAGCGCGCCGCCCGACGTGATGAACCACAACCTTGAGACGGTGCCACGCCTTTATAAGGAAGCGCGGCCGGGCTCCGATTACGCTCATTCGCTGAAGCTCTTGAAGGACTTCAAGGCGCGGCATCCGGAAGTGGCGACGAAGTCGGGCTTGATGGTCGGGCTCGGCGAAACGGAAGAAGAGATCTTGCAGGTGATGCGTGATCTGCGCGAGCACGACGTCGACATGCTGACGATCGGGCAGTACCTTCAACCGTCCGAGCACCACTTGCCCGTGCGTGCCTACGTTCATCCCGATACGTTCAAGATGTACGAGGCCGAGGCCTACAAGATGGGCTTTACGCACGCGGCCGTTGGCGCGATGGTGCGCTCCAGCTACCACGCCGACGTGCAGGCGCACGAGGCGGGGGTCGCGATCGATATCTAGGCGGCTGCGCGAGTCTCGTCTGCGCTGCGCCGCGTTTCCAGGTTTTCGGATCCCCTTTGAGGCGCATTCCGGAAACCTGGATCGCTCCTCCGATTGCGGGATTCATTTCTTTTTAAAATCAATGACTTGAGGCGACCCCCGCCTTGGCATCGACCTTGCGTTTGACGACCCGCAGCCGAGCGGCTCCCCTCCGCTCGAGTCATTAGTCAAGAGCCAGGAGACATCTGATGCCCCGCCTCAAAAAACCGTTCTATCGAATCCTCTATGTCCAGGTGATCGCGGCGATCATCGCCGGCGTTGTGCTCGGTCACTACGCGAAAAACCTCGCGATCGACATGAAGCCGCTCGGCGACGCGTTCATCAACCTCGTCAAGATGGTGATCGGGCCGATCATCTTCTGCACCGTCGTCACCGGCATTGCTGGCATGGAGGACATGAAGAAGGTCGGACGGGTCGGCGGCAAGGCGCTCCTCTACTTCGAAATCGTCTCGACGTTCGCGCTCGTGCTCGGCCTCATCGCCACGCACCTGTTGAAGCCGGGCGCCGGCTTCAACGTCGATGTCGCCACGCTCGACGGCAAGGCCGTTGCGTCGTATGCGGAGAAGGCGCACGGCCAGAGCGTCGTCGACTTCTTCATGCACCTGATTCCGAAGACGCTCGTCGACGCGTTCGCGCAAGGCGAAATCCTGCAGATCCTCGTCGTCGCGCTGCTCTTCGGCAGCGTGCTCGCCACGATCGGCGAGCGCGGCAAGCCCGTGACGAACTTCATCGAAAGCCTCTCGCACGTGCTCTTCGGCATCGTGCGCATCGTCACGAAGCTCGCGCCCATCGGCGCATTCGGCGCGATGGCATTCACGATCGGCAAGTACGGCATTGGTTCGCTGCTGCCGCTCCTCAAGCTGATCGGCACGTTCTATCTGACTTCGGTCGTGTTCGTGCTGCTTGTGCTCGGTACCATCGCTCGCATCGTGGGCTTCAACATCGTGCGCTTCGTCGGCTACATCAAGGAAGAGATGCTGATCGTGCTCGGCACGAGCTCGTCCGAGGCCGCGCTGCCGCAACTGATGGAAAAGCTCGAGAAGCTCGGCTGCTCGCGATCGGTCGTCGGCCTCGTCGTGCCCACCGGCTACTCGTTCAACCTCGACGGCACGAACATCTACATGACGATGGCCGTGCTGTTCATCGCGCAAGCGACGAACACCGACCTCACGCTCACGCAGCAGTTGACGCTGATTGCCGTTGCGATGCTGACTTCGAAGGGCGCAAGCGGCGTGACGGGAGCCGGGTTCATTACGCTCGCCGCCACGTTGGCCGTCGTGCCGACGATCCCGCTCGCCGGCATGGTCCTCATTCTCGGCATCGACCGCTTCATGAGCGAGTGCCGGGCGCTGACGAACATCGTTGGCAACGGCGTGGCCGCTGTCGTCGTATCGGCGTGGGAGAAGGAGCTCGATCGCGCGAAGCTCACGCGCACGCTGCGCGGCGATGGCGCGGTTGCCGGAGCGGAAACGGCACGCGTTTGAACTGCCGCGGCGGACGGCCGTCCGGGCGCTCCCCTTCAGCGCATCGTCCGCCGCCATAAGCTGGCATAGCATGGGCGGGGCCATGCCGAGCGTGCGCCGGCCGCCACATGCGTCGGCGCGATGGCGGTGCTATGCCAAAATAAGTCTTTGTCATTGCCGGAATCCGCCACCGTGACGCGCCGCTTCATCGTCGTCTTCTCGCTCGCCGTGGCGCTCGCAGCGGTCTGCGCGCTGACCTGGCGCATCGCCTGGGAACGCGGCGTCGACGCACTGCGGCAGCAGGCCGCGGTGCGCGCCGACCGCACGGCGAGCGCACTGAAGGACACGCTCGACCGCTATGAATCGCTGGCTTACTTGCTCGCGAGCCATCCCCTCGTCAAAGACGCGCTCGAGCACTCGACCCCCGACAGCGCAGCGCGCGCGAACCGCTACCTGCAGGATGCAAACAGTCACGCGCAGGCCAACGTCACCTATGTGATCCGCGCCGACGGTTTGTGTGTTGCGGCCAGCAACTGGGATCAGAGCGAAACATTCGTCGGGACCAACTATCGGTTCCGGCCGTATTTCATCGATGCCATGAAAGGCGACGTCGGGCGCTTCTTCGGCATCGGCACGGTTTCCGGCGTGCCCGGCTACTACTTGTCGCAGCCGGTCCGTCGCAATGAGCGGATTGTCGGCGTCGCCGTCATGAAGCTCAACCTCGAGTGGTTTCCAGGTACCGACGCGAGCGAGCCGCTCGTCGTCGCCGACAATCATGGCGTTATCTTCCTGTCGTCGGTGCCGGCGTGGAAATATCGCGCGCTCGCGCCGCTGCCGGCTTCACTTACTGCGGCTATCGAGCGAACGCGCCAGTATGCGAGCCAGCCGGTCACCGAGTTGCCGTTCGCGACGGTGCGGCGAGTCGACGATGCGCAGATCGTCCGGATCGGTGACGAGCGGGTCGGACCGCGCTACCTGGTGACGCGGCGCACGCTCCGCACACCGGACTGGCAGCTGATTACGCTCTCTTCGATCACCCCCGTGCTCGACGACGCCCGCAACACGACCGCCGCCGTCGGCTTCGGCTTTGTATCGCTATGCCTGCTCGGGTTTTATTGGCGGACCCGACGGGCGCGCGTGCGCGAGATGATGAGGAGCCGCGCCATGCTGCAGGCCGCCTATGCCGAGTTGAACGAGCGCGTGGCCGAGCGGACGGCCGATCTCTCGGCGGCCAATGAGCGGCTGCAAACCGAGGTCGGCGAGCGCACGCGTGCCGAAAACGAGCTGCGCGCGGCTCACGACGAGCTCGTGCAGACGAGCAAGCTTGCCGCGCTCGGTCAGATGGCGGCCGGTATCACGCACGAGCTCAACCAGCCGCTCGCCGCCTTGCGCGCGTTTTCGGACAACACGCGCGTGCTGCTCGAACGCGGCGACCAGACGGCGGCGCGCGAGAATCTCGAAGCGATCTCGGCGCTCACCGATCGCATGGGGAAAATCACGAACCAGCTTAAGGTCTTCGTCGGACGGGCGCAGCCGCGCACGGCGAAAGCGCCGGTAGCACGCGCGGTTCGCAATGTGCTCAGCGTGCTGCAAAAGCGATTACAGGACGTCGAGCTCGACGTCACGCTGGCAGAGGCCGACGCTTCGACCAGCGTGTCCCGCAAGCCGTTCGATCTCGCTGCGGACCATCCTTCGCTCGTCGCTTATTGCGACGATCTCCGTCTCGAGCAGGCGCTCATCAACCTGATCGGCAATGCGCTCGACGCGGTGACGGGTGCGGCCGATCCGCGCATCGCGATCGACATCGATGCATCGCTCGCGACATTCACCATCACCGTCCGCGATAATGGACCGGGCATCCCGGACGACGTTCTGCCGCGGCTTTTCGAGCCGTTCTTTACGACGAAGGGCATGGGGCAGGGCCTGGGGCTCGGGCTTGCGATCGCGTCGTCGATCGCGCGCGACTGCGGCGGCTCGCTCGTCGCGCGCAATGAGCCCGGACGCGGCGCGGCGTTCGTTCTCACGCTGCGGCGCGCCGCCGTGGCGAACGCCCAGTCCGAAACGTCGTCGCGTTAGGGCGTGCCGGCGCTCGATTGTTCGATTTCCTTCACATTCCCTGGTGCGGAAGCAATCATGACAGCCTCAGCGACCATGACCGGCAGCCTTCAAGTGATCTTTATCGAAGACGATGAGCTGGTCCGGCGCGCGAGCGTGCAGAGTCTGCAACTCGCGGGCTTCGACGTGGTCGGCTATGCGTCGGTCGAAGCGGCGCAGCCGGCCCTCGAAGCGACGGGCGCGCCGCCCGGCGTCATCGTCAGCGACATTCGGCTGCCCGGCGCGAGCGGGCTGGACCTGCTCGAGCACTGCCGCGAGCGCGCACCCGAAGTTCCCGTGATCCTCGTCACCGGCCACGGCGATATTTCGATGGCCGTGCAGGCGATGCGCGACGGCGCGTACGATT
>CAYPWK010000359.1:0-6248 GCA_964414365.1 uncultured Burkholderia sp.
GGCAGAGAAACGCCGGCGTTTGCAAGACGTCCACGACCTCGGCCACGGTCGCGATTTCGTCGATCTCGTGAACGTCCGTCAGCACCGGTACTTGCAGTTGCCGCTTGACCTCGGCAAGGATGCGCAGCCCTTCGTCCATGCCCGGTCCGCGAAACGACTTGCCCGAGCTGCGGTTGGCTTTGTCGAACGAAGACTTGTAGATGAAAGGGATGCCGAGTTTCGCGCAGATCTCCTTCAGCGTGCCGGCCGTATCGATCGACATTTGCTCCGATTCGACGACGCAGGTGCCTGCGATCACGAAGAAAGGCTTGTCGAGACCGACTTCGAAGTTGCAGAGCTTCATGCCTTCACCTTCTCCTCGACTCGCGCCTGGGAGTAGGTCAACGCCGCTTCGACGAACGACTTGAAGAGCGGATGCCCGTCGCGCGGCGTCGACGTGAACTCGGGGTGAAACTGCACGCCGACGAACCAAGGGTGGAGCTGTTGCGGCAATTCCATCATCTCGGGCAAATCCTCGCTCGGCGTGCGGGCACTGATGACGAGTCCCCCCGCCTCGAGCTGAGGCACATACCGGTTGTTGACTTCATAGCGATGGCGATGACGCTCGTTGACGTCCTTGCCGTAAATGTGCGCGGCAAGCGTGCCGGGTTTGATCGGGCAGCGCTGCGAGCCGAGACGCATCGTGCCGCCGAGGTCCGATTCTTCGTCCCGCTTTTCGACGCGGCCCTCGCGGTCATGCCACTCGGTGATGAGCGCGACGACGCGATGCGGCGTTTGCGGTTCGAACTCGGTGCTGTTGGCGCCCGCGAGGCCGACCACGTCGCGCGCGAATTCGATGACGGCGAGCTGCATGCCGAGGCAGATGCCGAGGTAAGGCACCTTCGCCTCGCGCGCATAGCGAATCGCCGCGATCTTGCCTTCGGTGCCGCGCCGGCCGAAGCCGCCCGGCACGAGCACGGCGTCGAGATGAGCGAGGCTCGCGACGCCCTCCTCCTCGATTTGCTCGGAATCGATGTACTCGATGTTGACCTTCGTCGATGTATGCACCGAAGCGTGCCGCAGCGCCTCGATCAGCGACTTGTAGGACTCCGTCAGCTCGACGTACTTGCCGACCATGCCGATCGTCACCTCATGCAACGGCCGCTCGAGCTTCGCGACGATGTCGGACCACATCGACAGATCGGCCGGATTGGGCGACAGTTTCAATTCGTCGCAGATGATGCCGTCGAGACCCTGGTCGTGCAGCATTTGCGGAATCTTGTAGATGCTGTCGACGTCCCACACCGAGATGACCGCATCTTCAGGCACGTTCGAGAAGAGCGAGATTTTTTTGCTCTCGTCGTCGGGAATCGGACGGTCAGCGCGGCAAAGCAGCACGTGCGGCGAAATCCCGATCTCGCGCAGCTTTTGCACGCTATGCTGCGTCGGCTTCGTCTTCAGCTCGCCGGCCGTCGCGATGAACGGGACTAGCGTCAAATGAACGAAACAGGCGCTGTTGCGCCCGAGGCGCAGGCTCATCTGGCGCGCGGCCTCGAGGAATGGCAACGATTCGATATCGCCCACGGTGCCGCCGATTTCGACGATCGCGACGTCAGGCTCGCCACACGTCGCAGAAGCGGCGCCGCGCTCGATGAACGCCTGGATCTCGTTCGTGATGTGCGGAATGACCTGCACCGTCTTGCCGAGGTAGTCGCCGCGCCGCTCCTTGCGGATCACCGACTCATAGATCTGCCCCGTCGTGAAATTGTTGGCGCGGCGCATCTTCGTACTGATGAAGCGCTCGTAGTGCCCGAGGTCGAGATCCGTCTCCGCGCCGTCCTCGGTCACGAACACTTCGCCGTGCTGAAACGGGCTCATCGTGCCGGGGTCGACGTTGATGTAGGGATCGAGCTTGAGGAGGGTGACTTTGAGACCGCGCGATTCGAGGATCGCGGCGAGAGAGGCGGCGGCAATGCCCTTGCCGAGAGACGAAACTACACCGCCGGTGACGAAAACATATTTGGTCATCGCTAGATGCTCGCGGGAAAAACGGATTATACATTAAAGGCCTGTCCGAACCCTTTTCCCGAAGCTCCGCCCCGGGCCCTTTCGAAGGGCTCACAGGTCATTGCAATCGTCGCTCTGGGCGCGCCGCAAAGGCGGCCTTTCCGATGCGCCCCCAACCGGTCAAGCCGCCATTTCAGCGCTCAGCTGGCGAAGCATCCCTTGTATGGCGCGCGCTGTCTCGATCGGCTTTTCCATCGGAAACAGATGGCTGCCTTCCAGCCATTCGAAGCTTCCGCCGGTCGCGCGCTTCGTCGCCTGGAGCCCAACCTGCCGAATCTCCTTCGAATGCGTGCCGGCAATGAAGCCTACGGGAACCGGCGCACCGTGCGCGAGCCGTGCGCCGAGCGTGCGCGGTAGCGTCCGGTAAATCAGATATTCGATTTGGCGATCGAACGCCAGCGTGCGCGTGCCGTCAGGCGCCGTCTGCGGAATGCCAAAGTCGATGTAGTCGGACAGCACGCGCTCGTCCCAGCGCGCGAATGCCGGCTTTGCATGAAAATGCCTCCATGCATCCTCGCGGCTCGGCCAATGCGTGCGGCGCGTGCGCGTTGCAGCTGCCGGCGAGAGCCGCTCGTCGAGCCCTGTCCATTGCGACACGCGCAGCACGCCGGCGCGCCAACCGGCGACCACCGGCGAATCGAGCATCACGACGCCGCGCACCCAGTGCGGGCGCTTTAAGGCCGCCATCAGCGAAAGATAGCCGCCCAGCGAGTGGCCGACGAGCCAGACTGGTTTCTCGTAGCGCGCGCCGATGTTATCGAGCAGTTCTTCGACGAGATGCGGCCAGTCGCTCGTGACCGGATAGCGCGCATCGTGGCCGATGCGTTCGATGTACCGAATGTCGTAATCGTCGGAGAGCTCGGCAAAGATTGTGCGGTACGTCGATGCGGGAAATCCGTTCGCGTGCGAAAAGTGAATGATGTCTTTCAAGCTTCGCTGTCTCCTTGTTAAAACCCGTCAAGCCCTTCTCGCGAGACGCGACACGCCGGCCGTTACCCGTCCATCCAATAACGGCGATGCGTAATGCGATAGCGCTCGAGCGTCATCGCGCCATCGTCGTCGAGCTCGATGCGCGCCGCACCATCGCGGTCCGTCCGCGCCAGCTCCACGCCGCGGGCGACGAAGCGCGACCAGACGCCCGAATGGGGGTGACCGAAGCGATTGCGATAGCCTACCTGAAATAGCGCGATGCGCGGACGCACCGAGTCGAGGAAAGGCTCGGTCGACGACGTTTTGCTGCCATGATGCGCGACGACCAGGACGTCAGCCGCCAGCCGGCCAAAGCTTCCCTCGGCCGCCTCGCGCTGCAGCGTCTTCTCGACAGCCGCATCGATGTCGCCCGTCAGGAGCGCAGTAAAACCGCCCGCCGCTATCTTCAATACGCAGGAGCCCGCATTCGATTTCGCCGGCAGCGGGCCGGGCCTTGGCCACAAGACGGCGAAGTCGACGCCGTCCCACCGCCAGCGCTGCCCCGAAGCGCAACGCACCGTCTCGGCGCCGGCCTCGCGCGCAGCGCGCCAGAGCCCGTTCCCGGGCGGCAATCCGCCAAGCAGCTGACGCACGCGAACCGCTTCGAGCACGGCTGGAACGCCTCCCGCATGGTCGGCATCCGCATGGCTGACGACTAGGGCATCCAACTCGGGCAAGCCGTTCGCCAGAAGATAGGGTGCAACGATGCGTTCCCCGGCGCGCGTCGATTCGGGGCCGGGCCCAGCGTCAAAAAGCAGCGTGTGCCGGGCGGTCTCGACGACGATGGCCGAGCCCTGCCCCACGTCGAGCGCGGTCAGACGGAATGCGCCCGGCGCAGGCGCCGAAGACGCTGGGAAAACGAGCGGCAGCCAGGCGAGCGGCGCCGCAAAGCGCAGCGGCCAGCCTCGCGGCATCAGGCACCAGGCCACTCCGGCGCCGGCGCAAGCGAGCGCCCATGCGGACGGACGCACGACGCGCCACTCCGCCCACGCTTCCCCGGAGAGCCGGCTCAGCACGCCCATCAGCGGCTCCAGCAACGCGTGTGCGAGTTCGAAAGCGGTCGCGTCGAACGGGGCCGGCAACGCAACGCCGATCAGAACGACCGGCGTGACAAGCATGCTCACCCAGGGGATCGCCAACGCATTGGCGAACGGTCCGGCCAACGACACTTGCGAGAACCAGAACGCCGTCAGCGGCGCCAACCCGATTGTCACCGCATATTGCGCCCGAATCGCATTCGCAAGCTGCTCGCGCGCATGGGCGAAGCCGCGCCGCACGGCACGGCACAGCGAACGGCGCGGCGCATCGGCGAGCGCGGCATTTGTGCCGAACGGGTCGAGCGGCTCGTCGACGGTCTCGTCGCTGGCGGACGAACGCATCCGCAGGCGCCCATGCAACGCGAAGGAGATGATCGCCACGGCGCCGAAAGAGAGCCAGAATCCCGCCGCCGCGACGGCCCACGGGTCCATGACCACGACGAGCGCAGCCGCCCAGGCGAGCACGAGCGAGGGGACCACGCCGCGGCCGCACGCGAATGCCACGCTGACCACGACGAGCATCCACAATGCGCGCTGAGCGGGAACATTGAAGCCGGCAAGGGCCGCATACACGGCGGCGCAGAGCGTCCCGGCGATGGCGGCGACGATCGGCGTCGGCATGATGAGCGGCCACTCTCGTGCGCCGCGTCGTGCAAGCCTCGCGCCAAAAAAGCAAGAGCGCCGCCAGAGCCATGCGGCGAGGGCTGCGCCAAGACCGGCGACGAAGCCAATATGCAGGCCCGAGATTGCGACGAGATGGCTCGTGCCTGTGCGACTCAGAATCAGACGGTCTGTCGCGTCGATCGCTTCTTGGGCGCCGATCGAAAGTGCAACGATGATGCCGCGATGCGGCGCCGCCGAAAGCACCCTCTCGATGCGCGAGCCAAGCGCCAAGCGCCACCGGTCAATCGTCGACGCAAGCCCGCCCGCCGTGCCGGGCAGGCGCCGGGCGGTCGCCGGATCGACCACGTAGCCAGTCGCCCGAACACCGCGCGCGAATAGCGTCGCTTCGACATTGGTCCCGCCAAAGTTGGCATGGCCGTGCGGCCGCTTCAAACGGACGGTCAGGCGCCAGCGCTCGCCTGGAACGATCGTCGGAAGGCGGCCGCCGCCTCGCTCGAACCAGCTCAATTGGACGAGCGGCGGGAAGCGCGCGATACCTGAGTCGCGGCCTGCTTCACCGGTGTCGACTGAGAGAAGGAAACGCGCGCTTCTCGCGTCGCGCACCGGCAAGCCTTCTATATGACCCGACAAGACGAGGTCGCGCCCTTCCCACTGCGGCGGCAACGCATCGCGCAGGCGTAGCTCTGCACGGCCGGCGGCATAGCCGAAACCCGTCAGCGCCGCTGCCAGGCAGCACGCGCCGAGGCGTAGGCCGCCCGCCGTTCCGGCGGCTCGTATCCCATTGCGGTGCGCCCGGCTCGATGTGGCAAGCGCGGCCGCCAGCGCAATCGCCGCCAAAAAGAGCGCGGCGCCGACGCCCCAGGCGAGCGGCCCGGGCAAAGCGCGCTGCTGCTGCAGCAGCACGACACCGAGCACGAACCCGCAAAGCACGAGTCGCATTCACCCTCCATCGCCTTCTGTCCGGCTGCACTCGCTCGGACTATCGATCGAGCAGGCAGTCGATCGGGCGATTATGAGGAAGAAAGGGAAAGGCGCGGCAGTGCGGCGTGCGCGTTAGCCGTCGTGCCTAGGGCCAATTGGTCGACCCCGATGCCGCGTAACTCCGCCAGCACGGCGCCGATGCGCGCGGTCTGATCGGGCGTGTTGCGCTCCTTGTAGCGCCAGGCTGGCGCAATGTCGGGCGCGTCGGTCTCGACGACGAGCGCCTCCAGCGGCAGCTCTATGGCGAGCCGCCGAATCTGACGCGCGCGCTCGAATGTGAGATTGCCGCCGAAGCCGAGCCGCAGGCCCTGGTCGATAAACGCATGCGCTTGCTGGAAGCTGCCGTTGAACGCGTGCGCAATTCCTTTTTGCACGCCGACGCGGCGCAAGCCCTTCAGCACGCGGTCTTGCGATTTGCGTACATGACAGATGACGGGTAAATCGAAGTCGCGCGCAAGCCTTAGTTGCCGCTCGTAGAAAAACCATTGCCGCTCGTCGTCGAGGCCCGGCACGAAGTAGTCGAGCCCGATCTCGCATGCCGGGCGCTTTTGAAGCTGTCGCGGGCAAAGTGATGCCGGCGCAGTGAAAAAT
>CAYPWK010000360.1:0-1290 GCA_964414365.1 uncultured Burkholderia sp.
TAGAATCGCCAGTTTAGAACATTTGCGCATGCGACAAGCGCCGCCCGCCCGAGCGCGCCTGTGCCCCGCCCCATCATGCCGCCCCCCATAGCCTGCGATATCTTCTGCGCCGTCATCGACAATTTCGGCGACGTCGGCGTCTCGTGGCGCCTCGCGCGCCAACTGGCCGCGGAGCATGGCTGGCAAGTGCGGCTCGTCGTCGACGATCTGCGGACGTTCGCGCGCCTCGAGCCGGCCATCGCCGTCGAGATCGATCGCCAGACGGTGGCCGGCGTCATCATTGAGCGCTGGCACGAGCCAATGCACGCAGGCGACACCATCGAGGTGCCCGACGTCGTCATCGAGGCGTTCGCCTGCGAACTGCCGCCCGCTTACATCGCGGCGATGGCGCGGCGCCCTCGCGTGCCCGTCTGGATCAACCTCGAATATCTGAGCGGCGAGGACTGGGTAGCCGACTTCCATTTGAAGCCGTCGCCGCACGCGCGCTATGCGCTCACGAAAACCTTTTTCTTTCCCGGCCTCGGGCGCGGGACGGGCGGCGTGCTGAAGGAGCGCGGGCTGGACGCCGCGCGCGAGACGTTCGAACGATTGCCGGGCGCTCGCGAGGCCTGGTGGCGCCAGGCGACGGGCGCAGCGCCGCCCGAGCCGGACGCCACGGTGATCTCGCTCTTCGCCTATGAAAATCCCGTCGTCGACGGTCTTCTGGAACAGTGGCGCGACGCCGCGGAGGCGATCGTGCTGCTCGTGCCGGACGGCCGGATCTCGGGCGCCATCGCCCGTTTCTTCGGACTGCCGTCGTTCGCGGGCGCACATGGCGCCGATCGGTCAGGCGCACACGCCGAGCGCGGCAGCTTGCGCGCCCACGCGCTGCCGTTCGTTCCTCAAACGCGGTTCGATGCATTGCTCTGGGCGAGCCATCTGAACTTCGTCCGCGGCGAGGATTCGTTCGTGCGCGCCCAATGGGCGCGACGCCCGTTCGTTTGGCACATCTACCCGCAGACCGACGACGCGCACCTGCCGAAGCTCGACGCGGCGCTCGCGCATTATGCGGCGCCGCTTTCCGCCGCCGCTCGAGACGCAATGGGCCGCTTCTGGCATGCCTGGAACGGGGTCGGCCCGGCAGACTGGCAAGCGTTCTGGTCCCACCGCGCCGAGTACGAGGCGGGCGCGGCAACTTGGGCCGACGAACTGGCGACGCTAGGGGACCTGGCCGAAAACCTAGCGCGTTTTGCAAAAACCCAGTTAAAATAAGCGGTTATCTGCAACGGCCGGCGCCGCTTTGTCGCAAAA
>CAYPWK010000360.1:1390-6237 GCA_964414365.1 uncultured Burkholderia sp.
CCGATTTCGAACGGCGCGTTCGCAATACCTCATTCGCATTTCAAGGACAGTGTTTTTTATGAAGATCGCACAGGAACTCCGCACGGGCAACGTCGTGATGATTGGCAACGACGCAATGGTCGTGCAGAAAGCCGAATACAACAAATCGGGCCGTAACGCCGCCGTCGTCAAGATGAAGCTGAAGAATCTGCTGACGGGTGCCGGCACCGAAGCCGTTTACAAGGCGGACGACAAGTTCGACGTCGTCGTGCTCGATCGCCGGGAAGTGACCTACTCGTACTTCGCGGATCCGATGTACGTCTTCATGGACGCCGACTACAACCAGTACGAAGTCGAAAAAGAGATGATGGGCGACGCGCTCCACTATCTCGAAGAAGGCATGCCGTGCGAAGTCGTTTTCTACAACGACAAGGCGATCTCGGTCGAGCTGCCGACCACGCTCGTGCGCGAAATCATCTTTACGGAACCGGCCGTGAAGGGCGACACGTCGTCGGGCAAGGTCTTGAAGGCCGCACGCATCAATACCGGGTTCGAGCTCCAAGTACCGCTCTTTTGCAATATCGGCGACAAGATCGAAATCGATACGCGAACGCACGAGTACCGCAGCCGCGCCTGAGGGCGCGCCGTCACTCTTGAAGGGCTGAAACTGCGCGTGAGCGCAAGAATGCCCGAACCTGCCAGGCCGTCAGCGCGTAAGCGAGCCCTGCGGCCTCAATTTGGCAGGATCGTATGCCAAGCGCCCCCTCCGGGGCGCTTTTTTTTTCGTACGACTCGTGTATGGTTTAAGAAAACTTTACCGGTCGCGCTTTACCGTTTGAACCGGCGGATAGCTGCAGCACTGTGCGCCGGCGCCAGTCAACCTTTTGTTTTCGAAGAAAAAACATTGATGGCTCGAAACCTGCTTACGAGAGAATTTAGCGGTTACCTAACGAAACCCTTTCCGGCTGTGCATGGCGCCCCGATTGCGGTGCCGGCCAGTCTTCAATGATTGCCTCCGCCATGCCACACGCTCTGATTGTCGAAGACGATCCCAACAGCCTGTCCGGCTTATCCGCGATCGTCGCAGCCGACGGTTTTTCCGTCGATACGGCCATTTCCCTCGCGGAAGCACGGGCGGCATTGAGCCGTTTCATTCCCGACGTCGTGCTGATCGACCTCAACCTGCCTGACGGCAGCGGTCTAGACCTGCTGTCGCATTTGCCCGCGCAGCCCGATGGGGTACTGCCCGTCATCGTGATGACCGGCAACGCAACCGTCGAGAGCGCCATCGAAGGCTTGCGCCACGGGATCTGGGATTACCTGCTAAAGCCTGTGAACATACCGCGCCTGCGCAGCCTTCTCGCTCGCATTCCGCGGCCTTACGAGCTGACGGAAGAGGTGCAGGCGCTGCGTACGAAGCTGCGAAGGCTCGGCCGCTTCGGCCCGATGATCGGGCGCAGCGACGCCATCCAACACGTGTACGACAGCATCGAGCGCCTGGCGCCCACCGAGACGGCCGTGCTGATCTGCGGCGAAGCGGGTACCGGCAAGGAAGTCGCGGCACGCACGCTGCATGAGATGAGTCGGCGGCGCAAGGGGCCGTTCGTCGTGTTCGACTGCCACACCTACGCACGCGATCCCTCGGGGGAGCGCGGGCTCAACAGTCTGCTGTTCGGCCAGGAGCCCGGCGTCGCTGCGACCGCCGAGCGGCGAGAGCCGGGGCTTTTCGAGCAGGCGAGCGGCGGCACACTCTTCCTCGACGAAATCGCGGAGCTACCGCTCGCGCAACAGGAAGCGCTACTGAAGGCGCTCGATTCGCAGACCTACATGCGCGTCGGCGGAAGCGCTCAGGTGAGCGTCGATTGCCGGATCGTCGCAACGATGCGCAAGCCGCCGCGCGAGGCGGTGGCCGACGGCGCACTGCGTGAAGACCTCTGGCTGCGGCTCGATGCCGCTTCGATCGCGCTGCCGCCATTGCGCGAACGTGACGACGATGCAGTGCTGCTCGCCGAAGCGCTCGTCGACGACCTGAACCGCGAGGTCAATGCGAGCGGCCTTGCCCACGTGAACAAGCGGATTGGGCCGAATCTGATACGCGAGTGCCTGAGCTATGACTGGCCGGGCAATGTCCGCGAGCTCTACGAACGCGTACGCCGCGCGTACAACATCTCGGATGAGATCGTCGATACGCTGCGCGCCGACGAGACCACGACGGCGGGTGGCCGGCGCCTGAACGGCGGCAGCGTGCAGGTGACGGTCGGCACGCCGCTGTCCGATGTCGAGGATCTGCTGATCCGGGCAACGCTCGATGCCGTCGGCGGCACGCGCCACCGCGCGGCCACACTGCTCGGCATCAGCCCGAAGACGCTCTACAACAAGCTGCAGCGAATGAAGATGTCGTGACGGGGCTCAGGGCCCGCTGTCACTCTTCTGGCTATTTTCGCTGTTCTGACCGTTCGCGGCCCTAGCCGAACGCCCGCCGCAAGAGCGCCTGCGCCTCCTGATACTCGGGGCGCGCGGCGAGCTTGCTCCAGCCGGGCGCCTTGCCGCGCCCGCGCAGCCGCTGCAGCCGTTTCGCCGATTCTTTCGAAGGCTCGTAGCGTAACTGCTCGAGCACAACTTCAGCGGCGCTCGGCTGATTGCAAATCAGCACCATGTCGCAGCCGGCCTCGAGCGCCGCGGCGGCAGCCTCGGTCAAGGTGCCGCCCGCGCGCGCGGCTTCCATCGAAAGGTCGTCGCTGAAGATGGCCCCGGTAAAGCGAAGTTTTTCGCGGAGTATCTGCTGCAGCCAGATCCGAGAAAAGCCAGCGGGCTTGTCATCGACCTGCGAATAAATGACATGAGCGGGGATGATCGACGCGAGCGCCATGCCGAGCCAGTCGTAAGGCGCCACGTCCTTGCGCAGTATCGCCTCGAGCGGGCGATCGTCGACAGGCAACGCGACGTGCGAATCCGCGGCGGCGAAGCCGTGCCCGGGGAAATGCTTCCCGCAATTGCTCATGCCCGCCAGCGCGAGGCCGTGGCTCAAACTCTTCGCAAGTAGCGTGACGACGCGCGGGTCGCTGTGGAACGCCCGGTCGCCGATTACCTTGGACTGCCCGTAGTCGAGGTCGAGCACGGGCGTGAAGCTCATGTCGATGCCGCACGCGCGCAGCTCGGCCGCAAGGACGAAGCCGGTTGCCGTCGCGACCTTCGTCGCGAGCAGCACGTCCTTGTCCCATAGCTCGCCCAGGCGCCGCATCGCCGGCAACACGGTAAAACCGTCGGTGCGAAATCGCTGCACGCGGCCGCCCTCATGATCGACAGCGATGATGAGATCTTCTCGGACGTCGCGGATCTCGTCGGTCAGCGCCACGAGCTGCGCTCGGTTTTCGAAGTGGCGGGCGAAAAGAATGACGCCGCCCGTCAGCGGGTGCGACAGCCGCCGCCTGTCGTCGTCGTTGAGCGACGTCCCTTCGACGTCGAGCATGACTGGTCCGAGAGTGTTTTTCATTTATTCAAATCGATCGGGAAGGTGTTCGAGGCTTCGTCCGTTTCGGCGACGACGAACGACACCGCATAGTCGCGCTCGTCGCTGAGTGTCACCTGTGCGCGGATTCCGCGCGCGGCCAGCCACTGCGCGAGTTCGCCCGACGCAGTGATGATGGGCTTGCCGCTCGGCTCGTTCAACGTTTGCAGCGCGCGCCAGGTCATCGGCCAGTGCATCCCGAGGCCGATCGCCTTCGAGAATGCCTCTTTCGTGGAGAAACGTGTCGCGAGATAAGCGAGACCGCGCGCCTCGGAGCGCGCCCGGCGCGCGTGGTACACGCGCAGCTCGTCGGGGCCGAGCACCTTCTCGGCGAAGCGCCCGTTCGTGCGCTCCATGACACGCTTGACGCGGCTCACCTGAATGAGGTCGGTACCTATGCCGTAGATCGCCATGCGCGCGGCTCAGTGCAAAGCGGCGAGCCGCGCCGCGACCATGATCGCCTTCATTTCGCGAACCGCGTTCTCCCAGCCCGTGAAGATTGCCTGTGCCACGATCGCATGGCCGATGTTGAGCTCTTCGATGCCCTCGATGGCGGCGATCTGCTGGACGTTCGTGTAATGCAGCCCGTGGCCCGCGTTGACTTTGAGGCCGAGCGAGAGGCCGAGCTCGACGCCCCGCACGATCCGTTCGTACTCGCGGCGCTGCTCGCTTTCGTCGTGTGCGTCCGCATAGCGCCCTGTGTGAAGCTCGATGACGGGGGCGCCGGCTTCGTGCGCGGCACGAATCTGCGCGTCGTCGGCGTCGATGAAAAGCGACACGCGCGAGCCCGCGTCGGCAAGCTGGCGGCAGGCTCCGCGCACAGATTCAAAGCGGCCCGCCACGTCGAGCCCCCCCTCCGTCGTCAGCTCCGCGCGCTTCTCGGGCACGAGGCAGACGTCGTGCGGAAGGACATCGCAAGCGATGTCGAGCATCTCCTGCGTGACGGCGCATTCGAGGTTCATGCGCGTACTCAACCGCGGGCGCAGCGCACGAACATCGGCATCGACGATATGCCGACGGTCCTCGCGCAAATGAAGCGTGATCGCATCGGCGCCCGCGTCTTCGGCGGCGAGCGCGGCGCGAATGGGATCGGGATAGGTCGTCCCGCGGGCGTTGCGCACGGTGGCGACGTGGTCGATGTTGACGCCGAGGTGGATGACCTGTGGGGATGTGAGAAAGAAGCTCATAGGTTCTGGAGATCGATCAGAATCTGACGCGTCGCAAGCGGCGCGCCGCCTAGATAGGTGTTGAGCAAAAAGCGCATCAGCGTCTTGCTTTGCGCGACCGTCTGCGCCCGATGGTAATCGTCCTTTTCCATATCGAGCAACGTCTGTCCCGACACGATCGGCCAATGCCGCGG
>CAYPWK010000361.1:0-6226 GCA_964414365.1 uncultured Burkholderia sp.
CCGGCAGCGAGCTTGCGGCTCGCCACCTCGGCCATGCGGCACCACATGTAGCCCAAGCTGACGAGCCCGAAGAGGTGCATGTATGCGTAGGATGCCCCACCGACGTCCTCGTGGTTCGCAGCTCCCGCCTTGCTCAGCCAAGCCGTCGCCTGCTGAAGTTGCTCCAGCGCGTCTTGCATCGGCTTGACATAATCCGCCATCGCCTCATCGGCGGCGTGCTCATGCAGGTAGCTGGAGATCTCGGTGAAGAAGCCCACCACAGCCCGGCCGCCGTTTAGGCCGAGCTTTCTTCCAACCAGGTCAAGCGCCTGGACGCCGTTGGCACCCTCGTAAATCTGACTGATCCTGGCGTCGCGGACGAACTGTTCCATGCCGTTTTCCGCAACATATCCGTGACCACCGTAGATCTGCTGTGCCATCACCGCGACTTCGAAACCCATGTCAGTGCCGAAACCTTTGATAACTGGTGTCAGCAGTCCCATGTGGTCTTCCGCCTCTTGACGGGTCTTCTCGTCCGTCCCGCGGATGGCGACGTCGTGACGCATCCCCGACCACACGACAAGAGCGCGCGCGGCTTCCGTGAAGGCACGGCCGGTCATCAGCATCCGACGGACGTCAGGATGGACAATGATCGGGTCGGCAGGTTTGTCAGGGAACTTCGCGCCGTTGGGCGAGCGGCTCTGCAGGCGGTCCTGTGCGTAGAGCACCGCATTCTGGTAGGCGACCTCCGCCAGCGCCACTCCGTTGATGCCGACGGCCAGGCGCGAGTGGTTCATCATGGTGAACATCGCGTTGAGTCCACGATTTTCTTCGCCGACCAACCAGCCGGTGGAGTCGTCGTAGTTCATCACGCAGGTGCAGTTGCCGTGGATGCCCATCTTGTGCTCGATGGAGCCGCAAGACACATGGTTCGGACGCAGAGTTCCATCAGCGCCCGGTCGTAGTTTGGGCACAACGAACAGTGAAATGCCGTGGACCCCGGCGGGCGCACCCTCGAGCCGGGCGAGGACGAGATGGACGATGTTCTCGGCCATGTCGTGTTCGCCGGCGGAAATGAAGATCTTGTTGCCGGTAATCGTGTAGCTGCCGTCGGTTTGCTTTGTGGCCTTAGTGCGGAGCAGGCCAAGGTCGGTGCCGCTATGCGCCTCGGTGAGAGCCATGACTCCGGTCCATTCGCCGCTGACCAACTTGGGGAGATAGGTATCTTTCAGCTCGGGGGAGGCGTGATCGAGCAGCGCCGCCACGGCTCCTTTAGTGAGGAGCGGATACATCGAGAAAGCGAGATTGGCGGAACCTAGAAATTCCGCAACGACGTCGCTCATCACGTTCGGCAGGCCCTGGCCGCCATATTCGGGCGGGGCGGACATGGCCATCCAACCGCCTGAGGTAACCTGCTTGAAGGCATCCTTGAAGCCGGTCGGGGTCGTTATGCTTCCGTCGTCATGACGGGTGCAGCCCTCCATGTCGCCGACCCGGTTCAGCGGAGCGATCACCTACTCGCACAGTCTTGCGGCCTCCTCGAGCGTCGCGTCGAGGATGTCCGGCGAAACATCGGAAAAGCCAGAGAGATTGGAATAGCGATCGAACTGAAACACATCGTTCAGAAGGAACAGGTAGTCCGTCGTCGGTGCCTTGTAGGTCGGCATGAATGGGGATTCCCAGATTGGCGTTGCTGAAGGAACTCTCGGTGCCGCGGTGCGCGAACTACGTGCCGCGCTTGGCGAGCTCGGAGGTCAGTTCCGGAAGGATCTGGTAAAGATCACCCACAAGGCCGTAGTCCGCGACTCCGAAGATCGGCGCGTCGCCATCCTTGTTGATGGCTACGATGATCCTTGAATCCTTCATCCCGGCGAGATGCTGGATGGCGCCAGAAATCCCCACGGCGATATACAGGTCGGGGGCGACGATCTTCCCGGTCTGGCCGACCTGCCAGTCGTTGGGCGCATAGCCGGCGTCGACCGCTGCCCGCGAGGCACCCATTGCTGCATGGATTTGGTCGGCGATCGGCTCGATGTACTTGGTGAAGTTCTCCTGGCTCTGCAGGGCCCGGCCGCCTGAGATGACGATCTTGGCGGTGGCGAGCTCCGGCCGGTCGGACTTGATCAGCTCCTCCGATACGAAGCTCGAGGTTCCGGGGTCCGCGACCGCCTCCAGCGCTTCGATCGGCGCCGATCCCCCTTTCCCGGCCGCCTGGAAGGCGGTGGTGCGCACGGTGAAAACCTTCTTGGCATCGTGCGATCGAACCGTCTCGATGACGTTTCCGGCGAAGACTGGCCGCTCGAAGGTGTCGGGCCCGATCACCTTCATCAGGTCCGAGATCTGCATGACATCGAGCAACGCGGCGACGCGCGGCATGATGTTACGGCCGTTGGCCGTGGAGGGCGCCACGAACGCGTCGTAGCTGCCGGCCAACGACGCGATCACCGCCGCGACAGGTTCTGGCAGCAAGTGTTCGTAAGGGGGCGCGTCGGCGAGGAGGACCTTGGCCACGCCGTCCAACTTGGCGGCTTCTTCGGCCGCGGCGCGGCATTGTGAGCCGGCCACAAGAAGATGGACGTCGCCGCCCAACTGCTTTGCCGCGGTCAGCGCCTTCGCGGTCGCCTCCTTGAGGTGGGTGTTGTCGTGTTCGGCCAACAATAGCGTCGTCATCACAATACTCCGGCTTCGTTCTTGAGTTTTTCAACGAGTTCCTGAACGGACTTGACCTTGACGCCAGCCTCGCGCGCCGGAGGATCAGCCATCTTCAAGATGTCCAGCCGGGGCGTGGTATCGACGCCAAAGCCGCCGAGAGGCTTCTTGTCGATCGGCTTCTTCTTGGCCTGCATGATGGCTGGCAGGGCCACGTGGCGTGGCTCGTTGAGACGAAGATCGGTGGTGATGATCGCCGGTGTCTTCAGCCTTACGGTCTGATGGCCGCCATCGACCTCGCGGGTCACGATCACCGCGCCGTCCTCGACTACGACCTTCGAGGCGAAGGTGCCTTGCGGCCAGCCAAGCAGTGCGGCGAGCATCTGTCCGGTCTGGTCGCAGTCGTAGTCGATCGCCTGCTTGCCCAGGATGATCAGATCCGGCGCTTCCTCGACGGCGATCGCCTTGAGAGTTTTCGCCACCGCAAGCGGTTCTAACTCGCCCTCGAAGGCGACATGAATGCCGCGGTCGGCACCCAGCGCGAGGGCCGAACGGATCGCCTCTTCGGCCTGCGGCGGCCCGATGGACACGCACATGATCTCGGTCGCCACGCCCTTCTCTTTCAGTCGGACACCCTCCTCGACACCGATGTCATCGAAAGGATTGATGGACATCTTGAGATTGGCGAGGTCGACACCGGAGCCATCGGGCTTGACCCGGACCTTGGCGTTGGGATCGACAACTCGTTTAACGGGTACCATGACTTTCATGATCAAGACCTCACGCGATGGACTACTTGGGGGGCGAATGAGAAATTCGTTGCCGATTCGATCGGGCTTGGAGTGCTAGGCTGAGTGTTCCTTTATTCTCGGGACGGCTCCGCTCGCGCGCAGCCCATCGATTTCCATCGCACTGAACCCCAGCTCTCGAAGAACCTCTTCATTGTGCTCTCCGATTTCCGGAGCGCGCTTTGCAGACACTTTGATCACGCCATGCACTTGCATCGGGCTGCTGATCGTAGAGGTGAGCTTGTCGCCGGCACCTTCGAGTGGAACGATGATTTCGTTCGACCGCAGTTGCGGGTCGTTGACCACTTCTTGCGGTCCCCGCACGGCGCCGAACGTGACATGGACGCCGTTGAACACCTCGTACCAGTAAGCCATCGGCTGCTCGGCGAAGACCTCGTCGAGGATTTCGACGAGCTGGGGCATGTTGGTCACCAGTTGCGCCGGCGTAGCGAAGCGTGGGTCCGTCAAGAGATCCGCGCGCCCGATCGCGTGCGCGAGGGCTGCCAGCTTGTCCGGCATGACGAGCAGAACGAACCACGTTCCGTCCGAGGCCCGGTAGACGTTTAGCGCGGCATTCGCCGGATGTTTCCGGTCATGCAGGCCGAAAAACTTCGCGTCGCATAGCGCCGCCTGGATGGAGACACTGGCGGACCAGACACCCTCAAAATGCCCCGTCACATTGCCACGTCGTGCTAACTACCCGAACAGAACCGCCCTTCCCCCCTAGCCTCATTGCGCGCGCAGAACCGGCTACTGGAGCTCGACGCCACTGCCTTGCGATTTGATTTGCAAGAAATGCAAGATTTCGTTGAGGTCGAGAGACCCGGCACACTCAGCCCCTCCGACGTGAGGCTCTTACATGAGAAGACGGAAGGCTGGCCGGCTGCACTGAGGGTTGTGACGTCCACGTCGATTCAGTTGAACCAGGACTTCGGGCAATACGTGCGCAACCTTTCTGGCGCGCAGCGGCCGATCGGCGCTTATCTGGAGGAAATGCTCGATGGCCTGCCACGTGACATGGTTCAGTTCATGCTCCGTACTGCAGTACTGGGCCGGTTCTGCGCTCCGCTGTGTGAGGTTGTCACTGGAGCAAAGTCGGGCCAGGAGTTACTTCGCTCGGTCGAGCAACGTCAATTGCTGCTTGTGCCCCTCGATCAGGAAGGCCAGTGGTATCGCTATCATTCGCTCCTCGCCGAGTATTTGAGCCTGAGGCTCGAGTCGGAGCTTGGCAACGAAATTCCTGGTCTGCACCAGCGAGCATCCTTCTGGTATGCAGCTCATGAGTTATGGACGGAAGCCGTGCAGCATGCGTTCGCGGCGGGCGATGCAGTCCGAGCGCTGACCTGGATCAAAAATTGTGCGATGCCCCTGGTCAGAAGGGGTGATCTTTTCACGTTGCTTGGATGGCAACGTCTTTTCCCAACTGGACTCATGCGTGGCCAACCCGAGGTCGGGCTCGCCATCGCCCGGGCCATGGCGCTCGCTGTCCGATATGATGAGTCACTTACGCTGCTCGGTGAGCTAGAGCGGGATATTAGCGCAGATCAATCGCACGATCAGGAAGCCGTCCGGTGCGAATACGATACGATACGTTCGGTGGCGCTCGCACTGAAAGACGATAGTGAAGCAGCGCTATCTGTCGCACAGGATTGTCTCACTCGGTCGGCGGATCCATGGACTGCCAATCTTGCCTCAAATGTTGTCCGTTTGGGGCTCCTGAAACGGGGCGATTTAAGGGAATTCTACGCGACACCATGGGTTCCTTACTTGAACGAGGAGGAGAGGAATGTCTTTGGGTCAGTCTATTACCGCTGCCTGCAAGGAATGGCAGAAGCACAACAATTACGTGTTGCCTCTGCGGATCGGTACTATCTTGACGCCCTACGGCTTGCCGAACAGCACGTCGGTCCGAACTCCGTCGCGGCGGCGTTACCCGCTAGTCTGATCGCTGGCATTCGATACGAGCAGGGTCGGCTGGACGAAGCAGAATCCCTGCTGATCTACCGCGTGCCGCTCATCAACGCCGGTACGCTGTTGGACTGCGTGTTGAGCGCCTACTCCGTCATGGCGAGGATTGCTGTACACAGGATGAATGTGGAATGGGCCAACACCTTGCTGGAAGTCGCCGAGGGCCAGGGCAACGCGCGTGGTTGGGGACGTTTGAGCGCCGCCACTGTTTTGGAGCGGGTGCGACTGTTCCTCAACGCGGGCCAAATCGATGCAGCCGCGGGGTGTCTTAAAAGCCTGGATCGGCGCGCACGACCTCGATCCGCCGCGACCGATCGAGTCCTCTACGGCTCCCCTGGACGTGGACGTCGTCTCTCTCGATTGGAAGTGGCTGTTCATTTATCCGCGCGAAGGCGTCGCCAGCGTCTATCGGCTCGTTGTGCCAGTGAGCACTCCGGTCCGCTTCCGCCTTACATCGGCGAGCGTGATGAACTCCTTCTTCGTGCCCGAACTCGGCAGCCAGATCTACACAATGCCGGGGATGACCACCCGGCTGAACCTGCAGGCGGACCAGCCCGGCGCATATCGCGGCTTTTCGGCGCAATTCAGCGGAGACGGGTTTTCCGACATGCGGTTCGAGTTAGCGGCCGTCTCGGCCGGCCAGTTCGCGGCTTGGGCGGCAGCTGTGAAATCGCAAGGACGGGCGCTCGACGCGGCTGCGTATGACGAACTAGCTCGGCCGAGCAAGGCGGTAGCACCTGTAACTTTCTCTCGCGTCGTGCCGGACTTGTTCGACGCCATTTCGGCCGGGCAAGCGAGCGGCGATCGCGCGCCACATCAGGAGAACTGATATGTTGGGCAAG
>CAYPWK010000362.1:0-6220 GCA_964414365.1 uncultured Burkholderia sp.
CGGGCCGCGCCGGCGCTTCGGGTGACGCGCTCTCGCTTTGCAGCCCGAACGAGCGTAAGCAGCTCGCCGACATCGAAAAGCTGATCAAGCGCCCGCTCGAGGTCCAGTCCCTGCGTGTCGACTCCCCGGTCCGTCATCATCGCGACGAGCATGGTCGCCGCGAGCGCGACGAACGTGCCGGTCGCCGACGGGGAGCGGCTTCCTATGAGCGCCCGGCCCACCGCCATGCCCCCGCCGACGACTTTTTCTACAAGCCGTACGAGCCCTCGCCGTCGGCGATAAAAGGCGATGAGCAGCAAAAACCGGAGCCGGCGGGCAAACCGGCGCCGAAACAACCGCTCGCCGCGCTACTCGGCGGCTTCGGCATGCCCCGCCGGAATTCGTCGTCCTGAGTCTGCGCCGCATTCCCTTGCGCCGAAACGCCGACGCTGCGCCCGCGCGAACTCCCGTGCGCACGGAAGTCGCCTTCACGGGCGTCAAAGCGGAAACTCTGTCGTAGACAAAATCTCTTTCAATACCATGAAGCTCCGTATCTGCCGCACACCCGGCAGATAGAGCAACTGCTCGGCATGCAAGCGGTTGAAGCTGTCGCTGTCGCGCGTGCGCACGAGCATGAAGTAGTCGAATTCGCCCGTCACCACATGGCATTCCATGCAGCCCGATATCTTGCGGGCCGCCTTCTCGAATTCGGCGAACGTTTCCGGTGTCGACCGATCGAGCACGATGCCGATCACGACAAGCATGCCCGCGCCGAGCGCCTTCGGCTCCAAAAGCGCGACGATCCCGCGTATCAGCCCGAGCTCCTTTAAGCGTTCCACACGCCGCAGGCACGCGGGCGGGCTCAGCTTGACCTTCGCGGCGAGCCCGACATTCGAGATCGACGCGTCGTGCTGCAGTTGCTTGAGGATCGCGCGGTCGATGCGATCCAGTTGCATGGGCGGACCAAGCGACTCAGGTTGCGCTGGCGCAGAGGAGTGAGACGCCGCTGAGCGACGTAATTTTGTTGCGCACATGGACTTATGGAAGAAATGGCATTAAGCACTGCACCATTATCCGTCACCTTAAGTGCGCTACGTACCATTATTTCGCAACCTCATTTCTCCCAAGCTTCCCTATCATTTTCTCGTCGCACGACGTTGAGCCCGCTTCGATCGAGCGGCCGCCGTCGCGCCGCACTCTCACTCGACAATCGGAATCCACCATGAACTTGCAACGCTTTCCCCGCTACCCGCTGACGTTCGGCCCGACCCCGATTCAGCCGCTCAAGCGCCTGTCCGAGCACCTCGGCGGCAAGGTCAATCTCTGGGCGAAGCGGGAGGACTGCAATAGCGGCCTCGCGTTCGGCGGCAACAAGACGCGCAAGCTCGAATACCTCGTGCCCGACGCGCTCGAGCAAGGGTGCGACACGCTCGTCTCGATCGGCGGCATCCAATCGAACCAGACGCGTCAGGTGGCGGCCGTCGCCGCGCATCTCGGCATGAAATGCGTGCTCGTTCAAGAGAACTGGGTCAATTATTACGACGCCGTCTACGACCGCGTAGGCAACATCGAGCTCTCGCGCATCATGGGCGCCGACGTGCGTCTCGTGCCCGACGGCTTCGACATCGGCATTCGTAAAAGTTGGGAGGACGCGCTGGCAAGCGTGCGCGAGGCCGGCGGCAAGCCCTACGCGATTCCGGCCGGTTGCTCGGAGCACCCGCTCGGCGGTCTCGGCTTCGTCGGTTTCGCCGAGGAAGTGCGGCAGCAGGAGGCCGAACTCGGCATCAAATTCGATTACATCGTCGTCTGCTCGGTGACGGGCAGCACGCAGGCTGGGATGGTCGTCGGTTTTGCCGCGGATGGCCGTGCGAACCGCGTCATCGGCATCGATGCGTCGGCGAAGCCCGAGGCGACCCGTGCGCAGATCCTGCGTATCGCGAAGCATACGGGCGAATTGGTCGATCTAGGGCGCTCGATCGTCGACGAAGACGTCGTGCTCGACACGCGTTATGGCGGTCCCGAGTATGGGCTGCCGAACGAGGGGACGCTCGAGGCGATCCGTCTCACCGCGCGGCTAGAGGGCATGTTGACCGACCCCGTCTACGAAGGGAAGTCGATGCACGGCATGATCGAGAAGGTCCGACTCGGCGAATTCCCGGCCGGCTCGAACGTCCTCTATGCTCACCTCGGGGGTGCTCCGGCACTTTCGGCCTATAGCTTCATTTTCCGTAACGGCTGAGCTCGGACTCCGGTCGATCGGACGACGACCGATCGGATCGGCTATGCCTATGCGCGCCGGACGCGCTCGTCGGCTCGTCGCTGCATGCATCGACGAGCCGCTGCGACGGGCCGGCAGGCGCCGTTTATCGGCCGAAACGCGCCGCCCAGGCGGCGGTAGCTTCGGCGTAGAACGTATCTAGCGTCGTGCCCGGCGCGGCGGCGACCCCGGCCGTCGGGAGTCCGAGATGGCGCGCAGCCGCTTGCAGCGCCGGCAGCGGCCGGCTTTCATCGAGCGCGACCGCCCCGGTCTGCTTACTGAGCTTCTCGCCCTGTGCGTCGGTGACTACGGGTACGTGTAGATAGGCAGGCGTAGGCAGGGCGAGGCAACGCTGCAAATAAATCTGACGTGCCGTCGAATCGACGAGGTCCGCGCCGCGAACGATGTGCGTGATGCCCTGATCGGCATCGTCGACGACGACCGCGAGCTGATAAGCCCACTGGCCGTCCGCGCGCTTGAGGACAAAATCACCCACCTCGGTGGCGAGGTTCTGCATGCGCCGGCCTTCCCATCGGTCGTCGAACGCGACGAGCGCAGTCGCGTCGTCGGGCACGCGTAGGCGCCAGGCGCGCGCGGGCTTGCCCGCAAGCCCGCGGCGGCATGTGCCCGGATAGGCGAGCGTCGTATGGCGCGCATGCGTGTTCGCGAGCGAATCGGCGATTTCCTTGCGCGTGCAGCCGCACGGATAGACGAGACCGGCCGCTTCTAGCCGCTCGAACGCATCCACGTAGAGCGCTGTGCGCCGGCTTTGCCAAACGGGCGGCTCGTCCGGGCACATGCCGAAGCACTCGAGCGTAGCGAGAATCCGCTCGGCGGCGCCGGGCACTGTGCGCGGGCCATCGATATCCTCGATTCGCACGAGCCATGTGCCGCCATGAGCGCGCGCGTCAAGGTAGCTCGCGAGCGCGCCGACCAGCGAACCAAAATGAAGCGGGCCTGTCGGCGAAGGCGCGAAACGGCCGCGGTAGGGGATCGTCATCGGTCGGGTCGGGCTCAGCCAGCGGACGTGTTCGCCAGCACTGGCCCCTCGTCTTGTTCGGGAGCGGGGCGGCGAGCGCCGGCGGGCATCGCGGCGACTTTCATGCCGCCTGCGCGCGCTCCCGTTCCGGGTGGCATGCGGGACATGTCTTCCCTGGTGTATAGAGCGGCGAGCGCTGCGCTTCCGTCGTGACGACGGCGCGGCAGCCGTAGCACTGCACCGTGGCCGTCGGCTCGAGCCGCGGATCGAGCGCCGTGCGGTAGTCGAAGACGAAGCATTCGCCGCGATAATGCGCGCCGCCGACTTCCTCGAAGTACTTCAGAATGCCGCCTTCGAGCTGATAGACGTGCTCGATGCCGACCTCTTTCATGTGGATTGCGGCCTTCTCGCAGCGGATGCCGCCCGTGCAGAACGAGACGACGGTCTTGCCGTCGAGCTCGGCGCGGTGCGCCTCGATCGCCTCGGGGAACTCGCTGAACTTTGCGATCCGGTAATCGACGGCATTCTCGAACGTGCCGACGTCGACTTCGAACGCATTGCGCGTATCGAGCATGACGACGGGCCGCCCTTCGTCGTCATGGCCGCGGTCGAGCCAGCGCTTCAGCGTGGGCGCGTCGACGGCCGGTGCGCGGCCCAGCTCGGGCCGGATTGCCGGTTTTTTCATCGTGATGATTTCGCGCTTCAGCTTGACTAGCATCCGCCGAAAGGGCTGGGTCGGCGAAAGGCTTTCCTTGAACAAAAGCGGCGCGAACTTGCCTTCGAAGAGCGGATCGTGGCGGATGTAGTCGATGAATGCGTCGGCTGCCTCGCGCGTGCCGGCGACGAAGAGGTTGATGCCTTCCGGCGCGAGGAGGATCGTGCCGCGGAGCCCGAGCGCGGCGCAGCGCTCGGCGACGAGAGGGCGCCATTCGCGGATCGCGTCGAGCGTGACGAACCGGTAGGCGGCGAGATTGACGATGCTCATTTCAGTGACAATGCGGGGCGATGCCTTGCAAAACCCGTATTATCCCGCAAACGGCCGCGAGGCCGGCCCGATGAAATGAAAGAAGGGCGTCCCGGAAAGAGCCCCGGAAAGAAGGAAGTGCCCGGAGACGCCTACTGGTATGCGGGATGTACAATACCGACCATGCAAGATCCCCGCTTCGTCCATCTCCGAATCCACTCCGAATTCTCGATTGCCGATGGCATCGTGCGCCTCGACGACGTCGTCAAGGCGGCCGCCGAAGACGGTCAAGGTGCGCTCGCACTCACCGACCTCGCCAATGCATTCGGCCTCGTGCGCTTTTACAAGGAAGCGCGCGGCAAGGGTGTGAAGCCGATCGCCGGATGCGACGTGTGGGTCGCCAATCCCGACGATCGCGATAAGCCGTCGCGGCTGTTGCTGCTCGTGAAGAACCGGCGCGGCTACCTGAACCTTTGCGAGTTGCTGACCCAGGCCTGGCTCACAAACCAGTACCGGGGCCGTGCCGAAATCGACGCGCTATGGCTCGACGGGCCGCTCGCCGAGGGTCTCATCGCACTCTCGGGCGCGCAGCAGGGAGACATCGGCCTTGCGCTCGCGGCCGGCAACAAGGAAAGCGCGAAGCGCCATGCCCTGCGCTGGGCCGAGCGATTTCCGAATGCGTTCTATATCGAGCTGCAGCGCTGCGGGCAGCCGGGCGGCGAGGCGTACGTGCAGGAGGCTGTCGCGCTTGCGGCGGCGCTGAAGCTGCCCGTCGTCGCGACGCACCCGGTCCAGTTTATGACGGCCGACGATTTCACGGCGCATGAGGCGCGCGTCTGCATTTCCGAGGGCGACATCCTCGCGAATCCGCGCCGACAGAAGCGCTTCTCGGTCGAGCAGCATTTCGCTACGCAAGAGCAGATGGTCACGCTTTTTGCCGATCTTCCGTCCGCCGTCGCAAACACGGTGGAGATTGCGAAGCGGTGCAACTTGACGCTCGAGCTCGGCAAGCCCAAGCTGCCGCTGTTTCCGACGCCCGACGGTCTTTCGCTCGACGATTACCTCGTACAGCTTTCCAAGGAAGGTCTCGAGCGGCGTCTCGCCGAGCTCTATCCCGACGAGGCGAAGCGCAACGAGGAGCGCGAGAATTACTACAAGCGGCTCGAGTTCGAGTGCGGCACGATCATCAAGATGGGGTTTCCCGGCTACTTCCTGATCGTGGCGGACTTCATCAACTGGGCCAAGAACAACGGCGTGCCGGTCGGGCCGGGCCGCGGCTCGGGCGCGGGCTCGCTCGTCGCCTATGCGCTCGGCATTACGGACCTCGACCCGCTGCGCTACAACCTGCTGTTCGAGCGCTTCCTGAATCCGGAGCGCGTGTCGATGCCCGACTTCGACATCGACTTCTGTCAGGAAGGCCGCGACCGTGTGATCCAGTACGTGAAGGGCAAGTACGGCGCGGATGCCGTCTCCCAGATCGCGACCTTCGGCACGATGGCGGCCAAGGCGGCCGTGCGCGACATCGGGCGCGTCCTCGATCTCGGCTACAACTTCACGGACGGCGTGGCGAAGCTGATCCCGTTCAAGCCGGGCAAGCACGTGACGATCGCCGACGCGATGGAAGAGGAGCCGCTTCTCAAAGAGCGCTACGAGAACGAAGACGAAGTGCGGCAACTGCTCGATCTCGCGCAGCGTGTCGAAGGGCTCACGCGCAACGTCGGCATGCATGCGGGCGGCGTGCTGATCGCACCGGGCAAGTTGACCGACTTCTGCCCGCTTTACACGCAAGGCGACGACGGCGGTGTCGTGAGCCAGTACGACAAGGACGACGTCGAAGCGGTCGGGCTTGTCAAGTTCGACTTTCTCGGCTTGACGACGCTCACGATTCTCGACTGGGCCGAGCGCTACATTCGCCGGCTCGATCCCTCGAAGGCCGACTGGTCACTCGCGCAAGTGCCGCTCGACGATCCCGCGGCGTTCTCGATCCTCAAGAAAGCGAATACGGTCGCCGTGTTCCAGCTGGAAAGCCGCGGCATGCAGG
>CAYPWK010000363.1:0-6204 GCA_964414365.1 uncultured Burkholderia sp.
TGCTCGGCGTCGTCGACGCTAGCCAGCGCACGCTCATTGCTCAGGTTCCGGTCGGCAACGGCGTGCACTCGGTCGCGATCGACAATGCGACGGATCAGGTCTATGTACCGTTCTCACCGGGCGCGGCCAGCTTTCCAAATGGAGGCATTCTCGCCATCAGCGCGCGTTGACGCGCGGGCGGGCGGACTCTATTAGGGCACTTACACAGCTGATCTAGCCGGATCGGCCCGAGATCAAATCAATAGATCTCGGGCACGATCATTTCGCGCGGCACGGGCTGGCGGATGTAGTCCTCGTTGTGCACGCGCTCTGGCAGCGTGACTACCGGGTGCTCAACCTCCTGGTACGGCACCTGGCTCAACAGGTGGTGAATGCAGTTCAGGCGCGCTCGCTTCTTGTCTACGGCCTGCACGACCCACCAGGGCGCCTCGGGAATATGCGAGCGCTGCAGCATCACCTCTTTCGCCTGTGTGTACGCTTCCCAACGGCGCCGGCTCTCCAAGTCCATGGGGCTCAGCTTCCATTGCTTGAGCGGATCGAGAATGCGCGCCTGGAAGCGGAGCTCCTGCTCTTCGTCGGTAATCGAGAACCAGTATTTGATGATCTGGATGCCGCTTCTCACGAGCATCTTCTCGAACTCCGGCACCGACCGGAAAAACTCTTCGTACTCCTCATCGGTGCAAAAACCCATCACGCGCTCGACACCTGCACGGTTGTACCAGCTGCGATCGAACAGCACCATCTCCCCGCCGGCAGGCAGGTGTGCCGCGTATCGTTGAAAGTACCATTGCGTGCGCTCTCGGTTATTCGGCGCCGGCAGAGCGGCGACGCGGCACACGCGTGGATTGAGCCGCTGCGTGATGCGCTTGATCGCGCCGCCCTTGCCCGCCGCATCGCGACCTTCGAAGATCACGACGAGCCGGTGACCCGTCGCGACAATCCAATCCTGCAGCTTCACCAGTTCGCCCTGCAGCCGGAACAGCTCGCGGAAATAATGCCGGCGAAGGCGGCGCGCCTCTGGCGTGAACGCCGAAGACCCGTCGAGCAGGCGATCGTCGACCTCCATCTCGAGCTCTTCATCGTAGGCGTCGACGAGATCTTCCTCGAAACGGCGCTGCCGCTCGGCAAGAAGCTCCACGTCGGTTTTTCGGTCCTCTTTGTCCATCGCTTCCCTCCGCAACGAATTGGCGGTAGCCGCCGCCATGCCGGGATATAAAGCAGACGATTATGGCCGAGCGTGGTGTCAGACGTATTACCGGATCAATGCCGGGACGTCGGCAAGGGGGACATGCCGATGCGCCGGCCCCTGCGCCCGCTAACGCCATGCCGGGCTCCGCCCGGCGGGAAACTAGGCAAGCGGCCTCGCAAAGCTGATTTCATGCCCGTCCGGATCGACAATGTGGAAATACCGCTCACCCCATGGTGCATCGCGCGGCGAAAACTGCGGTTCCAGTCCCGCGGCGAGCGCCTTGCGGTAAACGCCGTCGACATCCGACACGTAGACGATCACGCGACCCCACCACCCCGCCGGCCCGCTGGCCTCGGCGGTTAAATTCAAGAACGTACCGCCAAACGCAAACGACGTGAACGCCTCCGACGGCCCACCATATTTCAGCGGGAAACCCAGCGCCTCGTAAAAGCGCACGGCACGGGCCATATCGCGCGTCGCGAGCGTGACCGCGCTCAGCGATACGATCCGGGGTTCCTGCACGGCATCGGCACCGTTATCGTTCGTTGCCGCTGTGCCGATATCTGGGTTTTCCGTTTTTTTCATCATGGGTGAGCCTCCGAACGTTCGCCATTGAACCATCGTCGAGCGGCATTCGATCAACGACGCATGCACTATGCCATGTGGGACCGGCATGCAACCAGCCCCCTTTGACTCCCGGTCAGATTGCCGCTAAAAGTTGAATCGTTGCACAGAGTCCAGCGTCGCATCCACGATAGCGGAGTCCATGATGAGCAAGACAACGCCGAGCGCAAACCCCGATGTGGCTTCCGATAGGCCCGCAAAGGTTGCGCAAATTCCTGGGCAGATCGTGCTCGTGCTGCAAGGCGGCGGCGCCCTCGGCGCGTATCAGGCCGGGGTCTATCAGGCGCTACACGACGCCCTTGTCGAGCCGGACTGGATCATCGGCACTTCCATCGGCGCGATCAACGGTGCGCTCATCGCGGGCAATCCGTTCGAACACCGGCTCGACCGGCTGCGGCAGTTCTGGAACGGCGTCGCTCAGCGCGATATGTCGGCGGCCGGCTGGCTGCCGGGCCTCCAGAACTGGTCGCGCGATCTCGCGATCGTCACGCGAGGTATCCCGTCGTTCTTTTCTCCACGTGTTAGCGCCTGGGCCGACCTTCATCTGCCTGTCGGCGTCGAGCGCGCCGCTTTCTACTCGACGGCACCGCTGCGCGAAACGCTTATGTCGCTCGTCGATTTTGCTTACCTCAACGAACGCAAGACAAGACTCACGGTAGGCGCCGTCAATGTCCGCAGCGGACGCATGCATTACTTCACGAATCGCGAAGATCCGATGGACGTCGAGCACGTCATGGCATCGGCCGCGTTTCCACCCGGCTTTCCCTCTGTGCGGCTCGAGGGCGAACCGTATTGGGACGGCGGCATCTACTCGAATACTCCACTCGAGGCAGTTCTCGACGACAAGCCGCGCCGCAGCTCAGTCATTTTCGCGGTGCAGTTATGGTCCACGGAGGGCCCCGAGCCGGAGTCGATCTGGCAGGTGCTGAGCCGTCAGCGCGACATCCAATACTCGAGCCGCGCGGAAAGCCATCTCGCGCGACAAAAGCAGATCCATCGGCTTCGCCATGTGATTCGGGAACTCGCCCGTTTCATCCCCGAATCGCAACGCGATTCACCGGAGGTCAAAGAACTGCTCGGCTGGGGGTGCAATACGACGATGCAGGTGGTCGAGCTCGACGCGCCGAGGTCCGACGGGGATCTGAACCGAGACATCGATTTTTCGGCGAGCGGTATCGAGAGGCGGTGGCGCACCGGCTACGAAGACACGAAGCAAATGCTCGAACTCGCGCCCTGGCAAGAAGCGCCGGACCCGATGGAGGGGATATCGGTCTATCGGGCGAGCGCGACGGCACGCTAGCGCTGATTGTTAGTTGTACGAATAAACGGCGCTCCGCCAATTGTACGGCGCTGCTCAGGAGAGCCCGGCACGGTCTAGTTCCCAAGCAGCGAAGCAAACTTGTCCGCGAGGGTCGGCCGTGAGCGCTGCGGCCAGATCGCGCTCAACTCAAAGGCCGGCAGGTGCTCTCCGTCACGAACCTCGCATAGCCGCACGCCGGCGAACTGCAATGTCTTCGTCGACTGCGGTAAAAGCGACGCGCCGCAGCCGGCTGCGACGCAGGCAAGCACCGTCAACGATCGGTTGGCGTCCTGGACGACGGTAGCTTCGCATCCCGCTTTCCTGAAGGCGCTCAGTATCCCGGCGCGCAAGGCCGGAAGCTGGTCTTGCGGAAACCAGACGAACCCCGCATCGGCGAGTTCGGCGAGACTGACCTTCCCGTCGTCGGCAATTGGAAAGGATTCATGAACGACGGCAAGCAGCGGCTCGCTTGCGATCAACTTTTCGTGCATCTTGCCGCCGACGGTCACCGGCGTATGGAGCAGCCCGAGGTCGATCTCGCCCTTTTCGAGCGCGCTCGCCTGCTCGGCATTGCTCATCTCCCTCAACGACAGCTTCACGCTCGGGGCATCCCGCCGCAATGCGCCGATCGCGGCCGGCAGTGCTTCAAAGAGCGCCGCCGAAACGAATCCGATTACGAGCGTGCCGCCTTGCTGCGTACCGATATCGCGAGCACGCGTTTCAGCCGCCTCGATCCGTGAAACGCTGAGCCGAATGTCGTCTACGATCGCTTCGCCGGCAGCCGTCAGTTCGGCCCCGCGGCGCGTGCGCTGGAAAAGCTTAACTCCCAGCTCCCTTTCCATCCTCGTGATCGCCTGGCTCAATGCCGGCTGCGCGATGCCGAGCCGCTCGGCCGCACCGGTCACGCTGCCGGCATCGGCAACGGCGAGGAAGTATCGAAGGTTTCGCGTGGATTCCATATCGTTGCGTGATGAAAGATCAACATTTCCATAGTATCGCGCTAATCAGATCGTTTTTAGAATTCGGTTCAGCGGTGCTCTGCCGCATATCGGGCGCGCACGGCAATCGCACGCTACAAAAAAGGGAGACGACGATGCAGTGGTACACGGATATTTCGCAGTCCGAACGGCGCACGTTCTGGAGCTGCTTCGCCGGCTGGGCGCTCGACGCCGTCGATACGCAGCTCTTCAGTCTCGTCATCCCAGCGCTGCTTGCGACGTGGGGCATCAGCAAAGGGCAAGCTGGCCTCATCGGCGGAGCGACGCTCGTAGCCGGCTCCCTCGGCGGATTGCTCGGCGGCGTGCTGTCGGATCGCCTCGGCCGCGTCCGTGCACTGCAGCTGACGGTCGTCTGGTTCTCGCTCTTCACTTTTCTCAGCGCTTTCGCGCAGAGTTTCGAGCAGTTGCTCGCGCTGAAGGCGCTGCAAGGCCTCGGATTCGGGGCCGAGTGGACCGCGGGCGCGGTGCTGCTGAGCGAAACGATCCGCGCGAAGCATCGCGGCAAGGCGATGGGCATCGTGCAAAGCGCCTGGGGCTTCGGCTGGGGCGGCGCTGTCCTTCTCTACACGATCGTCTTCTCATGGGTCCCGCCGCAATGGGCGTGGCGCCTCGTCTTCGCGCTCGGCCTGCTGCCGGCGCTGCTCGTGCTCTATCTGCGCCGCAACGTCGAGGAGCCGCCTCGTGCGCTATCGCTCGCCGGGCAGCCTCACGAAAAGCCGGGCGTCTTCGCCATCGCCGCCGGCATCTTCGATCGGTCCGTTATTCGTACGACAATAGTGGGCGGCATAATCGGCCTCGGTGCGCATGGCGGCTATCACGCGATCACCACCTGGCTGCCGACCTATCTCAAGACCGAGCGCCATCTCTCCGTGCTAGGCACCGGCGGCTATCTCGCTGTCGTCATTGTCGCCTTCATTACCGGGTGCTTCGTCAGCGCATGGCTGCAGGATCGAATCGGCCGCCGCCTCAACGTCATCTTCTTCGCGCTTTGCTGCATCGTGATGGTGAACCTCTATGTGTTCCTGCCGATCGGCGATACGGCGATGCTGATCCTGAGCTTCCCGCTCGGCTTGTTCTCGGCAGGCATTCCGGCCACGCTCGGCGCGCTCTTCAACGAGCTCTATCCGCAGGGTGTTCGAGGAACCGGCGTCGGCTTTTGCTATAACTTCGGGCGGATCGTGTCGGCTGGTTTTCCCGTGCTGATCGGGCACATGAGCAGCTCGATGCCGCTCGGCGCGGCGCTCGGCATCGATGCAGGCGTAGCCTATGGCCTCGTCGTCATCGCCGCGCTGTTGCTGCCGGAGACGCGAGGCAGGCGGATAGCCGCGGCAACCGCATCGGCCGCGCAAAGCGATTCCAAATCGTCGGCCCAGCCCGCGCCCGCCTCGCGCGGATAACCGCTTTATTTCACTCATTCGATCGCCTTTCATGAACGATATCGACGTCAAGGCAGCTTGCGACGCGACGACAGTTGCTTCGTCCATCGAGAACCAAGGGGAATGGCTCGAGGCTCGCGCGCCGGAAATCACGGCCGTCGATTCGCATGCTCACGTCTTTACTCGCGGGCTGCCGCTTGCGGCGATTCGGCGCCATGCACCCGAGTACGACGCCACGCTCGACGCCTATGTCGAGCATCTGAAATCCAACGGCATCTCTCATGGCGTGCTCGTGCAACCGAGCTTTCTCGGCACCGACAATTCGTTCCTCCTTGCGGTGACGAAGCGCTATCCGCAGCGCTTTCGCGGTGTGGCCGTCGTCGATCCCGATATTGGCGACGACGAGCTGGAAAAGCTCGACCGATGCGGCGTGGTCGGCATCAGGCTCAATCTGATCGGTCTTCCTCTGCCCGATCTACGCTCGGGCCGATGGCCACGCCTGCTCGCGCGGATCAACGCATTGCGCTGGCACGTCGAAGTGCATCGGCAGGCGGCGGACCTGCAAGTTATCGTCGATGCACTACTGGCGCAGCAATGTACGGTCGTCGTCGATCACTTCGGTCGGCCGGATCCCAATGCCGGCCCTGCCGATCCGGGGTTTCGTCATCTTCTTTCAACGGCCGATTCGGGCCGCGTCTGGGTCAAGATCTCCGCGGC
>CAYPWK010000364.1:0-6198 GCA_964414365.1 uncultured Burkholderia sp.
GCGTGGCAGCGGCAAGCTTCAGGCATCCGCGCCGGCCATTTCACGCGAGCGCACGATCGCGAGCCGGGCAGCGCGCGCCTACCGCGCCACGCTCGCCGCAGCCCATCGGCTTTCATCAAGCGTTTTTGCGACGTCACGTCGCGCCGTGCGTCTCGTGGGGATAGGGCGCAGCGGGCCTACATGTGTTCCCAGCCATTGACCAGAGGTCGCTCCATGCGTGTCGAACCGGTTCCTTTCCGCCTAATCTGTGCCGCGACGGCAGCCGTCATCCTTGCAGCGTGCGGACAAAAGCAATCGGCCCCGCCGCCGCAGACGCCCGAGGTAGGCGTCGTCGACGTAAAGACGAGCGCTGTGCCGGTCGTCACCGAATTGCCTGGCCGGACCAACGCGTATCTTGTCGCGCAAGTGCGCGCGCGAGTCGACGGTATCGTGCTCTCCCGTGATTTCACCGAGGGCGGCGAAGTCAAGGCGGGCCAACGCCTTTACAAGATCGATCCGGCGCCTTACATCGCCGCGCTGAACAGCGCAAAGGCGGCGCTTGCGAAAGCCGAGGCCAACTTGGCCAGCACGACGGCGCAGGCGAACCGCTACAAAGTGCTCGTCGCGGCGAACGCCGTCAGCAAGCAGGACTACGATAACGCCGTGGCGGCGCAAGGGCAGGCTGCGGCCGATGTGGCCGCGGGCAAGGCTTCGGTCGCCACGGCGCAGATCAACCTCGGCTATACGGACGTGGTCGCGCCGATCACCGGCCGCACCGGCGTCTCGCAGGTCACGCCGGGCGCTTATGTGCAGGCGAGCCAGGCGACACTGATGGATACCATCCAGCAGATCGATCGCGTTTATGTCGATCTCACGCAATCGAGCCTCGAGGGGCTGAAGCTGCGCCGCGACATCCAGGAGGGGCGTCTGAAGACGAACGGCCCAGACGCGGCGAAGGTCACGCTGATTCTCGAGGACGGGCGCGAGTACCCGCTCCCGGGCAAGCTGCAGTTCACCGACGTGACGGTCGACCAGTCGACGGGCTCCGTTACTGTGCGCGCGACGTTCCCGAACCCGAACCGCGTCCTGCTGCCGGGCATGTTCGTGCGCGCGCGCATCGAAGAAGGCGTCAACGAGAAGGCGATGCTGGTGCCGCAGATCGGCGTGACCCATGACCAGAAGGGGCAGGCGACCGCCCTCGTCGTCGGTCCCGACGACAAGGTCGTGCCGCGCACGCTCGTCACCTCCGGTATGCGCGGGCCCGATTGGATCGTCGAAGGCGGCTTGCAACCCGGCGATCGCGTGATCGTGCAAGGCACGGAGAAGGTACACCCCGGCATGAAGGTGAAGCCGGTGGCGGCTCAGCTTGCCACCGCCCCGAGCGCTGCCCCCGGGACGTCCGCCGCGCAGGCGGATGCGGCATCCGGCCCTGCGGCGCAGCACCCGGCCTCAGGCGCCTAACCACGGGAGTCCCGTTAAATGGCCAAGTTTTTTATCGATCGCCCGATCTTCGCTTGGGTGATCGCAATCATCCTGATGCTCGCGGGCATCGCGTCGATCTTCAATCTGCCGATCGCGCAATACCCGACGATCGCGCCGCCTTCGATCCAGATTTCCGCGAGCTATCCGGGCGCCTCGGCGAAGACGGTCGAGAACACGGTGACGCAGGTCATCGAGCAGCAGATGAGCGGTCTCGATCACCTGCTCTACCTGTCGTCGACGAGCGACGATTCGGGCACCGCGACGATCACGCTGACGTTTGCCGCCGGCACGAATCCCGACATCGCGCAGGTGCAGGTCCAAAACAAGCTGTCGCTTGCCACGCCGCTGCTGCCGTCCGTCGTGCAGCAGCTCGGCACGAAGGTGACCAAGTCGAGCAGCAGCTTCCTGCTCGTGCTTGCGTTCGTGTCCGAAGACGGCAGCATGAGCAAATACGACCTCGCGAACTACGTGGCGTCGAACATTCAGGACCCGATCAGCCGTATCGACGGCGTGGGCACCTTGTCGCTGTTCGGCACGCAATACGCGATGCGGATTTGGCTCGACCCGAACAAGCTGACGAATTATGGGCTCACGCCCGTCGACGTCTCTTCGGCGATACAAAGCCAGAACGTGCAGATCGCGGCCGGTCAGCTGGGCGGCACGCCGTCCGTCCCGGGGCAGATGCTGCAGGCGACGATCACCGAGCAGACGCTGCTGCGCACGCCGGAGCAGTTCGGCAACATCCTGCTGAAGGTTAGTCAGGACGGCTCGCAGGTGCGCATCAAGGATGTCGCGCGCATCGAGCTGGGCGGCGAGAACTACAACGTCGACACGGCGTACAACGGCCAGCCGACCGTCGGCATGGGCATTCAGCTCGCGACGGGCGCCAACGCGCTGCAGACGGCCAAGCTCGTGCGCCAGCGAGTCGCCGAGCTTTCGAAGTACTTCCCGCACGGCCTCGCCGTGAAGTACCCGTACGATACGACGCCGTTCGTGCGTCTTTCGATCGAGGAAGTGATCAAGACGCTGCTCGAAGGCATCGTGCTGGTGTTCCTCGTGATGTATCTCTTCCTGCAGAACCTGCGCGCGACGCTGATCCCGACGATCGCCGTGCCGGTGGTGCTGCTCGGCACGTTCGCGATCATGAATGCGGTCGGGTTCTCGATCAACGTGCTCTCGATGTTCGGGCTCGTACTTGCGATCGGTCTGCTCGTCGACGACGCGATCGTCGTCGTCGAGAACGTCGAGCGCGTGATGGCCGAGGAAGGATTGTCGCCACGCGAAGCGACGAGAAAGGCGATGGGCCAGATCACGGGCGCACTGGTCGGCGTGGCGCTCGTGCTCTCCGCCGTGTTCGTGCCGGTGGCGCTGTCGGGCGGCTCGGTCGGCGCCATCTACCGGCAGTTCTCGCTCACGATCGTCTCGGCGATGGTGCTCTCGGTGCTGGTCGCGCTGATTCTCACGCCGGCGCTCTGCGCGACGATCCTGAAGCCGATTCCGCAAGGGCACCACGAAGAGAAGAAGGGCTTCTTCGGCTGGTTCAACCGGACGTTCAACAGCAGCCGCGAAAAGTATCAGGTCGGCGTCAAGCATGTGATCCGTCGCTCGGGCCGGTGGCTTCTCATCTACATCGCCGTCATCATCGCGATTGGAATGCTCTTCGTGCGGCTGCCGAAGGCGTTCCTGCCCAATGAAGACCAGGGATACGCGTTCATCCTGGTGCAGACGCCCACGGGTTCAACGCAAGAAACCACGGGCAGGACGCTTTCGAACATCGCCGACTATCTGCTCACGAACGAAAAGTCCGTCGTCGAATCGGTCTTCACGGTGAATGGCTTCAGCTTCGCGGGCCGCGGCCAGAACTCGGGCCTGGTCTTCGTGCGGCTCAAGGACTATAGCGAGCGGCAGCACGCGGACCAGAAGGTGCAGGCGGTCATCCAGCGCATGTTCATGCACTACGCGAGCTACAAGGACGCGATGGTGATCCCGTTCAACCCGCCGTCGATCCCTGAGCTTGGCACCGCGGCCGGCTTCGACTTCGAGCTGACCGACAATGGCGGGCTTGGGCACGAGAAGCTAATGGCCGCGCGCAACCAGCTGCTCGGTATGGCGTCAAAGGATCCGACGCTCGCGCTCGTGCGCCCGAACGGCCTCAACGACACGCCGCAGTTCAAGGTCGACATCGATCGCGAAAAGGCGCAGGCGCTCGGCGTCACAGCGGAGGCGATCGACCAGACGTTCTCCATCGCCTGGGCTTCGAAGTACGTGAACAACTTCCTCGATACCGACAACCGGATCAAGAAGGTCTACCTGCAGGCCGACGCGCCGTTCCGCATGTCGCCGGAGGACATGTCGAAGTGGTACGTGCGCAACAGCTCGGGGACGATGGTGCCATTCACGTCGTTCGCATCGGGGCAATGGACCTTCGGTTCGCCGAAGCTCGAGCGCTACAACGGCATCTCGGCGGTCGAGATTCAGGGCCAGGCCGCGGCCGGCAAGAGTACCGGCCAGGCGATAACGGCAATGGAGCGGCTCGCCGCGAAACTGCCCGCCGGCATCGGCTATGCGTGGACGGGGCTCTCGTTCCAGGAAATTCAGTCGGGCTCGCAGGCGCCGATTCTCTACGGCGTCTCGATCCTCGTCGTCTTCCTCTGTCTTGCGGCGCTCTATGAGAGCTGGTCGATTCCGTTCTCGGTCATCATGGTCGTGCCGCTCGGCGTGATCGGCGCGCTCTTGGCCGCCACGCTGCGCGGGCTCGAGAACGACGTGTTCTTCCAGGTGGGCCTCCTGACGACGGTCGGTCTCTCCGCGAAGAACGCGATTCTGATCGTCGAGTTCGCGCGCGAGCTGCAGCACAACGAGGGAATGGGGCCTGTCGAGGCGGCGATGGAGGCGGCGCGGCTGCGGTTGCGACCGATTCTGATGACGTCGATGGCGTTCATTCTCGGCGTGTTCCCGCTCGCGATCAGTAACGGCGCCGGCTCGGCGAGCCAGCATGCGATCGGCACGGGCGTGATCGGCGGGATGGTGACGGCCACATTCCTGGCGATCTTCTTCATCCCGATGTTCTTCGTCGTGATCCGCGCGAAGTTCTCGGGCGAGACCGAAGATCCCGAGATCGCGGCCCGGCTCGCGGCCGAGCACCATGCACAGGAAGTGACCGCGGGCGCTAACGGCGACAACGGCGACAACGGCGGCAACGGGGGCAATGGCCGTCCGGGCGGCGGCTCGAGCAACAAAGGACACTAAGATGCTGATGCGAAAACACGCCTTGATTGCGGTTGCCGTCGCGCTCTTCGCCGCCGGCTGCTCGTTCGTGCCGAAGTATGAGCGCCCGGCCGCGCCGGTGGCGGCGACATTCCCGAGCTCGGGGGTCTACGCACCGCAGGCCTCGCCCGAGCCGGAGCGCCTCCCGAAAGGACTCCCTCCGGAGCCCGCAGCCCAGGCGCCTTCGGCGCGCAGCGCAAACGCGCAGGCCGCCGCCGACATCGGATGGCGCGACTTCTTCGCCGATCCGAGGCTGCAGCGGATCATCGAGCTCGCGCTCGCGAACAACCGCGACTTGCGCGTCTCGATGCTGAACGTCGCCCAAACGCGCGCGCAATACCAGATCACGCGCGCCGAGCTGTTCCCGACGCTCAATGCAACGGGCGAGGAAAGCCTGCAGCGCACGCCGAAGGACTTGTCGTTTTTCAACCGGACGATATCGAGGACCTATCAGGTGGGCCTCACCTCGTCCTGGGAACTCGACTTCTGGGGCCGCATCCGCAGTCTCAAGGAGCAGGCGCTGCAGCAGTATTTCGCCACTGCCGAGGCGCGCAAGGCGGCTGAAATCTCGCTGGTCGCGCAGGTGGCCAACCAGTACCTGACGATGCTCGCCGACGACGATCTCCTTCGGGTCACCGAGGAAACGTTGAAAACGGCGCGGGCCTCGTACGACCTCACGAGGTTGCAGTTCGAGAACGGCACCGGCTCAGAGCTCGACTTGAGGCAGGCGCAGTCCGTCGTCGACCAGGCGAGCGCGAACCTGCAGGCGCAAGCGCGCGCCAGGGCGCAGGCCGAAAATGCGCTCGCGCTGCTCGTCGGCGAGCCGCTGCCCGAGGACTTGCCGCCGGGCCGCAAGCTCGACGATCAGGCGCTCCTCGCCGACGTTCCGGCCGGCTTGCCCTCGGATCTCTTGACGCGGCGCCCCGACATCATGCAAGCCGAGGCGTCGCTGCGCGCGGCGAACGCGAATATCGGGGCCGCGCGCGCGGCCTTCTTTCCGAAGATCACGTTGACAGGCTCGTTCGGCACGGCGAGCCCGACGCTCGGCGGGCTCTTCAAGCCGGGATCGGCGGCATGGAGCTTCACGCCGCAGATCACGCTGCCGATCTTCGAAGGCGGCCAGAACGTCGCCAATCTCGACCTCGCGCATATTCAGAAGAACATCCAGATCGCGAACTACGAGAGGGCGATTCAGTCGGCGTTCCGCGATGTGGCCGACGGGCTCGCGGCGCGCAGCACCTACGATCAGCAAATCACCGCGCTCGAGCGCAACACCTTCGCGCAAACGCGTACGCTCGATCTGTCGACACTGCGCTACAAGAACGGTGTCGACAGCTATCTGCAGGTGCTGACGGCGCAGACGAACCTCTATTCCGCGCAGCAATCGCTCATCAACGCGCGCATGGCGCGGCTCACGAGCCTCGTCAACCTTTACGTCGCGCTCGGCGGCGGCTGGCTGCAGCATGCGGG
>CAYPWK010000365.1:0-6188 GCA_964414365.1 uncultured Burkholderia sp.
ATCAAAGCTATCCGGTCGGTGGCCTCTCGACGATGTACTGGCTCGGCCTTCAGCCCGGCGATATCCACTGGAACATCAGTTCGGCGGGGTGGGCGAAGCATGCATGGAGCTGCTTTTTTGCGCCGTGGAACGCAGGGGCCTGCGTCTTTGTGCTTAACTTCGCGCGATTCGACGCTCGGCAGGCGCTCGAGGCAGTCGTGCGCCACGGCGTGACGACAATGTGCGCGCCGCCCACCGTCTGGCGCATGCTCGTCCAGGAGCCGCTCGCCAACTACGCGGTCACGCTGCGCGAAATCGCGAGCGCCGGCGAGCCGCTCAACCCCGAAATCATCGAGCGAGTCACGAATGCATGGCACGTGGCGATTCGCGACGGCTATGGGCAGACGGAGACCACCTGCGTCATTGGCAACTCGCCCGGCCAGCCCGTCGTGCCGGGCTCAATGGGAAGGCCGATGCCGGGCTATCGTGTCACTCTGGTCGATCCGGACGGCAAGCAAACGGACGAGGGAGAAGTCGCGCTGATGCTCGAAGCTGCCGGTGAGCGCGCGCAAGGCGCGCCGCTCGGCCTCATGGCCGGCTATGCGAACAACGCCGACGCCACGCGCCACGCCATGCGCGAAGCGCTCTATCGGACATCGGACATCGCCCTGCGGCGCCGCGACGGCTACTACGTCTACATCGGGCGCGCCGACGACGTCTTCAAATCGTCCGATTACCGGTTGAGCCCGTTCGAGCTCGAAAGCGTGCTGATCGAGCACGAGGCGATCGCCGAAGCGGCCGTCGTGCCGAGCCCGGATCCGCTGAGGCTATCGGTGCCGAAAGCTTACGTCATGCTGCGGCACGGCTTTACCTACGGACCGGAGCTCGTGGAAAGCGTTTTTCGTTTCTCGCGCGAGCGCCTCGCATCGTATAAGCGAATCCGCCGCATCGAGCTCTATGATCTACCGAAGACGATTTCGGGCAAGATCCGACGCGTCGAGCTGCGTCGCCGCGAAGCCGAGCGCGGCGATGCCATCGCGCGACTCTCTGGAGAGTACTGGGAAGAAGACTTCCCGAACGGCGCTGAGAGGGCGCCCGGCCCAACAAACGTTTAGTTCAACGAATCATTATTCGTCAGGCGAGCGCAATCAATCCGATCGCGATCGCCTTGACGACGGCTTGCACCTTGTTTGTCGCGTTGAGCTTCAGCAACACGTTGTTGACGTGAAAGTTCACCGTGCGCTCGGAGATGTTGAGGATGTTTCCGATTTCGCAGGCGGTCTTGCCTTCGCCGGTCCAACGGAGCACTTCCGATTCGCGCGGCGTCAGTTCGACGCGGGCCTCGGGAGCGAGCTTCGGCACGAGAAACTCGCTCATCAGCGCGTGCGAGAGGTTGGCAAGCCAGTTCGCCTTGAACGTCAGCTCGTCGATCTCCGTGCTCGTAAGCGGCTCAGCCGAGCGTGCCATCGTCAGCAACCCGTAAACACCGTGCGCGGCCCAACTCGAATGGGCGACCCCGACGCGCAGCCCGAAATCGCGCGCTTCCGCCCAGAGGCGCGGCGCGTTCGCGGTGGCCTCCGGCCAGACGATGAGCCCCGTATTGCTCATGCCCTCGCGCACGGTAGGGTCCACCTCGATGAAACGGCTGTCCTGGTAGTGCTTCATCCACCCTTCCGGGTAGGTATCGAATATCGCCACGCTCGGATTCGATACCGGCAGCGGAACGCGAATTCCGTAGCAGCAGTACTCGAAGCCGAACTGCCGGGCAAGGCTGGCGATTCGCTCGAATAGCTCGCGCTCATCCTTCGCTTCGCGCAACCGCTGGTAGCTGTCATTCCAGCGTAACGACTCCATCTTTTCCCCGCGCAACAGAACTTACAACATTAAGCTGTCATAGTTAGCAGGTCCCACGGTCGCCGCCGACTGCTACAGTCCGGCCATGGGACACACTTGCGCATTGCTAGACAGCCCGTCTCGCGACGGCTACGTTCGCCTCCCCGAAGAGGCGCTTCACCTCGTGCAGCTTTCGCATGTCGAGTCCGCCATCGACGATGAACTGCTCGGCGAGTTGCGCGCCGAAGGCATCGACGCGGTCAGCGCCGGGTACACCGAATGGCAGCGGCCGCATCTTCCCGGCAGCGCGTACCTTACCGTCGGCTGGGACTGGTATCTCGATCGCGCATCCGACGCCCTGCTGATCGCCCACGGCGACGTGCGCAGCAACCTCATGTGCGTCGATCGATATGGAGTCGATATCGGCGTGACGGGCACGGCCCGACTGCTCGCTCGACGGCTCGCCCAGCTCAATTGGCCGAGCATCGTGGCGAACATGGCGCGCATCGTGCCATTCGAGCCCGATGTCGCCGCCCATCGCACACTGCAATAGCCCTTATACGGCACCAATTTTCACCGCCTAATCCGCAGTCTTTCAGCCAACACTTCGCCTACAGGACTCATTTATAAGCAAATAGACAGATCTTTTCAATCTCAATACGAAATACTTGACGGGCGTAGGGGCGATTGCCGGCTCCTTGCGCGGGGCTTTTTCGCGCTCAAAACCCTGTCAACGTTGACAGTTACCGGTCCTCGGGGTGCGCGCTGTAATGCGCTCATCCACAAGAATGCAACCCGAGGACACCATGCGCACTTCCATTCACGGCGACGGGCGTCTGCCCGAGGACGTCGACGCAGCGCTCGCACAATATCGGCATCAAGTGTTCGTCGAGCAGTTGGGGTGGGACTTGCCGTTTGCGGATGGCCGCTTCGAGCGCGATCAATACGACAGGCACGACACGGTTTATGTCGTCGCCCGTGACGAGTCCAACGCTATTTGCGGCTGCGCGCGGCTCCTTCCCACTACCCAGCCCTATTTGTTGCGCGATATTTTCCCGTTTCTGTTGGCGCCGGATATGCCTGCACCCGAAGCACCCGATATCTGGGAATTGTCGCGTTTCGCCGCAAGTCCCGATGCGGCTGGCGACGAAAGCGCTTCGTGGGCCGTGCGGCCGATGCTCGCCTCCGTCGTGGAATGCGCGGCGCGGCGTGGCGCGCGGCAACTGATCGGCGTGACGTTTGCCAGCATGGAGCGTCTCTTTCGACGCATCGGTGTACACGCGCACCGGGCCGGGCCGCCACAGCGGATCGATGGCCGCATGGTCGTCGCCTGCTGGATCGACATCGATCAACAAACGCTCGATGTATTAGGACTCGATGCTGGACTTATGTGCCTGAACATCTGACAATTGAAGGCGCGCCCTCCGGTGTTTGCCGAAAAGCCTATGACGCCCAACGTCCCGTGGCCGGTCACGCCACCCAGCCTTCGCGCAACGATCGCCGCATGCGGGCTCGACAGCGAGTCAGCACGCGAGGGTGACGTCTTGGCTTCGCTCGGCGCGCTGGCCGCCATGTGGGAGGTCGATCTGCCGCCCCGGCTGGCCGCGGCCGCGGCCCGCCTCATCGCCCCGCGGCGGCATTCTTCCTACGCACTGCTCGATAGCTGGCTCACGAGGTCGTTACGGCCTGACGCAACGGCGCGCCTTGGCGCGCTCGCGCAAGCCACGGTCGGGGCACGGCTCGAGTTGATTGCAGAGCGGGGCCGGTCGCGTTTCGACGTCATACAAGAGATTGCCGCGCCGCTCTGGCCCGAGCTATTGGCGGCATGGAGCGGGCTCGCCGATCAGCAGCGTCGCCGGCTCCATCATCTGTGCCGCACGCTCGAAGTCATACACGACCCGGGCCAGCTCACGCCGAGGCGCCTGGCAACGCTGATTTCAGCGCTCGACGAGCTGCGCAGAATGTTTGCCGACTGCTATCGCTATCCGAGGTATACGCGCGCCGTTCCGAACCTCTTCGCAGCGCTCGAGACGCGGTGGGAGCCGGCGCTTGGCAGCATCGAAGAAGAAATCGCGTTCGCTGCAATGCAGCTGCTTATCGTGGGAAGCGAGGCGAGCGCATCGCTCATCGGCCCTCTCGTCGATCTGGTAATGCAGCGACCGAGCCAGATGGCGCAGTTGCGCGACAAACCGGCTGCAATCACGGCGTTCGTCGAAGAGAAGCAAGCCCACTACACGCTGCGGCGTCATGCGCCGCGCCAAATGCCACGAAGAGAGCTCACGTTCGCGTTCGTCGGCCGGCAGTTGGCGAAGGTGCAAGCGGTCGCCGTGATCCGCGCGTTGCTTTGCATGCCTGCCGAGATCGAGGCAAAGAAGAAAAGTGCTGCGTGGCGAACACGCTCCGATGGCACACGGCGGATCGAGCACCTCGAACTGCGGTTCCACGCATAGGTGAATTGCATGCCGTCTGCTGAGCACAAAAAGACGGCGCCGCGAGCCCGCGTCTCGAAGGAGGAATACCGTGCCCCCGTTTTGCCCCCGGCTCGCAACAGCCTCTGAATTCAGTTTTGCCGCTCGCATGCGCATCGCGGTCCATTGCTCGAACATCGCGCAACGAATGACCATCGTTCGACTCGATCGCCATGGTTTTACCGCGAGCGTGGCCGACGGTGTCGATTTGCCTCTCCTTGGTCTGCCGCGAGCGGCACGCGTGCTCTCCGGCGGCCAAACGCTCTGCGAGTTGCGGCTCGTCGCTCGAGCGCTCGCACGTTCAGGCGGGCGATCGGTCGAATTGACGATGCAGCCCTCGCGCGTTGACGACGACGTTTCATTTTGGCGAGCGCTCTATGCGCGCCGGCATCTTTACCCCGATATCCCGGCAGGCATGGGATACGCGGACAATCGTTCAGACCCGCGCGTCGACGCCTGGCGCTCGCCGCAGACGGAAGTCGAGACAGTCGAGCCTGCGAATGTCGATGCTCGCTGTCACGCGCTGTTCAAGCTATTGACCGCCAACGAGGCGCTCTTTTTCTCCGAGTGGCTCGAATTTCACTTCGCCGAAGTCGCAGCGCATGCGCGAGCGCTACCGTGTCGGTCCCATTTGCTCGATATTGACCGGTGGCCGACGGACTCAAGCGTCAACGTGACCTTTGTTTATCGATACGGCGGCGGGAGTCTGCTGCGGGCCACGGATGAGATTTGTGCGCAGATGGCACGAGAAGCGGAGCAGCTTTTCGGTGTGTGTCTACGCTATGAGCTGCTCGACGCACATAACGGCGCGGCTTTGCAGGACCGACATCCGGGTACGACGCCGACCGAATGGCAGGCGCGACGTCACTCCTATTCTTCGAAGCAGTGACGAAGTCTCTGCGCTATTCCGGGGCGGGCTCCGCCTCGCTCGCGGCCCAGCTGACGCTCGAGACGCCCTTCTCCATGCTGAGCCGGCTCGCAATCTGCTCGAGCCTTGCCTGGTCTTTCGGATGGGTGCGGCATCTTGCCGTGACTTCGAGCCTCGGCGGCAAACCCTCGCAGTCGCGGCTCGTCAGACTCTGGAACGACAAGGGTTCCGCATGCATCGCGTTCGACAGGACAGCTCGAATATGGACCTCGTCTTCCTCACGACAAACAACGGACAGCTGATATTCGCGCACCATATCCGCCGTGTCGACCGGCGCCGCATTGATCGCCCGACTCACTTCGCGCAGTACGGTATTCGTGACCAGCACCACGACGGTACCCGCAATGGCTGCGCCGAAGTAGCCGGTACCTGACAGTACGCCAACGGCAGCGGCGCACCACAATGTCGCGGCAGTGTTGATGCCTTGTATCGCACCCTTGTCTCGCATGATGACGCCGCCGCCTAGAAATCCCACGCCCGAGACAACGTATGCCGCGATCTGCGTGACGCCAGTGCCCATTAGGGTTCCGAGCGAGACAAAGAGACAAGCGCCGCTCGACACGAGCGTGATCGTCCGCAAGCCGGCCGTACGCTGGCGCATCTGCCGCTCGAGGCCAATCGCGACGCCGCACGCAAAAGCGGCGAATAGTCGCCAGACGAACTCCAAGGTCATGTCGAGTGAGGGGCGCAAATATGAGTTTAGGGTGGCACGCGCAAGCCAAGCGGCTCGCAAAGTCCGTCAGACTGACATGCCAATATGTCACATTTCTGACACGCAAGTGGTCTAGCTCTTTAACACGCCGATCAAGCCCGACTCCCGTTGCACGCAACCAACGCCCGCACGAGTCCCCACTGGTCGTCATCGCAGAAATCCAGCAACACGATCCCGCACGGCCCGCAATGCGTACGCAACCGCTGCGCGAGGCGCGCGTGGATCCCCTTCAACGTGCCATCGCCATGCGCAACGACCGACGGATTCG
>CAYPWK010000366.1:0-6187 GCA_964414365.1 uncultured Burkholderia sp.
AAACGGAGCATTGGACTCGCTTCTTAGGATTCCTCAACGAATTCAACCGGAGCTGGGCACAACATGCGGCGGCGATCGTGATCATCCTGTCGAAGCGCACGTTCATTCCTCCGGGCGCGACTGAAGAACGGCCTGCGCCCATGCATTCGTTCGATACAGGCGCCGCTTGGGGGTACTTCGCGCTGCAGGCCAGCCTTTCGGGATGGAAGGCCCACGGGCTTGCCGGCATCGAGCGCGAAAAGATTCGCGCTGAGCTGGCCATTCCCGAAAGCTATGCGATCGAAGCCGGCGTCGCGCTCGGCCGACCCGGCGATAAGGCATCGCTGCCCGAAGCGCTGCAAGCGCGGGAAGTGCCGAGCTCGCGAAACCCGCTCTCAACGATCGCGGGCGAAGGCCGGTTCGTTGCCTGAAGGCGCTACCCACTGCGCAGCTTGAATGACGTGAGCGTCGGCGGGCGCGGATGTTCTCCCGCTCGCCGCGCTGGGTCTGCAAGCCCCAACCTACACGGCCGATTTGCGCCGGGCGCCAGGCAGCGGCCCCGTCGATTCGCGCACCACCAGCTCAGGCTCGCTAACGGTATAGAGGCTCCGAGCGGACGCGCCGCCCTCCACCATCTCGAGCGTCAGCGCGATTGTTCGTGCCGCGATGACCGGCGTCGGAAAGCGGACCGTCGTCAGGGCGGGCCGACTCATAGAAGGAATCCTCCCCCTTTCCGCGCAGCGGCGACCGAAGGTCGAGGGGGCGGAGCATGTCAATCGCTGCTGCGTCGGCTTCTTTCCACGCTCTCTTTCGATGACAAGAGTCGTTCAGCGCTCATCGCCCGCGAAGCGCTCCCGATATGCCTGTGGCGTCACCCCCAACACGCGCATGAAGCTGCGCCGCATGGTTTCCTCGACGCCGAAGCCGCATCGAGCCGCGATACGTTTCACCGGCCACGATGTTTCGGCCATAAGCCGCTGTGCCGCCTCGACGCGGAATTGCTCGACGGCGCGCGCAGGCGTGCGCCCTATCTGCGTGCGGTAGTGGCGCATGAAGCTGCGCTCACTCATGCCAACGCGTTCCGCCAGCGCAGGAACCGACAGGTCGGCAGTCAGATGCTCGGCAATCCACGCGTGCAATTCGCCGAACCGATCGCCCGACTTTTGCATCGACAACGCCGCGCTGAACTGCGCCTGCCCTCCCGGCCGCTTGAGAAACACGACAAGCTCGCGAGCAACATCGAGCGCCATCGACCGTCCGAGGTCCTCTTCAACGAGCGCAAGCGCAAGGTCGATCCCCGCTGTGACACCGGCCGACGTCCAGACGTCTCCTTCTCGGATGAAGATTGGATCCGGTTCTACTCGAAGGGTCGGGTAACGGCGCGCAAGCTCGTCGCAATGAACCCAGTGCGTCACCACGCGCCGCCCATCGAGTAATCCTGCCTCCGCCAGCAGAAAGGCCCCCGTACATACCGAAGCAAGACGCCTGGACCTTGTCGCTTGCTTGCGCACCCATTGGAGCAGCTTCTGCTCCTTCGATGCCGGATGCACGCCCTTACCGCCAGCGACGATCAATGTGTCTGCAGGTCTACCGGCCGATCGCAGCGAATCGGTCGACAACGCAACGCCCGCAGACGTGGTCACGAGTCCTCCCTCGGCAGAAACGATACGCGGTGCATAAGGCCGCGCCAGCCCCTGCTGCCCCGCGAGCTCGTTCGCCGAAGCAAATACCTGCAGCGGTCCCGTCACGTCGAGCAGTTGTGCGTTCGGAAATGCCAGGACGAGTATCGATCGTGTATTAACAAGCATAGGTGACCAGTGGCAGAAAACGTTGGCGATGTGGCATTTCCGCCAAACAGTACGCGCATAGAATCGACTTGTCCATCGACGCCAACATTGCTGCCGGCGATGGCCGCCCTACTTCGTCGTCCGCCGACTTACGGATGGCGATATGCCCCAACGTCCACACGAGGTATCGACATGGCATTGCAAATCGGCTTTCTGGTATTCCCGCGTGTCCAACAACTGGACCTGACCGGCCCTCACGAGGTATTCGCTTCGTTGCCGGACGCAACCGTTCATTTGGTCTGGAAAACGCTCGAGCCCGTCGTTTCGAGCAACGGCCTCGTGCTGACGCCGAACATGACATTCGCCGATTGCCCGCCGCTCGATGTCATTTGCATTCCGGGAGGCAGTGGTATCACGGCATTGCTCGAAGACGCAGAAACGGTCGCGTTCGTCCGTAAGCAGGCGGCAGGCGCCCGCTATCTCACGTCTGTTTGCACCGGCTCATTGCTGCTCGGTGCGGCGGGCTTGTTGCAGGGGCGCCGCGCCACGACTCATTGGGTGTCGCACGGCTTTCTGGAGCCGTTGGGCGCCATTCCGGCGCACGGCCGCGTGATCCATGACGGCAATCTGTTCACGGGAGGCGGCGTCACGGCCGGCATCGACTTCGCCTTGTCGGTTGCAGCGGAACTCGCAGGCGAAGAAGAAGCACAGGCCATTCAACTCGAACTCGAATATGCGCCGGCGCCGCCGTTCAAGGCCGGCAGCCCGGAAACGGCACCGGAATCTGTCGTGGCCCTGGTCAAGGCGCGGTCGGCTCTGGAGTTTGTCAAGCGCGAGCGCATTGTTACACAGCTGGCTGCTTCGCGTGTCGATCGGTAAGCATTGAAATGCCGGACCGAGATGCCGCGCACCGGCACTCGGAACCGAGTCGAGCACGGTCGAACGGCTTGCATAACGACGGTGCTTTCAGCTAAGGGCGGAAGTTGGGATGAGGCGCGTCGCGGCAATCGCGAGGCGCCTTCGCACCATTGCGGAACATTTAGAAGTCCTAATAGAAAGTATAAAAACGTTTGACTTTCAAAAATATTTGGTCCACCGCAGACTGGCCGCCACACAGCAGTAACAGATCGCAATATTTGCCCCCGAGCGCAAGGAATCCTTTGTAGCGCAGACGATCCTTCGATCTTGCTTTCCCGCGCCTGACACACGAATAGCGAAAACACTCGAACCTATCGGAGACATAACAAATAAATTTCACTTGAATTTCAATCTAATTCAAATAGCTTTCAATACCGTACTATAGATACGGAGGAGATATCGATGAAAACCCGTCCAAAGCCGCTTTACGCGGCGTGTCGGCTATTGCTTTTTGCCGTCGCAGGCGCATCCCTTCCGGCAACCGTGCTCGCTCAAGCATTGCCCGCGACAAACGACGCCCAGGAAATCCAATTGCTGAAACAGCAAGTGGATCTGCTGAGCAAGAAACTCGATGCGCTGATGGCGAGACAGCAGCCGCCGCAGCAACAAGCGGCGACGAGCAATCAGAAGTCAGCGGCAAACCGCGGCGCGACTTCCAATCCCGGGGAAGTTCACGCGTCCAACGTACCGCCCGAGCCGGAGCCTAACGCCGCGGAGTCGGGCTGGGGAGCGGGCATGCCCCCGAAGCTCAAATCCTTGTTGTCGTTCCTCGGGGAAGTTGATTTTTACGGCAACCTCGACCTCTCCGTCGACTATGCGACGAAAGGCCTCGCGAGCTCGTACACGCTCCCTGATGGCACGATCGTCTCACCGAGAGGCCATATGGGATGGCAACCCGACATTTCGTCGAATCTTTCCTATATTGGCATTCGCGGGAAACGGCCTTTCGGCTCATCTCCGGATCTCGCGTTTGTCTATCAATTGGAAACACAGCTCGATGTATCGGCCACTTCCGGCACGGCTAATTCCAATTCCGCGCAGGATTCGACCGTCAAAGGCGCTTTGACCTCGCGCAACAGCTATATTGGCGTCGCCTCGACAAGTTGGGGCGCACTGAAGGCCGGTAAAACGGATGCACCGTATAAAACATCGACGGCGCGAATGAATCCATTTTCCGGAACACTCGGCGATTACTCCTCGATAATGGGCAACACGGGCGGCGATAATCGAGTCGAATTCGGCACACGACTCGATCATGCGATCTGGTATGAATCGCCGAATTTTCATGGCTGGTCCTTCAACGCACTCGTTTCTCCAGGACAAAATCGTGGCTTTGAGAACTCGACGCAAGCCGCGGGCGAGTCGGACTGTACTGGCGGCAACGTCCCGGGTAGCGGCGGCAATCCGGTCGCATGTAACGACGGCAGTTACGGTACTGCGTATAGTGCCAACATCGCGTATGCGAACGGCCCCTTCTATTTCACCACGGCCTACGAACTGCACCGCGACGTGAACCGCTCGAGCGACGTGACGACCAGCCCCGCCGCCCTTGCGTCGCCGGACGGCACCGATCCGAACGACGTCGGCAACGAGTGGGCGTTCAAGGTTGGCGCGCAATACAAGCTGCCGACCCATACGATATTGAGCGGCATCTATGAGTGGATGCGCAGAAAGGTGCCCGCCTATCTCGAGGTGCAAAACGAGCGCAGCCGGAACGGCTTCTGGCTCGCTATCACGCAGGAGTTCACGCCGCGAGACAGCGTGAGCCTCGGCTGGGCTCACGCGGGCCGCTCGCCGGGCGATCCGGGGCAGCACAACACGCCGCCTCCGGCCGGCGCGCTAGGCACGGCGAATCCCAATAACGCTGCCAACATGTTCACCGCGCTGTACAAGCATGCGATCGACAAGCATACGACCGTCTATGCCGACTACGCGCTCGTGCTCAATCACCCCCTCGCGCATTACGCGATGGGCGCGGGCGGGCGCAGCGTGACGATCGATTGTCACGACGGCAGTTCGATCTCGCAAGGCGCGCCGTTTTGTTATGCGGGCGGCAGGGAGATGGGCGTATCGGTCGGGCTCAACTACAAGTTCTGAGGCCAACCGCCCGCGCGCCAAGCCGCGTCGACTCTGAACCCCGCAAGTTGCCATGCTTGCGGGGTTTCGTTTCCACCGCTGAACATTTAGAAGTCCTAATGGAATTCATAAAAAGCTTTGATTTCTCAAAAGCTGTGCCCGCCCGCAGACTGGGCCCGAGTCGGCGTAACAACTCGTAAGACTGGAACCGCAATTCACTGAGTCCACTTTCGTGGGAACGATCCGGTTGCGCAGCTTCGCGTGCGGATCGCGGTTCTTTCATCTTGCCCACATTTTATAAGCGAAGCCCCCGCCGAATACAGACGCGGTGCGCTCGATGTTCGCCACCACCATAGGGCGGCAAGAGAGAGACCACAACAACCCAACGGAGGATGACGCATGCAGACCCAGTCATGGCTTAGACGGTGGAGCCCCGCTATATCACTCGCGCTGGCGATTGGCGTGGCCGGTTGCGGAGGCGGCGGAGATAACAGCATCGACCCACCGACACTCGTGACCAAAGCGATAATCGCGGTCCCGAATTCCACCACGCCGTCGTTCAGCTTCGATATCGGCTACGCCGACTCGGGCCGCTACTATCTGGCCGATCGCAACAACGCGGCCATCGACGTCGTGGACACGAGCAGCAATACGCTCATTGCGCAGATCAAGGGCGGCTTTACGGGCATCGGCTCATCGGCCGAGACGTCGGGGCCCGATGGGCTCGTCGGGATTCCGGGGACAAGCACCCTCTATGCGGGCGACGTGAATAACGTCAAACTGATTGATACGTCGGCACGGCAGGTCGTCGCGACGATTCCAGTCAGCACATCGGGCGAGCGCGTCGACGAGGGGTGTTACGATCCCGACGACAATGTCGTGATGTTTGCGAGCCCCGCCGACAATCCGCCGTTCGTGACGTTCATCTCAAACGCCACGCACACCGTCCTTCAGAAATTGACTTTTCCGACATCGAGCGGTCTCGAGGCATGCGTCTATGATGCGCGCTCGAAGCGCTTCCTGATCAACAATGACGGCACGCCCGCGAACCCCGCGGGCGAAGTGGATGTGATCCCCGCTGCAACGGTCGCGGCCGGCGCGCCCGCCATATCCGCCGTCTATCCGCTCGGTAATTGCAGTCCGACAGGGCTCGCGCTCGGACCGGGCAACGACATGCTGGTAGGCTGCGACGAACCGGCCGGGCAAGCTTTGACGTCGCTGATTCTCGATCGCTCGACAGGCGCGACCCTCGCGACGATTCCATTCGGCGGCGTGGATCAGATTGCCTACGATCCGCTGACGAATCGCTACTTCATGCCTGCGCGGCATGAAACGGCGAGCGGCATCGCGGCATCGTCGAACTTCAAACCGCTGCTCGGCGTCGTCGACGCTAGCCAGCGCACGCTCATTGCTCAGGTTCCGGTCGG
>CAYPWK010000367.1:0-5559 GCA_964414365.1 uncultured Burkholderia sp.
AGGAGGTGCGCGCGTGCCGTGCCGCTTATCCGAACCATTACATCAAAGTCAATGCGTTCGATTCGGTGCGCGGCTTCGAGACGATGCGGCTCTCGTTCATCGTGAATCGGCCCCTCGAGGAGCCGGGCTTCAAGCTTACGCGCACGGACGGCGAGGGCCGCGTTCAGCGCTACAGCATCACGAGCTACGCGAGCGAGCGGCCCGCCGGCGAGCGCTACCGCGCCGAGCGTTGAGGTAACGACCATGTCCGAGCAAAGCGTCGATCTGGCCCGGCTCTATCGAGATTCGGGCATCGCTGATGTACTCGACGAGCTCGATCGCGATCTCGTCGGCCTTGCGCCCGTCAAGACGCGTATTCGCGAGATCGCGGCACTCCTCATCGTCGAGCGTGCTCGCTCGCAGCTCGATCTCGCGAGCGGCGCGCCGACGCTGCATATGTGCTTCTCGGGCAATCCGGGCACGGGCAAGACGACGGTGGCGCTGCGCATGGCTGAAGTGCTGCACCGGCTCGGGTACATCCGTCGCAATCACCTGGTCTCGGTTACGCGCGACGATCTCGTCGGCCAGTACATCGGCCACACCGCGCCCAAGACGCGCGAAGTGCTCAAGCGCGCGATGGGCGGCGTGCTGTTCATCGATGAAGCCTACTACCTCTATCGTCCCGAGAACGAGCGCGATTACGGACAGGAGGCCATCGAGATTCTGCTGCAGACGATGGAAAACCAGCGTGACGATCTCGTCGTGATTCTCGCCGGGTACGCCTCGCGTATGGAAACGTTCTTTCAGAGCAACCCGGGCTTCCGTTCACGGATCGCGCACCACATTGAATTTCCCGATTATGAGGAATCCGAACTATTGGAGATCGCCGAGCGCATGCTCGCCTCGATGCATTACGAGTTCGATGCGGATTCTCGCAGGGCGTTCGCCGAGTACATCGCGCGCCGCACGCGGCAGCCGAACTTTGCCAACGCGCGCTCGGTTCGCAACGCGCTTGACCGTGCAAGGCTGCGCCAGGCGCGGCGCCTCTTCGCCGCGGCGCTCACGAACGGCGGCCCGACCGATACGCACACGCTGATGCGCATCGCGGCTGAGGACATTCGCGCGTCTCGCGTGTTCGCGGGCGACGGCACGTCTTTGGAACCACGGACTGTCTCGCATGCGGCTCGCAAAGGCGAAACCGCGCCACCACCCGGTCGAATAACGGAAACCGCCTAGGAGAGCGCCATGCAAGACGGACGTACGACCCTTTCAAAGTATCTCATCGACACACTCGACAGGAAGCCGTCGCTCGTGGCCGCCGCCGGCTTGTCGGCGCTCCTCATCGACGTGGCCGCCGCGATCAAGACGATTTCATCGGCGTTGACGCGCGGCGCGCTCGGCGGCAATTACGGCTTCGCGCAGACCGTCAACACGCACGGCGAGCAGCAGAAAACGCTCGATATCACTACGAACGAGATTTTCGTCCAGCACTGCGAATGGGATGGATTGCTCGCTGCGATGGTCTCGGAGGAAATGGAGACCGTCTATGCAATCCCACCTGAATATCCGCGCGGTGAGTATCTGCTCGCGTTCGATCCGCTCGACGGCTCGTCGAACATCGATATCAACGGCGTCGTGGGCTCGATCTTTTCCGTTTTGCGCTGCAAGGACGGCGAGAGCGGCGAGGCCGGATTCCTGCGCCCGGGTCATGAGCAGGTGGCGGCAGGTTACGCGATTTACGGACCCTCGACGATGCTCGTGCTTTCGGTCGGCAACGGGACGCACGGTTTCACGCTCGAGCGCGACGTCGGCAACTTCGTGCTCACGCATTCGGACATCCGGATCCCCGAGGAGACGAGCGAGTTTGCGATCAATGCATCGAACGAGCGATTCTGGGAGGCGCCCGTGCGCCGCTACGTCCAGGAGTGCAAGGATGGCCGCACCGGTTGCCGCGGCCGTGACTTCAACATGCGCTGGATTGCCTCGATGGTCGCGGAAGTGCACCGCATCCTGATGCGCGGCGGCGTCTTCATGTACCCGCGCGATTTCAAGACGCCCTCGATGCCGGGGCGGCTGCGCCTGCTTTACGAAGCGAATCCGATGAGCTTTCTCATCGAGCAGGCGGGCGGCGCTTCGAGCACGGGGCGCGAGCGGATTCTCGATGTGACGCCGGCCGCGCTGCATGAGCGGGTGCCGATCATTCTCGGCTCGCGCAAGGAAGTGGAGCGGATCGCACGCTATCACCGCGAGTTCGACCGCGGCGAGGACAAGCCGTTCAGCTCGCCGCTCTTTCAGCCCCGGTCGCTCTTTCTTCCCGAGGCGCCTGTTTGATTGCGGCGCCGGCGAACGTGTGACGATCGGGAGAGCGACTCGATGCTGAACCGAATATCAAGCAACCATGGAGACACGAGGCATGTCCGTCAAGCATCCGATCATCGCCGTGACCGGCTCGAGCGGCGCCGGCACGACGACCGTCATGAAGAGCTTCACGCACATCTTCCGGCGCGAGCGCATCAATGCGCAAATCGTCGAAGGCGATGCGTTTCACCGCTACGACCGCCTAGGCATGCGCGAAGCCATGCAGCAGCGCGAGCGCGACGGGTTTCGAAACTTCAGCCACTTCGGCCCCGAAGCTAATTTGCTCGCCGAGCTCGAGGGCCTGTTCGCCTCGTACGCCGACAACGGCACCGGCCGCTACCGCCATTACGTGCACGACGATGCGGAGGCCGCGCTCTACGGGCAGGATGCGGGAACGTTCACGCCGTGGCGCGACATCGAGCCCGACACCGATCTGCTTTTCTACGAGGGGCTGCACGGCGCGGCCGTCACGGAGAAGATCGACGTCGGCCGGCATGCGGACCTGCTCGTCGGTGTGGTGCCGATCATCAACCTGGAATGGATCCAGAAGCTCCATCGCGATCAGACGATGCGCGGCTATTCGCACGAGGCCGTCGTCGATACGATCCTGCGCCGCATGCCCGACTATGTGAACTACATCTGCCCGCAGTTCTCGCGCACACACGTCAATTTTCAGCGCGTGCCGACCGTCGACACGTCGAACCCGTTTACGGCGCGCGAGATACCTCAGCCTGACGAGAGCTTCGTCGTCATCCGCTTTGCGCGGCCGAAGGGGATCGATTTCCAGTATCTGCTGACGATGCTGCACGATTCGTTCATGTCGAGGCCGAACGTGATCGTCGTGCCGGGGGGGAAGATGGGGCTCGCGATGCAGCTGATCTTCACGCCGATGATTCTTCAACTGATGGATCGGCGCGCGCGCGCTTGACGCGGCGCACCGTATTCCCGACGCAACGAAGGATGTTGTCGATATGAACGCCATAGCAGAACCGTCCCCCACGCTCGCGCCCGAGCTCATGGCTAACGCACTGCGCATGCTCGCCGTCGATGCCGTGCAGCAAGCCAACTCGGGTCACCCCGGCATGCCGCTCGGCATGGCCGAGATCGCCGTCGCGCTTTGGAGCCGCCATCTGAGGCACAATCCGCGCAATCCAGGCTGGTCCGATCGCGATCGCTTCGTGCTTTCGAACGGGCACGGCTCGATGCTGCTTTATGCGTTGCTTCATCTGACGGGCTACGACTTGCCGGTCGACGAGCTGAAGCGCTTTCGTCAATTGCATAGCAAGACGCCGGGGCATCCGGAGGTCGGCGTCACGCCCGGCGTCGAGACGACGACGGGGCCGCTCGGGCAGGGCTTCGCGAACGCCGTCGGCATGGCGCTCGCCGAGGCGCTGCTCGCGCGCGAGTTCAATCGGCCCGGCCATCGAATCGTCGATCACTACACCTATGTCTTCCTCGGCGATGGCTGCTTGATGGAAGGGATTTCGCACGAGGCCGCGTCGCTTGCCGGCACGCTGAAGCTCGACAAGCTCATCGTGCTCTATGACGACAACGGCATCTCGATCGACGGGCATGTCGACGGCTGGTTCGCCGACGATACGCCTGGACGCTTTGCTTCGTACGGCTGGAACGTCGTGCGCAACGTGGACGGGCATGACGTCGAGGCCGTCGATCGCGCGATCGGATCCGCGCGCGGCGCGAACCGCCCTACGTTGATCTGCTGCAAAACGGTGATCGGCAGAGGCTCGCCGACGAAATCGGGCACACACGACGTGCACGGCGCGCCGCTCGGGGCCGCCGAAATCGCGGCGATGCGCGAGGCGCTCGGCTGGCCGTATCCTCCGTTCGCCGTGCCGGAGGACGTGCGCGCGCTATGGGATGCGACCGTGCGCGGCGCCGAGCTGGAAGCGCAGTGGGTGCAGCGCTTCGACTCGTACCGGCAGCACTATCCGCGCGAGGCCGCCGAGTACGAGCGGCGCATGCGCGGCGCGCTGCCGGAAAGCTGGCCTGCCGCGGCGCGAATGATCGTGCATACGGCGAACGATACCGGGCAGTCCGCGGCGACCCGTAAGGCCTCGCAGCAGGCCATCGAGGCGCTTGCCGCCGCGTTGCCCGAGTTATTGGGCGGATCGGCCGACCTCACCGGATCGAACTTGACGGACTGGCCCGCATCGGTGACCGTGCGCTCGGACGACAGCGGATTGCATAGCGGCAACTACGTCCACTTCGGCGTGCGCGAGTTCGGCATGGGCGCGGTGCTGAACGGCGTGGCGCTGCATCGCGGCTATCTGCCGTTCGGCGGCACGTTCTTGACGTTTTCCGACTACGCGCGCAACGCATTGCGGATGGCTGCGCTGATGAAGACGCGATCGATTTTCGTCTTCACGCATGACTCGATTGGGCTCGGCGAAGATGGTCCGACCCATCAGGCCGTCGAGCATGCGGCGAGTCTCAGGTTGATTCCCGGGCTCGATGTCTGGCGCCCCTGCGATACCGTCGAAACGGCGCAGGCGTGGGTCGTCGCGGTCGAGCGACATGGGCCGTCGTGCCTGCTGCTGAGTCGGCAGACGCTGCCTTTCGTCACGCGCAGCGACGAGCAGATGGGCGCTATCTCGCGCGGGGGATATGTATTGCGCGATTGGCCGACCGACGCGCGCGAAGCCGGTGCGAGTACCGCATCGATGCGGCGCGTCGTGCTGATCGCCACGGGCTCGGAGGTCGCCCTGGCGTTGGCCGCGATCGAGCCGCTGGCCGAGCAGGGCATTGCCGCGCGCGTGGTATCGATGCCGTCGACGACGGCTTTCGAGCGCCAGCCGCAGGAGTGGCGCGACGCCGTGCTACCGCCCGGTGTGCCCCGTGTGGCCGTTGAAGCGGGCGTGAGCGCGTTCTGGCGGCAATACGTGGGCTTAGAAGGCGGCGTGGTCGGCATCGACACATTCGGCGAGTCGGCGCCTGCCGCCGCGCTTTTCGCGCATTTCAATTTGACGACGCAGGCCGTCGTGGACGCGGCGTCCCGCGTTGCCCGCGTCTAGCCGGCCATTCGCGCCTGTGATGCCTCGATGACCGTTGCCGGGCGCCGAGGCGTGCTCTGCAGAAATGATTCCGACCAACTTCGAATCGCAACCCTTGGGAGTCCTAATCATGGCGTTCATTGCATTACGTCAGTTGCTCGATCATGCGGCCGAGCATGCGTACGGTGTTCCCGCGTTTAACGTCAACAAC
>CAYPWK010000367.1:5569-6151 GCA_964414365.1 uncultured Burkholderia sp.
CTGCGGGAGGCTCATGTTACTCACGCGTAATGCCGTCCTGCCCGACGTGGAGCAGATTCACGCGATCATGCAGGCGGCCGAGGCCACGGCGAGCCCCGTGATTCTTCAGGCCTCGGCGGGTGCGCGCAAGTATGCGGGGGAACCGTATTTGCGGCATCTGGTGCTCGCGGCGCTCGAAGCGCATCCGGACATCCCGGTCGTGCTGCATCAGGACCATGGCGCGAGCCCGGCAGTCTGTCAGCAGGCGATCCGATCGGGATTCACGTCGGTGATGATGGACGGCTCCTTGATGCCGGACCAGAAAACGCCCGCGAGCTACGACTACAACGTGGAGGTTAGCCGGCGCGTCGTCGACGCGGCGCATGCGGTCGGCGTCTCGGTCGAGGGCGAGCTCGGCTGTCTCGGCTCGCTCGAAACCGGTGAGGCGGGCGAGGAGGACGGGGTGGGTGCAGGAGGTAAGCTATCGCGCGAGGATCTGCTGACCGATCCTGAGCAGGCGCGCGCATTCGTCGAGGCGACAGGCGTCGACGCGCTCGCGATTGCGATCGGCACGTCGCATGGTGCTTATAAATTCAGCCGGCA
>CAYPWK010000368.1:0-6147 GCA_964414365.1 uncultured Burkholderia sp.
CCCTTGTGGAGATATACGGACTTTCTGGGCTGTACGGGTACCCACAGCCCGGTCGCGCCAGGTTCTTGGCCGAAGGCTGTATCAATGCGGTCACGCTTTTCAAGGACAACACGTACGGCGACAAGCACTGGCTCGCCGTCATCGCGCGACTTCGCGCAATCATCCGCGAAACAAAGCCAGACGTTGTAGTCACGCTCGGCTACAACACGAGCTACTCGATCTACCTATGCGTCATCAAAACGCTTATTCACCGATTTAAGCTCGTTTATATGTCCGATTCGAAGGCTGACGACGGCAAGCGCTCTCGGCTGAAGGAATCGCTGAAGAAACTTCTTGTATCCCGCTTCGACGGCGCGTTGGTTGCCGGCGAAAAGCACCGGCGCTACGCCGAGTCGCTAGGCATTTCGCTAGATCGCTCGCGTGTCGGCTTCGATGTGATCGACGTCGACCAGTTTCACTGCGCCGCGCAACGCGCTGCGAGACAAGCGTCGCAGGAGCGAGCACGGTTCGGCTTGCCCGAGCGATACGTGATTTGCGTGAGCCGCTTCGTCGAACGCAAGAACGTCTTGCTCCTGATTGATGCATTCGCACGCTCTTCATTGCCGAAACTCGGAATCTCGCTGGTTCTCGTCGGCCAAGGTCCGCTCGAAGACGCGATACGACGCAAAATCGACTCCCTGGGTTTGCGGCCACGCGTAGTCATACTCCCGCAGGTTCTCAACCGCGACATGCCGGCACACTATGCTCTCGCCGACTTCATCGTGCTCGCTAGTGCATTCGACCAATGGGGCTTATGTGTAAGCGAAGCCATGGCATCGGGATGTCCCGCCATCGTGTCTGCGACCTGCGGATGCGCAAACGAGCTCGTGCATGACGGCATCAACGGCTTCGTCGTTCAGCCGGGCGACACAGACGAGCTTGCAGAAAAAATGACGAAGCTCGCTGAAGACTGCGACCTCCGCGGCAGTTTCGCGGCCAGTGCCGCTTCGACAATTCGCGCGTGGACACCCGCGTGCTTCGCCGAGAACATCCTCGCTCTCGCCAATGTCGTGAGGGCCGCACAATGAGGCAACGAGCGCTGCTGATCGAGCCGAATTTTTCGGGCCATCGCTGGCGATACGTCGAATGGACGATCGAAGCGCTTCTTGAAGCGGGATACGAGTGCGCTCTGTCGACCGACGTCGAAAACATCGATCATCCGCTGATTCGGTCGTATCAGCAACCGGACTCGGGCGTTTCGTTGAGCTGGCTCGGGGCCGATGCCGAGCGGCCGTCTTTCGCGCGGGCACTGCTGGGTCGCGCGAAAGATGAATTTGCGTTTCATGCGTTGTTTGCATCGGCCTTTAACACCGCAACACGGAGCCAGGCCGCCGACCTTGTCGTCGTGCCTTACGGGGACTACATCCTCAAGGCGGTGGGACTTATCGGCTCGCCCTTTCGCGAGACACCTTGGATATGCATCACGATGCGGCAGTTTTTCCACCTGCGCGAGATGGGGGTGTCGGCGCCGCGCCGGCCGTTGGTAGACTTCATCAACAAGCGGCTTTTCCTGCGTGCATTACGGGCGGGCAACATCGCGAGAGTCCTGTCGATCGACCCGACTCTTCCACTTTGGCACGCACGCTCAGAACGTGCCGCACATCCGCCCTGCATCGACTACTTGCCTGATCCCTTCCCCGAGGTACACCCCGTCGACCAAGCAGAAGCAAAGGCGCGCCTCGGTATGGCCTCCGGTCCATCCATTCTCGTCTACGGCTCGATCACCGAGCGAAAAGGGCTAGTAGAGTTGCTCAACGCCTGTTTGACGTTGGACAAGCATCCCGTGATCGTCATCGCCGGCCAACAAAACGACAGCATGCGCGAGTACCTGGCGTCCTACGCACGCGCGCTGACCGGCCGTATCGTGGTGTTCGATCGTTTCATCCCGCCAGAGATGGAGGCCGATTTGTTCTCGGCGTGTGAAGCCGTTTGGGTGGGATACAAGGATCATTACGGCATGAGCGGCGTGCTAGTGCAGGCCTACCGCTTCGGCAAGGTCGCAATCGCGACGTCTGCGGGCTTGATCGGCTGGTTTGCAAGAAACGACAAACTCGGCCCCCTGCTCGAGGACCTATCCGCGCAATCGATCAGGGATGCCATCGACAAAGCAATGAATCATCGCGAGTCCGATGCTCGGCCGGATGCAATGAGCCATTGCGGCGATCTGCTCGCACAAAACACGATTCACAATTTCAAGCGCGTAATCAAGTCGGCAGCGTGCGGCGAACTGACTGCCGCCGACACGCACCACTACGGATCGGCCGTGGTCCGCGCGAAAGACGCACGCGGGGCCTCGTCCCAATTGACATGAGGCATCAACCATGAGCCTAAGGATTCTTCACGTCATCATCACTGTCAACCCGGCGTACGGTGGCCCCATAGAAGGCATTCTGCAAATGGCCCGGCGCCACAAGCGCAATGGCGACGCGGTCGAGATCGCCTCGCTCGACGACCCAGGCGATCGATGGGTCGTCGATTGCGAGCTGCCCTGCCATGCACTAGGTCCCGCAGTCGGAAAATATCGTTACACACCCAGATTGGTCCCGTGGCTGAGAAACAACGCTTCGAGATTCAACGTAGTGATTGTCAACGGCATATGGAACTACACGTCGCTCGGTGTATGGCGGGCGCTACGAGGCTCGGCGGTCCCATACTTCGTTTTTACGCACGGGATGCTCGATCCATATTTTCGCAAGCAATACCCAATAAAGCATTTGAAGAAATGCCTCTATTGGCCATGGGCGGAATACAACGTGCTCCGAAATGCAAGAGCGGTTTTCTTCACCTGCGAAGAAGAAAGACGATTGGCTCGCGAGTCTTTCTGGCCATATCGCTGCAACGAGACTGTAATCAACTACGGCACCGCCGGCGTCCACGGGGATGCGCAACGACAACGTGAAGCGTTCCTATCCCGTTTCCCTCATTTGCGCGGCAAGCGAAGCCTGCTGTTTCTTGGACGCGTCCACGAAAAGAAGGGGATCGATCTCACGTTGACGGGCCTCGCCCAATGCCTACAGGACGCCCCCCCGGAACAGACCGCCGATGTTCACCTGATTATCGCCGGCCCCAACGATCATGATTACGCTGCTCGCATCATGGCGCTTGCAGAGAACTTGGGCATCGCGGACCGGGTAACTTGGACCGGTATGCTCGGCGGCGATCTCAAGTGGGGAGCGTTCCATGCGTCTGACGCCTTCATCCTCAACTCGCATCAGGAAAATTTTGGTATCGCCGTGGTTGAAGCCTTGTCCGCGGGTTTGCCACCGCTCATTACCGACAAGGTCAACATCTGGCGCGAAATCGCCAACGCTCGAGCGGGATTCGTCGAGCAAGACAACGTCGGGGGCACCGTACGGTTACTGTGCCGTTGGCTCGCTACGCGGCAAGACGAGTGGGATGCGATGCGTGCTCGCGCCAAAGCGTGTTTCGATTCGCAATTCCATGTGGACCAAACGACGCAGTGCCTCCTAAATACATTTTCAGCGCACGGAGTCACGCGTTGATGCGATCCCACCAGTTCAAAAGTAGCTATCCGGAACGGCTTTGGACGGGATATCGAGCGTGTCACAGTCAGTATCCGCCAATCGCTCAGTTTTCGTTGCGCTGCATTGAGGACGGCGGCATATTTCACCCAAAGAGCATCGCGCGATATCTGGCGGAAGCGAGTTGTTTTTTATCTCAGATATCGAAAGCTCCTTTAGTGCACCACTGCTACCATACGTAAAGGTGAATTGCCGATGACAATCGCTCACACCAATCCGTCATTGCTGGAACCCAACATGGCCGTGCCGGACATCGCCCGGACGCCCACCGTCGCTGCGTTAAAGGCCAAGAGTCCGGCGGCACCCTCGATCTTTCACGAGTCCTGGTGGCTCGATATTGCGACCGGCGGCAGTTGGAGCAAGGCGAGGGTTATGCACGGCAATCAGGTGTTGGGCGAGATGCCTTATTACATCTCCCGCAAGGGATTGTGGCGCGTTTGCACGTTGCCCCCGCTGACTCGCGCTCTGGGCCCAGCCATCGCGCCGATGGGACTGGGGCCTGCTCATGAGCTTCGTCACCGCCTGCATGTCACGTCACAGCTCGTCGAACAGCTTCCTGACTGCGACAATTTCTTTCAGATATTCGATTATCACGTGCAAGACGCGCTGGCCTTCGCGGTGCGCGGTTTCAGCGTTTCGGCGCGATATACGTTTCAGATCCCCTCGTCATGCGCAACGACCGAGGTATGGACCCGCATGGACAGTAAGATACGAAACTCAATTCGCAGTGCAGCCAAGACGGTCAAGGTGCGGCCGATTGACCTGCCGAGCGAGTTCCTGCGCTTTTATGAGGCAAACCTCGCCTCGCGTTCGCGCGCAAATGCCTACGGCACCTCGGTCATGAAAGCGCTCGTTCACGCCTTCCTTGATCGCCGCGCCGGGCGCCTGCTCGGCGCTTACGGCAGCAACGACAAGCTGGTAGGCGCCATCGGCCTCGTGTGGGACAGCCACACGATGTACTACCTACTGACCACCCGAGCAAAAGACTCTCATAGTGGAACGATCAGCCTTTTGCTTTGGACCGCGATTCAAGAGGCGATAGATCGCGGCCTGACTTTCGATTTCGATGGCTTCGCCGGCGCATCCGCTTTTAACTTTCTGAACGGCTTCGGCGGGTTGCTCAAACAACGGCTCGGCGTGGAACGTTCGAGTACCGCGTACTCGCTTGCAAGAACGCTTAAGCGCAAAGCCGTCGTGCAGACGAACAGAGCGTTTGCGCCGCAACTGTAAATCGTTCCCCGCCAACCACGCCCGATGGGGCGTGGTTATGCAGGGATCCTTGCGCACATTGCCGTACCGACCAGCGATTCCGCAAGCTCAACGACGTTCTGCGCGAAGAGCGTCGGCGTCCAGCGGCGAATCGACGATGCGGCGTTTTCCGCGAACCGTCTTCGCAAGGCGGCGTCCGCGGCAAGCTTCGCGATCCGGTCGGCCAGCGCACCGACATCGCCAGGTTCAACGATGAAGCCGTTCAAGCCATCCAGCACGAGCTCATTCGCCACGCCGCAAGTTCGCGTTACGATTGCGGGCTTAGCGGCCGCAAAAGCCTCGCTGATGCAAAGGCCCCATTGATCGAATGCACTGGCAAGCACGACAAAGTCCGCAAGCGAATAGAGGCTTGGCATGTCGGCATTGGCGACGGAATTGACGATCGTGACCCGGTCACCTATCTCTTGTCGAGCAATTTCCTCGCGGATCTCCCGTTCGCAAGGCCCTTGTCCGACAAGCACGAGCGAGTAGCCCGCCGCATGCACGCCGGAGCGTGAAAACGCCTGGACCAAGAGATCGACGTTCTTGCGCTTCACGAATCGACTGACGCACAGGACGTAGCGCGCCGGAAGAGAGAAGCGGTCGCGAATGGCCGTTGCGGATGCGAGCGCCGCACGCGATGCGTCCGCGAAATAGTCAACGTCGATGACGTCGAACCCGATTCTCGATCGCGCCATTGGAACCCCGAGGGACTGTGCATAAGCGCGATGTTTCTCGCCTGCAACCAATGCGCCGTCGAATCCCGATACCAGTATCCGCTTTAGGCATTCCTTGAACGCATAGCGCCGCCCGTCGTCAGCCTTCGAGTCCGACATATAGATCAGCCCGAATCGGCTACCGAACATTTTCCGCAATAATAAAAAAATCGAATAGTTCGTGCTGTAGCCGAGTGTCACGACGACGTCGGGCGCAAATCGCCGCAACGTGGCGAGCAAGCCACTGCAGACACGCAAAGAGTGTCCGTCGTCCTCGCCCGCTTCGTCGATCAAAGTGGTGGCGTTCTTCGGGCCGCCTCTGAAGAATGCCGCACGCCGCTCCTGCGGAAAACCATACGCGCCCGACTTGCCGAACACTTCAACGAGGGACACCTCATGGCCTCGATCAGCGGCCAGCCTCGCTAACGCCTCATACCGCGGAACGTGATAGTCGCCCAGATTTCCAATGACGAAGAGTAGACGCATTGAATCATCAAGCCTTCTGTTGTGAGATGGGATGTGCACTGAGGGCTGGCGCAAATATGACTCGTCGTTTGGAATTCTGCAACCCATAGCAGCAAGAATGGCGGATCATAGCTATC
>CAYPWK010000369.1:0-6120 GCA_964414365.1 uncultured Burkholderia sp.
GGCCTGACGGCGCCGGCCTTGACGGCGAAGGATATGGAAGACATCCGTACGGCGATGTCGATCGGCGCCGACTACATCGCCGTGTCGTTTCCGAAGAACGCGACCGACATGGAAATGGCGCGCCAGCTCGCGAACATCGCGGGCATGCCCTACGGCATCAAGCCGAAGATGATCGCGAAGATCGAGCGCGCCGAGGCCATTCCGGCGCTGCAAGGCATTCTCGACGCCTCGGACGGCATCATGGTCGCGCGCGGCGATCTGGCCGTCGAAGTCGGCAACGCGGCCGTGCCGGCGCTGCAAAAGCGGATGATCCGCATGGCGCGCGAGTCGAACAAGCTTGTCATCACGGCAACGCAGATGATGGAGTCGATGATCCATGCGCCCGTGCCGACGCGCGCCGAAGTCTCCGACGTTGCGAACGCGGTGCTCGACGGCACGGACGCCGTGATGCTGTCCGCCGAGACCGCCGCCGGCAAGTACCCCGTACAGACGATCGAGGCGATGGCCGCCATTTGCGTGGAAGCGGAAAAGTCCGAGCACGTCGAGCTCGATCGCGATTTTCTCGACCGCACGTTCACGCGTATCGACCAGACGGTTGCGATGGGCGCGCTGTTCACGGCGCACCATCTCGGTGCAAAGGCGATCGTGGCGCTGACCGAATCGGGCGCGACGGCGCTCTGGCTCTCGCGCCACTGGACGCATGTGCCGATCTTCGCGCTGACGCCGCGCGTCGGCAGCGAGCGCGCGATGGCGCTCTTCCGGAACGTGACCCCGCTTGCGATCGAGCCTAACAGCGATCGCGACCAGGCGCTGAAGCAGGCGGTCGAGGTCGTCGTCTCGAAGGGATTCGCGTCACGTGGCGACATGGTCGTGCTGACCGTCGGCGAGCCGATGGGCCAGGCGGGTGGCACGAACACGCTGAAAATCGTTCGGGTCGGCGATCCTTATTGACTCTGGAGCGACACAGCGGGCCCCAAACGGCGCAAGGGCGCAAACGGCGGCAGAATGCCGTGAGCCGGCGGGGAAAGGGGTCCGCTTCGCGATAAAATCGCGGTTTCGCTCAAGAAAGTGCCGCTCGAGCACCCGGTTTCCATCCCCAAGGAGTATTCAGCATGCCTCTCGTATCTATGCGTCAACTGCTGGACCACGCGGCCGAGCACGGCTACGGTCTCCCGGCGTTCAACGTGAACAACCTCGAGCAGGTGCAGGCGATCATGGCCGCGGCGGACGAAGTCGGCGCGCCCGTCATCATGCAGGCCTCGGCCGGCGCTCGCAAATACGCGGGCGAGCCGTTCCTGCGCCACCTGATCGAGGCCGCGGTCGAGTCGTATCCGCATATTCCGATCGTGATGCACCAGGATCACGGGCAGTCGCCGGCAGTCTGCATGGCGGCGATCAGAAGCGGCTTCACGAGCGTCATGATGGACGGCTCGCTGCAGGCGGACGGAAAGACCGTCGCCTCGTACGAATACAACGTCGACGTTTCGCGCAAGGTCGTCGAAATGGCGCATTCGATCGGCGTGACGGTCGAGGCCGAGCTCGGCGTGCTCGGCTCGCTCGAGACGATGAAGGGCGACAAGGAAGACGGTCACGGCGCGGAAGGCACGATGACGCGCGAGCAGTTGTTGACCGACGTCGAGCAGGCCGCCGATTTCGTGCGCGCCACGCAATGCGACGCGCTTGCGATCGCGATCGGCACGTCGCACGGTGCCTACAAGTTCACGAAAAAGCCGACCGGCGATATTCTCGCGATCGAGCGGATCAAAGAGATCCACGCGCGCATTCCGAATACGCACCTCGTCATGCATGGCTCGTCGTCGGTCCCGCAGGAACTGCTTGCCGAGATCCGTGAGTTCGGCGGCGACATGAAGGAAACCTACGGCGTGCCCGTCGAAGAGATCCAGGAAGGTATCAAGCACGGCGTGCGCAAGGTCAATATCGATACCGATCTGCGGCTCGCGATCACGGGTGCCATCCGGCGCTATTTCGCGCAAAACCCGAGCAAATTCGATCCGCGCGACTACCTGAAGCCCGCACGTGAGGCCGCGAAGAAGGTTTGCGTCGACCGCTACCGCGCGTTCGGCTGCGAGGGGCAGGCTGCGAAGATCAAGCCCGTGCCGCTCGACAAGATGGCCGAGAAGTACAAGTCCGGCGAGCTCGCGCAGGTCGTGCGATAAGCCGAGGGCGCTCTCGCGAGCGCCCTTTTACCCGTTTTCATTCATTTTCGGTTCACGACGATGTCTACCCTTTACGAATCCACGCTTCGCTCGCTGCCGTTGCTCGGCCGCGGCAAGGTCCGCGACAACTACGCGGTCGGCAACGACCGCCTGCTGATCGTCACGACCGATCGCCTCTCGGCGTTCGACGTCGTGATGGGCGAGCCGATTCCGGATAAGGGGCGGGTGCTGAACCAGATGGCGAACTTCTGGTTCGAGCGCCTCGGGCACATCGTCCCGAACCATCTGACGGGCGTCGCGCCCGAGACGGTGGTCGCGGCCGACGAGGTCGAGCAGGTGCAAGGGCGGGCCGTGGTGGTCAAGCGTCTCACGCCGATCCTCGTCGAAGCGGTCGTGCGCGGCTATCTTGCCGGTAGCGGCTGGAAGGATTATCTGGCGACGGGCGCGATCTGCGGCGTGGCGCTCCCGCCCGGGCTTTCGAACGCCGAGAAGCTGCCCGAGCCGATTTTCACGCCGGCGGCGAAAGCCGAGATGGGCCACCACGACGAGAACATCACTTTCGAAGACATGGAGCGGCGCATCGGCGGCCAGCTGGCGGCGAGAATTCGCGATATCTCGATCCGGCTCTACAAGGAAGCGTCCGAGTTCGCGGCGACGCGCGGGATCATCATCGCCGATACGAAGTTCGAGTTCGGGCTCGACGAGAGCGGCGAGCTCGTGCTGATGGACGAGATCCTGACGGCCGACTCGTCGCGCTTCTGGCCGGCCGACGAGTATCGCGTCGGCAGCAATCCGCCTTCGTTCGACAAGCAGTTCGTGCGCGACTGGCTCGAAACGCAGAGCTGGGGCAAGACTCCGCCGGCGCCTAAGCTGCCCGAGGACGTCATCGCGAAAACGAGCCAGAAGTATCGTGAGGCGCTCGAGCGGCTGACGGGGCAAAAGCTCGCTTAACGGCCTTTGAACGGCCGTTGAAGGCTCGCCCAAGGTTCAAAAGGGCGTGAGCCGCACGGCACGCAAGTTGAACCATGCAGAATGCAGGCTCACTATGGGGCCTGAAGATTGTCGAGGAAGGAAAACCACGCGATGAGCGAAGCCGTCGAGACCGCCGCCTCGAGCGCGGGAACCGAAGAGACCGCGCACCAGCATAGTTCGCCGCTAGTCGGCGTGCTGATGGGATCGAGTTCCGATTGGGAAGTGATGAAGCACGCAGTCTCGGTGCTGCGCGAGTTCGACGTCCCCTATGAAGCGAAGGTCGTGTCCGCGCACCGGATGCCCGACGAAATGTTCGCCTATGCCGAGCGCGCTCGCGAGCGAGGCTTGCGCGCGATCATCGCCGGCGCGGGCGGCGCGGCCCACCTGCCCGGCATGCTAGCGGCGAAGACGACGGTGCCGGTGCTTGGCGTGCCCGTTGCGAGCAAATACCTGAAGGGCGTCGATTCGCTCCACTCGATCGTGCAGATGCCGAAGGGCGTGCCCGTCGCGACGTTCGCGATCGGCGAGGCGGGCGCGGCCAATGCGGCGCTCTTCGCCGTGGCGCTCCTGGCCGGCACATCGGACCTGTATGTGGAGCGCCTGGACGCGTTTCGACTGAAGCAAAACGAGGCAGCCCGCGCGATGGTGCTGCCGGATGTGCACTGAAATGAGTCAAGACAACACCCCCGTTTCCCCGATCCTTCCGGGCGCCTGGCTTGGCATGATCGGCGGCGGCCAGCTCGGCCGCATGTTCTGCTTCGCGGCCCAGGCGATGGGCTACCGCGTCGCCGTTCTCGATCCCGACGAGGTCAGCCCCGCCGGCAGCGTGGCCGACAAGCATTTGCGCGCCGCCTACACCGATGAAGCGGCGCTGACCGAGCTCGCGCGGCTCTCGGCGGCCGTATCGACCGAATTCGAAAACGTGCCGGCGGCGAGCCTGGATTTTCTCGCGCGCACGACCTTCGTCAGCCCGGCCGGCCGCTGCGTGGCGATCGCGCAGGACCGCATCGCCGAAAAGCGCTTCATCGCGGGCTGCGGCGTGCCGGTGGCGCCACATGTCGCGATCGAATCGTCCGAGGTGCTCGCCGCGCTTTCCGATGCGGAGTTGGAATCGGTGCTGCCCGGCATCCTCAAGACGGCGCGGCTCGGCTACGACGGAAAGGGACAGGTGCGCGTCACGAGCGCCGATGCGGTGCGCGAGGCGCATAACGCGCTTGGCGGCGTGCCGTGCGTGCTCGAAAAGCGCCTGCCCCTCAAGCTCGAGATTTCGGTGCTCATCGCGCGCGCCGTGAACGGGACGACGGCCGTCTATCCCGTCTCGCAGAACGCGCACCGCAACGGCGTGCTCGCCGTGACGATCGCGCCGGCGCCCGACGTGGCGCCGATGCTCGTCGAGCAGGCACAGCAGGCCGCACTGCGCATCGCCGAGGCGCTCGGCTATGTCGGCGTGCTGTGCGTCGAGTTCTTCCTGCTCGACGATGGGTCGCTCGTCGCCAACGAGATGGCGCCGCGCCCGCACAACTCGGGGCACTATACCGTCGATGCCTGCGCCGCGAGCCAGTTCGAGCAGCAGGTGCGCGCGATGACGGGCATGCCGCTCGGCGACACGCGCCAGCATTCGCCGGCCGTCATGCTCAACATCCTCGGTGACGTCTGGTTCGCACAAAGCGGCCGATCCGGCGCTCAGGTGCCTGCATCGGCATCGAGCCTCGTACCGGTGACGCCGCCCTGGCAAGAGGTCGCCGCGATGCCGACCGCGCGGCTTCACCTCTACGGTAAAGAGGAAGCGCGCCCAGGGCGTAAGATGGGGCATATCAACTTCACGGCCGTGACGCTCGACGAAGCGCGTACGGCCGCACGCGATTGCGCGCGGCTCTTGCACATCCCGCTCGGCTGATTGACCGCGGCGGGCAGGGCAGCGGCCTTGCCCAGCGGCTTTGCGCAGCGGCTCTGCGCAGCGGCTCTGCGCAGCGTTCGGTCCGATAGCATCGCGCTTGGCAGTTCAGTTCAGTATCGACAGATGTCCCCGAAATCCATGCCTCCCGCCGCGCCCGTCCCGACGCTAGCCGTCACAGAGGCGCAAATCGACGAAGCTGCCGCGCTGCTCGAAGCGGGCGAGCTCGTCGCGTTCCCGACGGAGACCGTCTATGGGCTCGGCGGCGACGCGACGAATCCGCACGCTGTTGCGCGTATCTATGCGGCGAAGGGGCGGCCGGCCAACCATCCGGTCATCGTTCATCTTGGGCCGAACGGCGATCCTGGCTATTGGGTGAGCGAGTTGCCCGCGGATGCCCAGAAACTCATCGACGCATTCTGGCCGGGGCCGCTCACGCTGATCTTGAACCGCGCCGCGCATATTCCGGCGGCGGTGAGTGGAGGGCAGGATTCCGTCGGCCTGCGCTCGCCTTCGCATCCCGTCGCGCAAGCGCTGCTTGACGCGTTCGATGCTCGGCGGGCCGGACGAGCGGGCGTCGCGGCACCCTCGGCGAACCGTTTCGGCCATGTGAGCCCGACCACAGCGCAGCACGTGCGCGAAGAGTTCGGCAATGCCGTGCATGTGCTCGACGGAGGGGCGTCGGAGGTTGGGATCGAATCGACGATTGTCGACCTGTCGCGCGGTTTCCCGGCGCTGCTGCGCCCCGGCCGCGTCACGCCAGTGGAGATCGCCGACGTCCTCGGCGTCGCGCCGCGGCTGCCCGACGGCAGCGATGCCACTGCGCCGCGCGCCTCGGGCACGCTGAAGGCGCACTATGCGCCGCGCACGCCGCTCGCGCTTCTGCCGTTCGACGCGCTCGAGCCACTCATCGCCGAGGCTCGCGACGCCGGCGTACCTGTCGCGCTCGTGGCGCGCAGCTCGCGTGCAGGGGCTTGGGCCGACGCGCGCGGGGTGCATTTCGTCGCCGCACCGGAGGACCCGCACCTCTATGCGCGCGAGCTTTACGGCATGCTGCGCACGCTCGACCGGGCGGGC
>CAYPWK010000370.1:0-6111 GCA_964414365.1 uncultured Burkholderia sp.
AAGTGATGGGCGTGGCGACGACCATCAAGGCAGCGAAGAAGGAAGTCGAGAACCAGACGGCGGTCGTGTGGGACATTCTCGAAGAGGTGATCCGCGAGCACCCGGTGATGCTGAACCGTGCGCCGACGCTGCACCGTCTCGGCATTCAGGCTTTCGAGCCCGTGCTGATCGAAGGCAAGGCGATCCAGCTGCACCCGCTCGTTTGCGCGGCGTTCAACGCCGACTTCGACGGCGACCAGATGGCCGTGCACGTGCCGCTCTCGCTCGAAGCGCAGATGGAAGCGCGCACGCTGATGCTCGCGTCGAACAACGTGCTGTTCCCGGCCAATGGCGATCCGTCGATCGTGCCGTCGCAGGACATCGTGCTCGGCCTTTACTACGCGACGCGTGAAGCCGTCAACGGCAAGGGCGAGGGCATGTCCTTCACGGGCGTGTCGGAAGTCCTGCGCGCGTACGAGAACAAGGAAGTCGAGCTCGCTTCGCGCGTGAACGTGCGGATCACCGAAATGGTGGCGAACGAGGATACGTCCGAAGGCGCGCCGAAGTTCGTGCCGAAGATCACGCTCTATCCGACGACGGTCGGCCGCGCGATTCTCTCGGAGATCCTGCCGCCGGGCTTGCCGTTCTCGGTGCTCAACAAGCCGCTCAAGAAGAAGGAAATCTCGCGCCTCATCAACACGGCGTTCCGCCGCTGCGGTCTGCGCGAGACGGTGATCTTCGCCGACCAGCTGATGCAGTCGGGCTTCCGCCTCGCGACGCGCGCCGGTATCTCGATCTGCGTCGATGACATGCTCGTGCCACCGCAAAAGGAAGTGATCGTCGGCGACGCGGCGAAGAAGGTGAAGGAGTACGACCGTCAGTACATGTCGGGTCTCGTCACCGCGCAAGAGCGCTACAACAACGTCGTCGACATCTGGTCGGCCACGTCGGAAGCGGTCGGCAAGGCGATGATGGAGCAGCTTTCGACGGAGCCCGTTACCGATCGCGATGGCAAGGAGGTGCGTCAGGAGTCGTTCAACTCGATCTACATGATGGCCGACTCGGGCGCGCGGGGTTCCGCGGTCCAGATCCGTCAGCTCGCCGGCATGCGCGGCCTGATGGCCAAACCTGACGGCTCCATCATCGAGACTCCGATCACCGCGAACTTCCGCGAAGGCCTGAACGTTCTGCAGTACTTCATCTCGACGCACGGCGCACGTAAGGGTCTGGCCGACACGGCGTTGAAGACGGCGAACTCGGGTTACCTCACGCGTCGTCTCGTCGACGTGACGCAGGACCTCGTCGTCACTGAAGACGATTGCGGCACGACCAACGGCGTCGCGATGAAGGCGCTCGTCGAGGGCGGTGAAGTCGTGGAGGCGCTGCGCGACCGGATTCTCGGCCGCGTGGCGACGGCCGACGTCGTCAACCCCGAGACGCAGGAGACGCTTTACGAAGCGGGCACGCTGCTCGATGAAGTGGCGGTCGAAGAGATCGAGCGCCTCGGCATCGACGAAGTGCGCGTGCGCACGCCGCTCACCTGCGAAACGCGCTATGGCCTTTGCGCGTCTTGCTACGGCCGCGACCTCGGCCGCGGCTCGCTCGTCAACGTCGGCGAAGCGGTCGGCGTGATCGCGGCGCAGTCGATCGGCGAACCGGGCACGCAGCTCACGATGCGTACGTTCCACATTGGTGGTGCGGCGTCGCGCGCGGCTGTCGCTTCGTCGGTGGAAGCGAAGAGCAATGGTACCGTGCGCTTCACTTCGTCGATGCGCTACGTGACGAACGCAAAGGGCGAGCAGATCGTCATCTCGCGTTCCGGCGAAGCGATGATCACCGACGACCACGGCCGTGAGCGCGAGCGTCACAAGGTGCCGTACGGCGCAACGCTGCTGCAGCTCGACGGCGCGCAGATCAAGGCTGGCACGCAGCTCGCCACGTGGGACCCGCTGACGCGCCCGATCATCACCGAGTACGGCGGTACGGTGAAGTTCGAGAACGTCGAGGAAGGCGTAACGGTTGCCAAGCAGATCGACGATGTCACGGGCCTGTCGACGCTCGTCGTCATCGATGCAAAGCGCCGCGGCTCGCAATCGAGCAAGAGCGTGCGTCCGCAGGTCAAGCTGCTCGATACGAACGGCGAGGAAGTGAAGATCCCGGGCACCGAGCATGCGGTGCAGATCGGCTTCCAAGTCGGCGCGCTGATCACGGTGAAGGACGGCCAGCAGGTGCAGGTCGGTGAAGTGCTTGCGCGTATTCCGACCGAATCGCAGAAGACGCGTGACATTACCGGCGGTCTGCCGCGTGTTGCCGAGCTCTTCGAAGCGCGTTCGCCGAAGGATGCCGGCATTCTCGCGGAAGTCACGGGCACCGTGTCGTTCGGCAAGGACACGAAGGGCAAGCAACGCCTCGTCATCACGGATCTCGAAGGCAATCAACACGAGTTCCTGATCGCGAAGGAAAAGCAGGTCCTGGTCCACGACGGTCAAGTCGTCAACAAGGGCGAAATGATCGTCGACGGTCCCGCCGATCCGCACGATATCCTGCGTCTGCAGGGCATCGAGGCGCTCTCGCGCTACATCGTGGACGAAGTGCAGGACGTCTACCGTCTGCAGGGCGTGAAGATCAACGACAAGCACATCGAAGTGATCGTGCGTCAGATGCTGCGTCGTGTGCAGATCGTCGACAACGGCGATACGCGTTTCATCCCGGGCGAACAGGTCGAGCGTTCCGACATGCTCGATGAGAACGACCGAATGATCGCGGAGGACAAGCGTCCGGCGTCGTACGAGAACGTGCTGCTCGGTATCACGAAGGCGTCGCTCTCGACCGATTCGTTCATCTCGGCGGCATCGTTCCAGGAAACGACGCGCGTGCTGACCGAGGCGGCGATCATGGGCAAGCGCGACGACCTGCGCGGTCTGAAGGAGAACGTGATCGTGGGCCGTCTCATTCCTGCGGGCACGGGCTTGGCGTTCCACAAGGCGCGCAAGATCAAGGAAGCGTCCGATCGCGAGCGTTACGACCAGATCGCAGCCGAGGAAGCGTTCGAGTTCGGCACGCCGGAGACGCCTGTGGCCGAGCCGCAGCAGCAGCATCCGACGGAGTGAGCGAAGGGCGGCGTATGACGCCGCTCAAGCGCCGCTCGGATGGCGTGCTTTTCGCGCGCCGATTAAAACCGCCCGGTTTCGACCGGGCGGTTTTTTATCGCCCGGCGCGCGGTCCACAACTGCGATTCTTTTAGAAGGAAATTGAAAGAAGGGCTTGATTCTCAGAAGTAGCCGCGGTGCCGCTCGTCTACCTTCTTATAGGTGTATTAGCAACTTAATCAAGGACCGCGCGCTCCGCAGGCAGTTTTTCACGGGCCGAGCGCATGGCATGGAGTGCTGAATGAGAATCGCGACGCCGTCGCCGAGTACTGTAGCCCACGCAATTGAACCGAGCGAGCAATTGTCTCTCGCAACTCAACCGCAAGGGGAGGAGGGCGAGCAGGCCGCCGTTGGCCACGCACCCGATCAGCCCGATGGAACTGGCCGCTCCCAGACCATCGAAGATGATGCAAGGCTCAAGGAGGCGCTCATTGGCGAGACGATGCAGCAGCGCAAAAAGCGAGCCGCTGCCGGCGTAGGTGACATCGCCGCGCAGTTCACCCTAACGCGAGCAATCAATGCGGCACTCGACTTTATCCGAGGTAAAGATCGAGCTTCGACCGTCGACAAGGCTGATCGGCTCGTCACACTAACGATAGATAAGAAGTCGCCTGCTTGGAGCAAGTTGTCCGAGATTCAGACGGCGAGTCAGGCGTTGCTGGCTGCGGCGATCACACTGCATAAAGAGCACGCCTTGGCAGTGGCCGACGGTTTCATCGAGAGGTTGTTGGACTCGAACGGCGAGCGAGCACGATCGCTACCGCACGAAGTTTCGAAAGTAGTCGACAACGAGACGAAGCGGCAGCGACTGTCCGAATTAGCTGCTTTGCTTTTCTGCGCGGCTCGCTCAGGCGTCAGTGCCTCGACTGTCGAGATAAGGGTGGACGGCGATGTTGCGCTCGAGCGGTTCAACACTGTCCTGGAGGGCGAGGCACTCAGGCGGTCCATGTTCGATCGTCCATCCCTACCTGAGCAAGAGTTACAGGGCAGGGTGTATTTCGACGGGAACGCGCTTGTCAACGCTGTCGGCAAGACCGCCTCAGAGCTCGCGCGGGAGCCGTCGCTTTTGAGCATCCCGGCCTATGTCCGATTGAGCGATGCGGAACGTCTCGCCGCAGTCGAGAACTGGTTTGACGAACGCGGGTTGGATCGCCAGTATGTGATTGGCACTGTCGAGAATGCCATGGCCAGTGTGCTCAAGTCTACGGCGCTCGCGCGAGGCAAACCCGCCCCGGGTCCCTACGCCACGGAAGCCGATCTGAACCGGGCCTTTATCACGCTCGTCTACGATTGGCAGCAGGCTGACGGAGCGTTGATCGATCCGCGGGTCCTATTAGGACTCAACCTGGCCAAATCGCGAGGCATTAGCCTCGCTGGCAATACTCCGCCGGAACGGCTCGACGACCTGTTTAGCTTCGTCAACGATATTTTGACGGAATACGCCGGGCCACCGCGCTTTGACAAGCGTGCAGTTGCGCTCGAAGCTCTGATGGTGGAGAGTGGCCTCAGCGAGGCGGAACTCACCCGGCCCTTGGGGGCGACGGGAAAGAGCGTGCTCGATACCTTTTTCGAGCAGAGCAAACTGCCGCAGCATTCGAATGCCATCATTTCCACCGATAGCGGTACCCGAATCTCGGTTTCATCCGTGGCCGGTCGAGTGGAAACCGCCGAGTCGACGTTCAAAAGTCACGGCCAATTGAACACCCCCTATGTCAGGGCCCTGGCCCGCCGTCGGCTGCGCATGGAGAAGGTTCCGCTGACTGATTCGGCTATCGACGCCAAGGTGGCAGAAATTGCGAGGCGCACGCAGCAGCAGCAGCTCAACGAAGCGAACATTAGAGATCCCTGGTTCTGGTTGAGAAAGGCAGCGCAAAACGTCGAGCCCATGAATATCAGTGTCTTTGCCGAAGGTGTTCGGACCGGCAACCTGGACCAGGTCCTCAACTCGGTGCCGGTGCTGTCGAACCTGCGCAACATCGACGAAGCCCTGAGCGCCGGCGATTTCAAGCATGCCGGGATGGCGGCAGTTACGCTCGTGCCTGTCGTCGGCAAGGTGGCGACGATCAAAGAAGGCGTGAACGACAACGATTTGGAGCAAGTCGTCGACGGCATTATGGGCTTCGCGGTCGATTGCTGGACCCTGAGTCAGGGAGGTGTGCCCATGCCTGGCGAGCGCGGCCGCACGCGAAGCATCGTCTTTCACCCCCCTGTCGGCGAGACGGGCGCAAAGCCGCAAACGATCCCCCGTGACGCGATCAATCCTAGACTGAAAATACAGGCGGACCAGAGCTTGACTGCCCTGGCGGACCTTGGCTTTACCCATGACCATTGGGGACTGAAGATCGACCGAAGCGGCGAAACCAGTATGGCCGTTTCGAGACCTGCGCCATCGGTATCGGTCATGCCCTCACGTGACGCCGCTCGGATCGCGAAGCAGCTCAAGGGCTATGAAGTTGCAACGCCACCTGCAACGCTGCGGAGAAGTGGCTCGGGCATGCTCTGGAACCCCGATACAGCAGCCCATTACGCCGAGTTCGAGGGTAAGACGTACCGGCTTGCGCCAGATGCGGCGAAGACCACGCCTCAACGGCCGATCTGGAACGTCGTTTCACCGGACGGCTCAAACAGGGTGATGACCCTCCCCCTTGAATATGTGTTCGATAGGGAGACTCGTGCAGGGCGGTGGCAGATTGCAAAGGACTATCCCACCCTTCGCGGGGGAGGGCTCTTTGACGGCAAGGAAGTCCCCATTCTAACAAGGGAGGAATGGAATAGCGCTCAAAAAGACGGCATAGACCGTAAACTCATTGAAAAAATGAATGAGGTGTTTGAAGACGACCTTGATGTCCGTGTTTTCAGTTCGCGGGGCGATGAAAGGGTCTATCTAATTTATGATAAATATGACCGCGAATACTTCAGAGTCGATAACAACGAGACGTTTTCGCCTGATCCGGTTGGAGTCTACGACTACGAAGGGATCCGA
>CAYPWK010000371.1:0-6090 GCA_964414365.1 uncultured Burkholderia sp.
CGACGACGGGCTCTACACGGGCGCACGGCTGCTCGAGTTGCTCTCGCGCGAAAAGGACCCGAGCAAGACACTCAACGATCTGCCGAACTCGCTTTCAACGCCCGAGCTGCAATTGAAGCTCGAGGAAGGCGAGAACTTTGCGCTGATCGCAAAGCTGCAGAGGGAAGCGCGCTTCACGGGCGCGGACGAAGTCGTGACGATCGACGGCCTGCGCGTCGAGTATCCGGACGGGTTCGGGCTGGCGCGCTCGTCGAATACGACGCCTGTCGTCGTCATGCGCTTCGAAGCCGATAGCGCGGACGCACTCAAGCGGATTCAGGAAGACTTCCGCCGCGTGATTCTCGCGGCGAAGTCCGACGCGAAACTGCCGTTCTGAGTGCCCCGGCCCGTTACTGCGCGGCCGTAGCGGGTGGAGCGGTCGGCGGCGCGGTGCCCGTCGCCGGCTGAACCGTGTCCGGCTTGGTCGGCCCGACCAGCGGGGCCGGCAGCGATGAAAGGGCCGAAGCCGTGGCGGCCGCCGCTGCCACCGTAGCGGTCGTTGCCGGCGTCGGCGAGGAAGTCGAAACCGCCCCCGGGGCCGCTGCCGGGACTGCTGCTGCCGCTGGCGCTGCCGCAGAGGGTGTCGCCGTCGTGGTTGCCGCCACCGTGGTGGTTGCCGTCTGCGAGACGGCCGGCGCCGTGGCAGGTGCGATGGCTGGCGTCGCGGCCCCCGGCTGCGAGGCCGACGCGGCAACCGCAGGCACCGCCGGAGGCGTTTCCGCTGCCGGCGAGCTGCCGGGCAGTTGCGACCCCTTGATCACCGGGGCCTTCCCGGGCGGCGACTTCGGAGCGGCGTGAAGATAGTGCGCGACGTACTCGAAAAACTGCTTGTAAAACGTGCCCGCCTTGATCGTCTCGCTCGACACTTTCACCATTGAATCGCTGCTCGATCGGATCGGGAGCGACACGGAGCCGAGCAAGCTGAAGCCGACGCTTGCCGACGTATCGCTTTTCTTGAGCGCATAGCCGCTTTGCACCGCGTTCGCATAGACGATGCTCGTGTTCTCGGGATCGTCGCCCGGCGTGCAGACCACATGGAATTCAACGGTGATGTGCTTGTCGCTGCTCGGTTGAAAATCGCGCGTGGCGTCGATCGTGTCCGGGCGCGTCGCTGTGGCGAGGTAGCCCTGATTCAGCAGCGCGCGGCGCGCGGCCTCACAGGTCTGCGTGCTGTTCGCGCTGAACGTGCGCGAAAAGGGGCTCGATCCGGTCTCGAAGAATTCCTGCTGGGGCGACGTTGTCGGTGTGCTCGAGCACGCGGAGAGCCCCCCGAGCGCGACCACTGCCGCGAGCGGCAGCGTCACGCGAAAAAGGGACGGACGGTAGGGGTTTGGCATATTTCGTTCGACAATTCTGATGCATTCGCGCCGGCCCGGCGCGATGAGAAGACAAGCATTGTAAAGGCATTGGCGAGCCAGAAATAAGTCGCTCACACGGCAAATTCGGCCGTGCGATCTCGCCCCATCTGCCGCTCAGCCGCGGAAAAACGCCTCCGTCAGGGTAGAATCGCGCGCTTGGGCCGCGATCACCGTACGCTTCGGCGCACCTGACGCGCGGCGATTGGACCGTCGCCACTCGTGCCGGTTCGGTCCTCTGCGTTGCCTCACCTTTCTTTTTTCTTTCGTTGTGCAAAAGTTCCTGATCGTCCGAGTGTCGTCGCTGGGCGACGTCGTTCACAACATGCCCGCCGTCGCGGACATCCGGCGGCGTTATCCGGGTGCGCAAATCGATTGGCTCGTCGAAGAGAGTTTTGCGGATCTCGTGCAGCTCGTCGTAGGCGTCAATCGCGCGATTCCGTTCTCGCTGCGGCGCTGGCGCAAGCGGTTGCTGGCGCCGCCGACCTGGCGCGAGATTGCGGCGTTTCGCCGCGAACTCGTGGCCGAGCATTACGATCTCGTGATCGATTGCCAAGGGCTCATCAAAACGGCCTGGGTCGCGAGTTGGGCGCGCGGGCCGCTGGTCGGTCTCGGCAACCGCACCGACGGCGCCGGCTACGAATGGCCGGTCCGTTTTCTTTACGACCGGCGAGTGCCGATCCCGCCGCGCACGCATGTCGTCGAGCGCACGCGTCAACTTGTCGCGTCGGCGCTCGATCTGCCGTTGCCCACGCCCGACGACGATATCGACTTCGGCTTCAACACTTCCGCTGCGGCGCTCGCGCTTTCCGAGCTCGGCTTGAATCTTCCGGTGCCTTACGTCGTGTTCGTTCATGCGACGTCGCGCGCGGACAAGCAATGGCCCGAATCGGCGTGGCTCGAGCTTGGCCGAGCGCTCGTCGCGCGCGGCGCTTCGCTCGTACTGCCGTGGGGCAACGATGCCGAGCGCGTGACGAGCGAGCGGCTCGCCAAAGAGTTCGGCGCGGCGGCGATCGTGCCGCCGCGGCTCTCGCTGCCGGCTGTGGTCGGTCTGCTCGATGCGGCGGCGGCCACGGTCGGTGTCGACACGGGCCTTGTCCATATCGCGGCGGCGCTCAAACGTCCGACGATCGAGTTGTACAATTTCCCCACCGCATGGCGCACGGGCGGCTACTGGTCGCCCCACGTCGTCAATCTCGGAGAGGGTGGTGTTCCGCCGACGCTCCAACAGGTGAAGTCCGCGCTCGCCGGATTCGGCTTGCTCTGAAACTGTGCCAACGGACCTATGAACGAATCGCAAATCATCGAAGTCGCCGCGGGCGATTGGCATGGACAAGGGCTCTCGGTGCCGCGCGAGACGCTGCTTGCGGCGCTGGAGCGCGGCAAGGTGCTCTACTTTCCGAACCTGCGGTTCGCGATCGAAGGAGACGAGGCGACGCTCCTCGATCCGGCGCTCGCCGATCCGAACCGCAAGAACATCAGCCTGGAGCAGCAGGGCGGTGCGCTGCGCGGCGTGCTCGGCGATGCTGCCACGCAGTTGGCCGTGCGTGCGCTCATCGCGCGCTATCAGACGAGCGCGCATTCGCTCGTCGACGGTCTCTTCCCCGAATACCGCGGCAAGCTGCGCGCCGCGCCGACGAGCCTGCGCCTGCTGCAGGTGGAGACCCGCCATAGCTCGTGGCGCAAGGACGACAGCCGTTTGCATGTCGATGCATTTCCATCGCGGCCCAATCGCGGCGAGCGGATCTTGCGGGTGTTCGCGAACATCAATCCGCATGGCGCGCCGCGCGTGTGGCGCGTCGGCGAGCCCTTCGAGCAAATGGCCAAGCGCTTCTTGCCGCGCATCAAGCCGCAGCTGCCGGGCGCTGCGTGGTTGCTCGAGCAGCTTCGTATCACGAAGTCGCGCCGCAGCGAGTACGACCATCTGATGCTTCATCTGCACGATGGCATGAAGGCCGATCTCGACTATCAGCAGTCGTGCCCGCAGCAAACGATGCCGTTCCCGGCAGGCAGCATCTGGGTCTGCTTTTCGGACCAGACTTCGCATGCGGTGATGTCGGGGCAATTCATGCTCGAACAGACCTTCTTCCTGCCGGTGCGCGCGATGGCCGAGCCTGAATGCGCGCCGCTCGGCATTCTGGAGCGGCTCACGGGACGGGCCCTGGTTTGAGGACCGTCTATCGCGCGCTTTGGTGGATCGTCGCTCCGCTTGCGGTATTGCGACTACTGGTGCGCTCGCGTCGCGAGCGCGGCTATCGCGAGCATATTGGCGAACGGTTCGGCCACGCGCGCGGCCGCTCGCCCGACGACGATGCGCCGCTCATCTGGGTGCATGCTGTTTCGGTTGGCGAGACGCGTGCGGCGCAGCCTCTCGTCGAAGCACTGATGCGGGCGCGGCCCGATGTGCGGATCCTATTGACGCATATGACGCCGAGCGGCCGGGCGACAGGCGAGCAGGTTTTCGGGGATCGCGTTGCGCGCGCTTATCTGCCCTATGACATGCCGCGCGCAGTGCGCCGTTTTTTGCGTGCTTGGCGACCCTCGCTCGGCATCGTGATGGAAACGGAAGTCTGGCCCACGCTGATCGACGAATGCCGGCGCGCCGATGTGCCGCTCGTGCTGACGAACGCGCGGATGTCGGCGCGATCGTTCCGGCGCGCGGCGCGTTTTGGCAATGCGGGACGTGAAGTGTTCGGCGGGTTTGCGCGCGTGCTTGCGCAGAGCCCGTCCGATGCCGAGCGGCTGGCCGCGCTCGGTGCGCGGCAGGTGGCCGTGCTCGGCAACTTGAAGTTCGATATGACGACGCCGGCCGAGCTTGTCGCGCGTGGTCGCGCCTGGCGCGCAGCGATCGGGTCGCGACCCGTTTGGGTTGCGGCCAGTACGCGCGAAGGCGAGGAGCCGCTCGTGCTCGACGCGTTCCAAGCGCTTGCGACGAAGGGCGCGTTGCTGATTCTCGTGCCGCGCCATCCCCAGCGCTTCGATGAAGTCGCCGATCTCGTGCAGCGCCGCGGTTTGCGCTGCGTGCGGCGCTCGGCGTGGGGCGGTCAGGCCGTTGCGGCCGCGGCCGCGGCGCAGGTGGCCGATGCGCCGTTGCCCGATGACGTCGACGTGCTGCTTGGCGATTCGATGGGCGAACTCGGCGCCTACTATGCCGCGTCGGATCTCGCGTTCATCGGCGGCAGCTTGCTGCCGCTCGGCGGGCAGAACCTGATCGAGGCGTGCGGCGTGGGCGTGCCCGTTTTGATCGGGCCGCACGTTTTCAATTTTGCGCAGGCAACGGCCGATGCGCTTGCGGCAGGCGCGGCGCTACAGGTCGACGATCCGGCTGGGCTCGCGCGTTCGCTCGATGAGCTCTTCGCCGATCGACCGCGGCGCGTGACAATGGCGGCGGCCGCATCGGCGTTCGCGGCACGGCATCGCGGGGCCACCGCGCGGACCGTGGAGGTGCTGATGGCGTTGTTGGGGGACGAGCCGGCGATCGAGGGCTAGGGGCGGCTCGGCGGCGAGCTCATTTATTTCGCCTTCAGCAAGCCCTTTGTCTCGATGAAGGAGACGACATCCGCGAGTCCCTCGCGCGCCTTCAAGTTGCACATGACGAACGGCCGCAAGCCGCGCATCTTTCGCGTGTCCGAGGCCATGACGTCCAAGTTCGCGCCCACGAGCGGCGCGAGGTCGGTCTTGTTGATGACAAGCAAGTCCGATTTGGTAATGCCGGGGCCGCCCTTGCGCGGAATCTTCTCGCCGCCTGCCACGTCGATGACGTAGATCGTCAGATCGGAAAGCTCAGGGCTGAACGTCGCTGCAAGGTTGTCGCCGCCAGACTCGATGAAGACGATGTCGGCATCGGGGAAGCGCGCGAGCATTCTGTCGACGGCTTCGAGGTTGATCGAGGCATCCTCGCGAATGGCCGTATGCGGGCAACCGCCGGTCTCGACGCCCATGATGCGTTCGGGAGGCAACGCGCCCGCAATCGTCAGCAGACGTTGATCTTCCTTCGTGTAGATGTCGTTCGTAATGGCGACGAGGTCATACTGTTCGCGCATGGCCTTGCAGAGCATCTCGAGCAGCGTCGTCTTGCCCGATCCGACGGGCCCGCCGACGCCCACGCGCAACGGCGGCAACTTCTTCGTTCTCATGAGAGCAAATACCTTTTACGTAGACTATGAGCGGAAAAGCCGCGAGTATTGCGATTCATGCCGCGCCGACAGCACGCCGAGCATCGGAGCAAACGTGTTGATCTGCTCGGGCGGCGTGTCGAGCGCGCGTGTGACGGCGCGATCGATCGTATCGCGCAGGGCGACGATGATGCGCTGTCCCGCCATTTGACCCAGCGGCACGGCCTTGAGCGCGGCGGCGGCCTGATTCTCCACCCAGCTGAACGCGTAGGCGGCGAGGGCGGCTGGCGCGTCGACATCCTGCGCCACGACGGCATAGGCAAACGCAGTGGGCTGTGCGATCGGTGACAAGGCGGCGAGCGTATCTCTGCGCTGCGCATCGCCCCATTCGAGCGATAGGCAAAGCTGCTTCAACGACCAACCCATTTGCTCCGTCTCGCGACGCAGCTCGGCCGATTCGCGGCTCGCGATAAATCTCGCATCGGCCGAAGCGATCGCTGCTGCTTGGTGCAGGCTCCAGCGCTCGATCTGATGCGCGAGGAACGGCAATTCGCAGCGCGCAAGCACGTTCGTCAAGCCGC
>CAYPWK010000372.1:0-6087 GCA_964414365.1 uncultured Burkholderia sp.
AAGCCAACCACAGCATCAAAGGGCAGTGTTGCAAAAACGGGGAGGACCATAGATTTCTTGTTGCATCTTCATGTACTGGTCAGTCATGTATTGTCGCTGTCTCAGTTGTTCCGGCGTCAAATGGGAGTAGTACCCTCCCATATGCCCCCACCCCGGACCGGTGCTACCCTGCGTCCCGCCTCCCATCATTCCTCCGCCCATCATTCGCGGACCCATCATCCCGGTGCCCCACATTCCGTGCATCGTACTCATCGCGCTTTGCATGGTGTCCCAGTGCTGTTTCAGCAATCTCTGCCGTTCTTGCGGGTCCTGAGTCTTGCGAATCTGGTCCATCTGGGCTTGCATCTGATTCATCTGCTGTTGCAACAGGGCCATCTTTTTGTCGAACACAGCAGGAGATTGGTCCTGCGATTTAGAACTGCCCGGCGCAGCACCGGTGTCCGTGGTGGCAGCCCGAAGCAGAGGGGCGCTCAATGCAGTACCGATAGCAACTGCCAACAATACCCGCTTCACAATTTTCTCCTTTGGGGGAGCTTCCAGCGGAAATGGGAACAATTCATGTGATGCCCTCGAGGCTACGTCGGACGGCTCGGGAGGTATTGACGCACGTCAACTGTGACCAATACGGAGAATTCGTCGGTGAAGTTTGCTGTCTGTTCAACGTATGCAACTCACGCGCTGGTTCGAGGAATTCTCAGGCTGACCTCTAATAGATTCGCGATGCGTTCAGGCCTGTTGTCGCCCCAGTTTTGCGCGTTCAACCAACTCGAACACAGCCATGCCGGCGAGCATCGCAGCAACAAAACCCCATGCCTTCGGAAAGCCGGCTCCCAGTGCAACCAGCGCGGGACCCGGACAGAATCCTGCAAGCCCCCAGCCCGCGCCGAATACCGCGCTCCCCAAGACAAGTCTCAGCGTCACAGTCGTGCTGGCAGGAAGCTGCATGGGCAGTCCCAGAAGCGACTTCCTCCGGCGTTTTGCCAGAGCAAAGGCAATCGAGCCAACGGCTATGGCTCCGACCATCACAAAGGCGAGGGACGGGTCCCAGCGCCCGGCGATGTCGAGAAAACCAAGTACCTTCGCCGGGTTGGCCATGCCCGAAACCATGAGCCCGATGCCGAATATCAACCCGGAAAATAGCGCGACGACGATAACCATCTCAGCCTCCCGTCAGATGCCTTTGCACAAACACAGTCAGAAAACCCGTTGCCATGAACGTCGCAGTCGCGACGAGCGAGCGGATGGAACCTCGCGAAATACCGCAGACACCGTGACCGCTTGTACAGCCGCTGGCGTAACGGGTGCCAATGCCCACTAGGAATCCGGCAAAGACGATTTCGCCCCAGCCGGCCTGAATATCCGGCGCAATTGATTTGCCCATCAGGCTCGCCAGGACGGGCGCCCCGACCAGTCCGGCTATGAACGCAATACGCCAGCTCGTGTCGCTGTGCGGTGTGCCCAGCAGACCGCCAAGGATGCCGCTGATGCCAGCGATGCGTCCGTTGAAAAGGATGAGGGCGGACGCCGCAACGCCGATGACCAGGCCGCCGGCAAGGGACAAGCCCGGAGTAAAGCTTTGCGCATCAATCAATGGTACCTCCCTAATCTGCATCGGCACGAAACTGGTCGGAGAGCATCGCCATTACTGCAATTGCTTCCTTGCTGGCGAGGGACAGCAGGGGAAACAGCAGATACATTACCCTCGCGCCGCGTCTGAACCAGCGCATTTTCACGCAGCACGCCCCGCTGCTGGGAAAGCGTCGGCTGGCGTATGGCAAGCTGCTCCTGAAGATCGCTCACATACCATTCTGCTTGCGATAGCTGGCACAACAGTAACAGTCTGGAATTGCCAGCACCGTTGCCCAGGCCGCCGTCTTTGAGACTACATCGGGCGAATCGGGAGATGTTGATGCGCCTCAATTAGGACCAATGCGGCCAATTGACTGGCGTGGATTGCCGGCTCGACTTGGCGTTGGTGGCCTGGGGGCGCCGATGGTTGTCGGCTGCCGGCGACCAACCGTGACGACGGAGAAAGTCCGGTCACCGAGGACACGGTTGGCGAGAATCCGAGGGCCTTGTTGACCTGCATCAAAAGGGGCAGATGCGAGCCGCGTACTGTTCATCTAGTAGGTTTGGCCGTTGGGCGGCGCAGCCGCCGGCAGACTGCCGTCGCGCTCGGTCGCTCGCCCATAGGGCCCGTGAAACATGCTTGTTGTCAAAGGGGAAACGAGGATGCGGGCATTACTAGCTTCCTTCATTGTGGCGGTCGCTCTTGGTCTTTCCGGATGCGGCTACAACGCCATCCAAACCCAAGACGAGCAGGTCAAGGCAAGTTGGTCAGAGGTGCTGAACCAGTACCAACGCCGAGCAGACTTGGTGCCCAACCTCGTCAATACAGTGAAGGGATACGCGAACCAGGAAAAAGACGTCCTGACTCGCGTCACCCAGGCCCGCGCGCAAGTCGGTTCCATTCGCGCGACCCCTGAACTGCTTTCGGACCCGCAGGCCTTTGCCAAGTTCGAGGTCGCTCAGGGGCAACTCACCTCTTCTCTGTCCAGGCTGCTGGTGGTATCGGAAAACTACCCGCAGTTGAAATCCGATGCGAATTTCAGGGATTTGCAGGCGCAGCTCGAAGGGACGGAAAATCGCATTGCCGTGGCCCGCAACCGGTACATTCGGTCGGTTCAGGAGTACAACACCACCGTACGGTCGTTCCCAGCCAACCTGACGGCGAAAGCTTTCGGCTATCAGGAAAGGCCGAACTTCTCGGTCAGTAACGAGGCCGACATTTCAAAACCTCCCCGCGTGGATTTCGCAGCCCCTCCGGCGTCCGCCAGCGGGGTGGCCAATTGAGCATTGTCCGCGCGGCGATTGCGCTCTTGGTCGTCATTCTCGCCTTCGGTAGCACGTGCTTTGGTGCCGAGGTACCTGTCCCGCCGCTGACGGCACGCGTGACAGACGAAACTGGGACGCTCACGAACGAACAACGTGACAGCCTTGAACAGACGTTGAAAAACTTCGAGGAGCAGAAAGGGAGTCAGATTTCTGTCCTTATCGTTCCAACGACCCAGCCAGAGACCATCGAGCAATATTCGATGCGCGTGGTCGAACAATGGAAGCTTGGACGCAAGAGCGTTGACGATGGTGCTCTGCTGATTGTCGCCAAGGACGACCGCGCACTTCGCATCGAGGTTGGATATGGCCTCGAGGGGGCGCTTAACGATGCAACGAGCAACCGCATCGTCACCGAGACGATTGTCCCGAGATTCAAGCAAGGGGACTTCTATGGCGGCATCACAGCGGGCGTGGATAGCATCATGCGCGTCGTTAATGGCGAGCCTTTACCCTCGCCGGCAGAACGTCGAAGCGCTCGCGGCATCGGGCAGTTGCTGCCGGTGCTGTTTCTGTTGACGGTCGTAGCCGGTGGCGTGCTGCGCGCGATGCTCGGGCGACTTCCTGGCGCAATGGTGACGGGCGGCGCCATTGGCGGGTTGGCATGGCTGCTGTCAGGGACGATTCTCGCAGCCATTTTCGCCGGAGCCATCGCGCTCGTCTTTACTCTGGTGGGCAGTGGCGTCGGCGCATACGTGGGCGGGCGCTACATCGGCGGTGGGCGCGGCGGATTCGGTGGGTACTCAAACCGAGACACCTTTCGTGGGGGCGGTGGTGGCTTCGGTGGCGGCGGTGCTTCCGGCAGGTGGTAATCATGGACGCGACGCGAATCATCAAACATCTCTTCATGACCCGCTGGCGGGTAAACGCCACCTTTCCCGCGCGGTCACTGATGACGATTGAGAAGGCCGTTCGCGAAAGTCATAAGAAGCACGTCGGCCAAGTTCGATTTGCCGTGGAGGGCGCGCTGCACAGCGCAGCCCTGTTGAGAGGAAAGTCCGCGAGGGAACGAGCCATTGAGGTGTTTTCGAACCTTCGAGTTTGGGACACGGAACACAATAACGGTGTCCTCATATACCTCCTGCTTGCCGACCGAGACGTTGAAATCGTCGCGGACCGGGGCATCCATGCGAAGGTCGGTTCAGACGAGTGGGAGGCCATCTGCCGCGAGATGGAGGCCGAATTCAGGCGCGGCCGGTACGAATCAGGCGCCGTCCGGGGTGTCCAGAGAGTGACGGAACTCTTGGAAAGGCACTTTCCAGCTCCTCGGTCGGAGCTCGACGAATTGCCGAGCTCGCCAACGGTGCTGTGACCCCGTGAACGTGCGCGATTTGGCTGGGCTGAAACGACACTTCGCATACGTCACCGGCATGAGTTAGCCCGGCTCTTTCGGACGATACATCACCTCCTCCCGAAAGGTTGACCTCTGTCGGCACGAGGTCGAGCGTCGAGGGAGGCATAGCTCCAGCAGTCCGGTGTTCGGGCGGACCAGGCTTTCCCACCGCGTCTTCATTCTTCTCGCTCATGTTGCTCTATCGCCCCCATTCGCGATACGTGCACAGCTCTTGAATCAAGTCACCGTGGTTGATTCACGATAAATTCGCAGCGGTCAGCACAAACGTTCTTCCAGCACCCTACGCGTACCGGCGCGAGCGGCAACGCCGAAAGGCATCATAGGTCGGGTCGACGCCAGAGTGCCTCGCGGACAGCTGTCTCGCTTCATCGTACCGTAGCACGAATGCGCGACAATGCCAGTTGAGGTAACTCGTCACCGAACAGAGGACACATGCAGACTGATTCCACTGAGCGCCTCGGTACGCTCCTTCAAATCCCTCGTGGCATCTGGATGCTTGGCGAGCATTGTTCATGGACGTCTGGTCGGAAATCGTTCACAAGCGCGACGTTTTATGCGGGGCGGGATTCTGCGTCGCAACGCTATTTGCGCTCGCGGCCGGTACAACCGTACGCAGCGGCAAAACATGACCTGGCGTCTGCTTTATAAGCGCATCGGGGTCCGCAACCTGCTCATGGCTGGCGTGCTGGTCATTGGTGGCGTATGGCTCTTCCTCGGCGTACTTGAGGATGTCATGAGTGGCGACCCGCTCGTCACCGCTGACGTGCAGATACACGCCGCATTGCAACATATTCGCTTCCCGTTACTCGATTCTCTGATGGTTGGCGCGTCAGAACTGGGGGATGCCGCTGTCACGGTTCCCGTCATTCTTGTCGTCCTTGTTTGCTTTATATGGCAAAAAAAGCTACGAAGCGCCCTTTACTGGATGGCGGCGGTTGGGTTCGCGCAGCTCTTTGTCGTGACGCTGAAATTTATCATCCGTCGCCCGCGACCGGCTTTGATGTATGACGGCGTCCATGGCTTCTCCTTTCCGAGCAACCATGCGACGATGAGTGTCGTGACTTATGGCTTTCTTGCGTTCTTCGTTGCGCGCGCCTGGGGCAATGTCGCACGGCTTCGCATTGCGATTGCAACGGGTCTGTTCATGTTCCTCATCTCCTTTTCGCGCCTTTATCTGGGAGCCCACTGGTTTTCAGATGTTCTCGCTGGAGTGAGTTTCGGTGTGGCGTGGATAGCCACGGCGGCCGTGCTTCATCACGTTGGCGACGAAAATCACAATCAAAGGGATGCCTCCTCCCTCGCTGTAGCGTCCTTCGTCACTTTCGCCATCAGCGCGACCGTCCACATCATCATGCGGCACAGTGGCGACCTGACTCTTTACGCGCCAAGGTAGACTGTAGGTAGACGCTTGCAAACGGCAGCTCACAACGAAAGCGAGCGCGGCATTTAAACCCGCGTGATGCTGCGGCTACGGTACGTACCACTCGTTACAAATAGCGTTGTGGAAGGAGAGTCGCTTTGAGACACGGCCATGAGCAATTAGACGCGCTCGAAGGATTGCCAGCAATGAATCAGTCCTCGTCATCCTCATGATGATGAGGTTCCCATCCCCGGTGCCAACCGTTGTCCTGCCACTGACGCCTGTCGCCGTAATCACCTTCATAGCGGTATCCGTAGCCATAAGCAGGGGCCGGCACGTAGACTACCGGTGGCGTCTCATACACTACCGGAGGTGGCGAGGCCCGGCGTGAGGTGTTCCGCCCCGTGTTCGCTGCGGCGAGCTTCTGGAGAGATGGAATGAACACCTCCCCCTCCTTTCGGGGAAGCGCCCAGCGCACAAG
>CAYPWK010000373.1:0-6055 GCA_964414365.1 uncultured Burkholderia sp.
GCATGTTGCAAAAGAGCGCGCCTTGCTCGATCGCGTCGTCGAGTGCAACGTGCGTATGCGGGTGGTCGTCGAACCAATGTTTCGGCATGCGCGGCTTGATGCATTTGCGATAAGGCAGGCCCGTCATCGCGAAGGCGAGCGTCTTGATGTCGAGCGCAGACCAAGAGAACGGACACTTGCCGGCGAACCGCATCATGTACCAGAACATGAACGTGAAATCGAAGCCGGCCGGCATGCCGACGAACACCGGCTTGCCCGGCAGCGCCTCCACCCACGTCACATAGGCGTTCAGCGCTTCTTCTGGTTGACGCAAATCCCTGCGGCAAGCCTCCCAGGCGTCGCGCTGCGTCTTCCACCAGGCGGCCTGAACCGGATGCGCCTCGGCGCCCGGCAGCGTTTCGAGGTTGGCCGAGAACGTGGCGATCAGCTGCTTGTCTTCCGTGTAGGCCGCGGAGGCGAAACTCAGCATCGAATGCGGACCGGGGATCGGGCCGTCCGCCTCGACGTCCGTGCTGACGTAGATCTCGGGCGTGGGCGATGTCGTCACGCGCGCACTCCGTCGGCCACATAGGGATTCGTGCGCCGCTCATCGCCGAACGTCGACGTGGGGCCGTGGCCGGGGACAAACGTGATGTCGTCGCCGAGCGGCCATAGCTTCGTGCGGATCGAGGCGATCAAATCCGCGTGATTGCCGCGCGGGAAATCCGTGCGACCGATCGATCCCGCGAACAGCACATCGCCGACGAATGCCAGCCGATGCGCCTTGCTGACGAAGACCACATGCCCCGGCGTATGGCCCGGACAGTGATAGACATCGAGCGTCTCGTTGCCGAAGCGAATCGTATCGCCATCGTCGAGCCAGCGATCGGGTTCGAACGGCTCGGCCGGCGGGAAGCCGAAACGCTGGCTTTGCGCCGCGAGCTGGTCAATCCAAAAACGCTCGTCGACATGCGGCCCCTCGATCGGCACGCCAAAGTGCGCCGCGATCGCCTTCGCGCCGCCGCAGTGGTCCAGATGACCGTGCGTCAGGAAGACCTTTTCGAGCGTGACCTTCTCTTGCTCGATCGCCTGGATGATCCGATCGGTATCGCCGCCCGGGTCGACGACGGCGGCACGGCGCGTCGCTTCGCAGATGAGGAGCGAGCAGTTCTGCTGAAATGGCGTGACGGGGATGACGAAGACCTTCATGGGCGAGCCCGGGGGGCAAGGGCGAAAATGACGATTGTACCGGCGGCCTTGCGACCCTGCCGCGCATAGCCATTCGGCCGAGGCTGCCCGGCGTCGTCGATACAAGTCGTCGATACATATTGTTACATCCATTGCCTTAATTAATATGAAAGAAGCGGTTCCGAGCTGGATTCCGTGCTGACTTTGGTATAATCCAGGCATCGAGCGCGCGTAAGTAGCGCGCCGTCTATTGGCGACCGGGTCTTGGAACCACCGAGTGTTCCGGTTGCTGTCATGTGAAGCGGTAGCAGATCGCTTCGCTCTGTATCGACAAAGTTCGATGCACACGTCTTACCCGGCCGGGCGCCACGCGCCTGGTGCGGCCGCAAGCCGGCCGCCTGCCGGGGAGGCCTGTGCCGCTGTTCCTCGCGTCGTAGACGCAAGCGGGCGTGTGGGCTGGAAGCCACGTCTGACAGCGGCACTTGGGGTCTGGGAAGGCTGCTGGGGACAGTTGCACCAGACGTGAATACCAACCGGGCAAACTGCGGCCGAGTGTGGCCGCACCCGAGCGTCATCCGCTGGCCGCGTTCGCGCGCCCCGCGGGTTGCTGCTTGGTTGCCAGAGCCTTCGCGCGAGGGACGTATCGCCCGCGCGGCGGCTCGACACTGTGGCGTGCACGTCTTATGAATAGTCGATCACATCGATTCGTGGGGACGCTTTTTGCCGTCGCCGTGCTGGGCGGGTGTGCCGTGCCGCCCTCGCAGACCGGCGACGCGAAGGTGACGACGATTACCTCACGAACTGGCGCGGGTGCGCCACTTGCGTTCGGCCAACACAAGCCGGTGGCTCCGGCTCCTGCCCCGTCGGATTCGAAGCTTGCTGATGCCAAGCCGATCGACGAGAGCATCCCCGACGTATCGGGGTTCCATCAGGCCGGCCGCGCGTCGTGGTACGGCCGATGGTTCCATGGCCGCCGCACCGCGAGCGGCGAGCGCTTCAATATGAACGCCATGACGGCGGCGCACAAGACGCTGCCGCTTTCGTCGTATGTTCGCGTGACCAATACCGAGAACGACAAGACCGTCATCGTGAAGATCAACGACCGCGGCCCGTACGTGCGTGGCCGGATCATCGATCTGTCGTTTGCGGCCGCGCGTGAGCTTGGGCTGCAGCACGACGGCACGGCGCACGTGAAGATCGTCGGCCTCTCGCAGGAAGAAGCGGCGCAGGTTGAGCGCGGCGAGACGCTTGCCTCCGTCAATACGTCGAAGGGCGCGCAGTAACGCGGTAGTTATACAAGGGCGGGCTGGGACTTCTCAGTCCTCCCGGGCCTCGTCGTCGCTGTCGTTTTTGTCGTCTTCCTTTGCGTCGTTCTTCTTGAGCTCGAGCGCGCGTGTATAGAGCGCGTTACGCGACGCGCCTGTGATCGCCGCGGCGATACGGGCGGCTGAACTCACCGATACCTCCTCCAGCAACAACCGAAGCAGCGCATCGTGCACGGCGGCGTCCTCGTGCGCGCCGTGCGTTTGCGCGGGCGCCCCTTCCACGACGAGCACGAACTCGCCGCGCTGGCGATTCGCGTCTTCCTCGAGCCACGTTGGCCCTTCGGCCAGGGTGCACTCGTGCAGCGCCTCATGTAGCTTCGTCAGTTCGCGAGCGATCAAGATTCGCCGCTCACCTCCCAACGCATCGGCAAGCGCGCGCACCGTCTCGACGATGCGATGCGGCGCTTCGTAGAAGACCATCGCATGCGGATGGGTGACGAGCGGCTGAAGAAAGGCCGCGCGCTGCTTCGGCTTATTCGGTGCGAAGCCGAGAAACGTGAACGTCGGGGCCCAATCGCCGGCAACGGAGAGGGCTGTCGCGATCGCGCTCGCACCCGGCAGCGGAATCACGGCGAAGCCGGCATGGCGTACCGCATCGGCGAGCTTCGCGCCCGGGTCCGAGATGCCGGGCGTGCCGGCGTCCGATACGTAGGCCACGCGCTCACCCGCTTGCAGATGTTCGATGATGCGCTCGGCCGCCGCTCGTTCGTTGTGCTCGTGGACGGCCACGAGCGGTTTCGAGATGCCGTAGCGGGCGAGCAGTTGCCCTGTGTTGCGCGTGTCCTCCGCCGCGATGCGATCGGCCAGGCCGAGCAGGTGGAGCGCGCGCAGCGTGATGTCAGCCGCATTGCCGATCGGCGTCGCCACGATGTAGAGCGCCGAGCCCGGGTACTGCTGCCGTTGCGCGAGTTCTAGGAGGTCAGAAGACATGAAACGAAGGATGGGGGCAAGTGAAGCGAGGAGGTCGCCATTGTGCCATGCGGGGCTCGTTGGGCCGCGCGGGAGTGCGAGCGCGAGCGCGGCTGTCGCCCCGGCCCGGCGTTTGGCTCGCGATGTCGACAACTTTTCCGCGCGTGGTGGGTCGAAGCGGCTCGGAGCCGTGTTCGAGGCGCGTGCGCTCGAGTACCTGAGGCGGCAGCGCTTGCGCCTCATTGCGCGCAACGTCACTTGCCGCAGCGGCGAGATCGACCTCGTGATGCGAGACGAAGCGGGCGCGCTCGTGTTCGTCGAAGTGCGTGCGCGGGCCTGGCGCGGCTATGGAGGCGCGATGGCGAGCGTGGGCCATGAGAAGCGGCGAAGGCTCGTGAATGCCGCGCAGTACTTTCTCGCGACGCGCGGGTTGGTGAATAGCGTGTGCCGCTTCGACGTCGTCGCGTTCGATGGCTGCGGAGTCGTTTGGCTGCGCGATGCGTTTCGTGCGGATGGTCTGTAGGCAAATTGCGGTGCCGTGCTGCATTAGGAGTGCGTTAAACTTGCGCGCGGATCCAGTGGTCGAAGTGAGAGAGTATCGGCGTGCATGTGCCGAATCGGTAGAACGAGCACGCCGAACAAGCAGAGAAGCGATGTCAGTCGAACGAATTCAACAGCATTTCCGCGATAGCGCCGCGCTTCAGCTGCAAGCGATGGATGCGCTCTCGATGCCGATCGCCGCGGCTGTCGACACCCTGTTCGGCGCGCTGGCGAACGGCAACAAGATACTCGTTTGCGGCAACGGGGCTTCCGCGGCGGACGCGCAGCGCTTCGCCGCGCAGCTGACGGCGCGATTCGAGCGCGAGCGGCCCGGGTTGCCGGCGATTGCCTTGACGGCCGATTCCGCGGTATTGACGGCGTTGGCGGCGGACGGCTCGTTCGACAGCGTCTACGCGAGACAAGTCCGCGCGCTCGGCCATGCGGGCGACGTGCTGCTGGCCGTGACGGCCGCGGGCGATTCCGCTAACGTGCTCGCGGCGATTGACGAGGCGCATGAGCGCGAGATGATCGTGATCGCGCTGACGGGCAGCGGCGCGAGGAACGGCGCCGCGAATGGCGCGGGCGCGAGTAACGGCAGCGACGGCCATGGCGGGGGCAAGATCGGCGAGGTGCTTGCCGATACCGACATTCATATCTGCGTGCCGTCCGAGCGCGTAGCGCGCATTCATGAACTGCAGCTACTGACGATCCATTGCCTTTGCGACGGCATCGATGCCATGTTGCTCGGCGAAGACTGATTTCACCTTTCTTTCGAGAAAAAGGGGATAGGGCTGATGAACGCAAACCGCGTCGTGAAGACGCTCGTGCGGGGGATGCTCGCTGCCGGACTGGCGGCATCGCTGGGTGTGACGCTGCAAGGGTGCGTGCTGGCTGTGGCCGGTGCGGCAGGAGGCGGCGCGCTGATGGCGACCGATCGGCGCACGATCGGCACGCAGACCGAGGATCGCGAGATTCAGGTCAAGGGGTATTCGCAGATCGCCAACGAGTTGGGCGATGCATCGCATGTCGATTTGACCGTGTTCAATCGGAGAGTGCTGCTGACGGGCGAGGTGCCCGACGAGGCGGCCAAGAAAAGGGCCGAGGAAATCGTGCGCGGGCTGCCTAACGTCGATGCGGTGATCAATGAGCTGGCGATCGGACCGAAGAGCGATTTCTCGACGCGGGCCAACGATTCGTATCTCGTTGCTCGCGTGAAGGGCGGGCTCGTTGCCGAGAAGGGTATTTCGGCGAACGACTTCAAGGTGGTGGGCGAGAACGGCAACATCTATTTGATGGGGCTCGTGACGAAGGATGAAGGCGATACGGGGGCCAATGTCGCGGCTTCGGTGCCTGGGGTCTCGCGCGTTGTGAAGGTGTTTCAGTACATCTCGCCGCAGGAGCAGCAGGCTGTGGCGGCTTCGGGGGCTACGGCTGCTAGTGCGCCGAGTTCGGCGCAGTCGGCTGACGCCCAGCCGACGGTGGGGGCCGTGCCCTCGTCGTCGATCAGCGCCCAGCCGCTGGGGCAGCAAGCACCCGCGCCTGTGTCGGATTCGACGCATGTGAGGCCTGGGGCGGGGACGCGTAGTCAATGATGGGCTTGTTTATTAGGTTTGGGGCTCGTCGTGTGACGGCGGTTGGTCGGGTTGGCGTGGTGGTGGTTGCTGTCGTTGGGGGTTGGTCCGTCGGTGCAAGCGCCACGGCGGCACCCGCCGGGCTCGATATCGCGCGCAGTAACGCTTGTCTCGGATGTCATGCGGTCGATCGCAAGCTCGTCGGGCCCGGGTTCGCTCAGGTCGCCGCGAAGTACAAAGGCGATCCGCAAGCGCAGAAAAGGCTGGAGGCTAAGGTGCGCGATGGCGGCGCCGGCGTTTGGGGCGTTATTCCCATGCCCTCGCATCCACGCATGAGCGATGCCGACATCAAAACCGTCGTGCAGTGGGTGCTCGAAGGGGCGCCTTCGAGGTGAACCGGCGGTCGCGCACCGCCGGCCGCCGCTTGCCATAGGCCGGACGCCGTATGCTACAATTGCCGCTTCGTTGGGGCGGTAGCTCAGCTGGGAGAGCGTCGCGTTCGCAATGCGAAGGTCGGGAGTTCGATCCTCCTCCGCTCCACCA